>DASYIL010000312.1:0-11472 GCA_035997545.1 Pseudonocardiaceae bacterium
CCGGCATGATCCGGCGTTCACCAGCTTCGCGGACAACACCGTCAATGGCCGGGCCGGGGTCCACTTCTCGGTGGTCCGTGACCGCACGGACTGCGCGCAGTTGATAGATGGGGGGTCGGTGGGGCTGGTGGTGGCCGTGGCGCCAGCGTTCAGCCTGGAGCCTCAGCCGATCGATTCGTGTGCCGAGGCGTTGCGGATCGCGCAGATGATCGAGCCTCGGTTGCCGAAAGTGGGGAGTTGAGATGGCCGGAGCGTGGGACGTTGTGGCCGACGTGCTCGGCCTGGACGGGCCCAGCGGTAACGACCACGGGTCGAGCAACTGGGCTGCCTGGGGACACCAGGAGATCCGCTCGATGCTGGATACCTCGGTCGATCCGGGCGACATCGGCGACGCTGCGAGGGCGTGGAGCGACCAGGCCCGGAATGACGTGAATATTGTGACCGGGCTCACCCGCGATCTGAACGGGATCGTGTCCGGTGGGTGGCGTGGGGCTTCGGCCGAGGCGGCGATCGCGGCCCTCGGGCCGATCAACGACTGGGCGGTCAGCCAGGCCGATACCGCGGAGCGCACCACAGCGCTGATGGATGCCTCCGGCTCCAGCGCCGGGCAGGCCAAGGCCACCGTGCCGCTGGCGAAGTCGCACGACTGGGGGCAGTCGCTGCGCAGCTTCGCCGTGGGCGGCGTTCCCGGCGCGGTCATCGACGCCGTCGCCCAGGACCAGGCACAGTCCGAGGCGCACACGGAAGCCGTGCGGATCATGAACAACGTGTACTCCGCGCCGATCAACGACAACCGCACCGAAGTGCCGATCTACCCGCAGCTGGCCGACCCGACGCTGCAGCCACCCGAGCAGCACCCCATCGCCGGGCCGGCACCGGGCTCAGGCCAACCCGGGGGTGGTGTCAGCGCGTCCGGGGGAGGCGCTGTGAGCGGTCACAGCCCCCAGCCCCAGCCGACCGCCGCCCATCTCCAGGGCGTGGCCAGCAGCGGTGGCGCCGGGCCGGCAGACCTCAGCGGCGGGCCGGTCGAGCTCGGTCAGGCCACTGGGTCGCGCCAGCCCTCCAGTGGCCAGGTCGCCGCCGGAGCGGCGGCAGCGGCAGCGGCCAGCGTCCCAATCATGGCACCGATCGCCGGCAGCAGCGATGCCTGGCGGGCGCGCCGGGACGGTGGCGGGGTGTTGCCCGGGGTTGGCCGGGCCGCTGGCGGGCATGTCGGTGGTGGGGGACGGGCCGGCGGCAGCGGGCCCAGTGGCAGTGCGCACAGCGGCATCGGGCGTGGGGGCAGCGCCGCGGAGTTCGGACCCCGACGGTCGGGCGTAGCCGCGGAGATCGCTGAAAGTCGGATGGGTGCCGGCCAGGGCCGCGGCGCCAACGCCGCAGCCGGGCGCGCCGGCGTGGGCGACCTGATGGCACCACTGGGCGGCGGACGTGGCAAGGACGGCGAGGAAACCGAGCACCGGCGCCCCTCCTACCTCATCGAGATGGACGACGTCTTCACCGACGGCCGCAAGGTCGCTCCACCGGTGATTGGGGAGGATCCACCCGCAGGCGGAGGATCACGGTGATGCCCCTGACATGGCGGCTGTCCGCCCCGCAGTGGGACGTGCTCACCGAGGCGCTGGAGCTAGAGCGCTACCCCTCGCCAATCCAGGTGCACTCGCACGGGCGCACCCGCGTCGAGCACGTTCGGGTCCGGGCCGACGTGTGCGTCGAGCTTGCCCAGCTCGGCCTGCTCCGTGCCGGCCGGATGGACGCTGACCTGGAGGCTGCGCTGCGTCTGCTGCACTGGCCGGCCAGTTGGGTGGACTCGGTGTGGCTTGCCGGCGCGATGGTCGACCAGCCGGTTCGGGTGGTCGCGGCCCGGGGTGGCACCGCGGGCGTCTGCGCGCTGCAGCACCCCGATCAGCCTGGCGCGACGATACTGGAGGTGATCCCCGCAACGGGGTTGGCCGCGGCGGTGGTGAGGCGGCTCCCACCGCACCCGCCTGGCCGCAGCTCCACAGTAACCGTGGCCCTGCAACCCGATGACGCCCGGCCACACAGTGACGCCCGGCCACACAGTGATGCCCGGCCACCGAGTGAAGCACAGTTCGGTGGTGGGCTGCTGGTGTCGGCGTCCCCCGTTCGGGCCAGCGCCGAATGCGGCAGCGCCGCCGCGGCCGCGATCCTGGATAAGCCGCATGCACGGGCTGGTCAGATCGCGGCCAACCTACGGGACCCCTCGGGCCGGGTGCGCCGCTCGGACGTCCTGCGCTGGTGCGACAACGTCGACGGCCGGTACCAGGTGACGGTCAACCGTCGGTCCGGCGAGCCGATGTCGCTCACCGTCGGGCCATCGGATCCACAACGGCTCGGCGATGGCGTGCAGCGGCTTCTCGCTGCCCTGCAACCGCGCTGACCCTGGCAGCGTGAGAAGGTAGCCTCGTGCGAAGGGTCCTGCGTGCCGTCGGTTCAGCGCGCGGCGCCGTCCTTAGGGTTGCTGTTGGGGCCACTGTTGGGACAGTCGTGTGGACGCTTGTGATCGGTGGTTGCAGCGCCGGCCCCAGCCAGCTCAGGGCTGCTGCGATCGTCGGCGATACCGAGGTCCCGCGGAAGCAGGTGCAGGATCAGCTCGCCACGGTGCTGGCCAAGGAGGGTGCACAGACCCGGGCCGAACTGGCGGCGACTCACCAACTTGATGACCTGTCACGCAAGATCGTCTCGCTGAAGGTCAGGCACGAGCTGCTCACCGTCGCCGCGCGGCAGGCGGGCCTGACCGTCGACCAGGCCCGGGCGGACCGGCTGATTACCGAGGTTGGCGGCGCCGAGGCCGCCTCCAAGGGGACGATCTTCGATGCCGACGCTTACCGGCAGCGGGCCGGTGACAAACTGCTGATGGCTCAGCTCGGCAGCATCGCCCTGCGCGACAGCGCGATCACCGTCGACTACACCACGGCCGACACCCGAATCGCCGCGAAGGCCCGGCTGGAGGAGCTCGCCCAGGCTGGGCCGAAGCAGGCCCGGCAGCTGATCGATGCCGACGTCCGGGCCGGTAAGGAGGCGGTGATCGGCAAGCGGATCGTGGCCGCTGACGACCCGATCTTCGCCACCACCCCGGCGTTCGGCGTCGCAGACGGAATGGTGGTGGCCTTCCAGCTCGCGGACACCAAGCCGTGGTTGATCATGGTGGTCAAGAACCGCACTGATCGAGGTGTCCGGCCATCCGACAATGCGCCCAAACCCGATCAGATCGAGCCCGCCGTGCTTGAAGCCATCGGCCTGCAGCAGCTGGCCCAGGTGGGGGCGGACGTGGGAGTGCTGCTCAATCCTCGCTATGGCGTGTGGGACCCAGTGGGCCTGCAGGTTGTGACCAATGAGAACGAGACCAACGGCTTCGTCGCCCCGCTCCGCGCCATCCCCCGAGCGTGACTCGCGCGCCGGTTGTGGTGGCGCTGTCCCCGCGGCTCGGCGCGGTGCTACCGGCCACGGCGGTCCGCCTGCTGCGAGACGGCGCACCGCTGCAGGCCGACACCGACGTTCCCGCTGAATGGGCGCAGGTGTGCGGGGCGCGGCCGGTCGGCAATACCGTGCAGGGGCTGCTACTCACCTTGGACGCCGGCACCGGTGCGGCGGCCCGCTGGGTGTCAGATGGTGCCGCAGTGCTAGGTACCCCCGAACCTCGAGGCGCCGCGGTGCTGGATGCGATCGCGGTGATGGACCGGTTGCGGTCCCCGGGTGGCTGCCCGTGGGACGCCGAGCAGACCCACGGCTCACTGATGCCCTACCTGATCGAGGAGACCTATGAGCTGTATCAGGCGTTGGAGGACGGTGACCTCGATGCACTGCGCGAGGAGCTCGGTGACGTAATGCTGCAGGTGCTCTTCCATGCCCGGGTCGCGCAGGAGGCCCCGGAGGGTTTCGACATCGACGCGGTGGCCACCGAGCTGGTGACCAAACTGGTCGGCCGGCACCCGCACGTGTTCGCCGGCAGCGAGGAGGTGCACACCGCCGCCGACCAGGAGATCCGATGGGAGCAGCTCAAGCGCACTGAGAAACGCCGCGAGTCCAGCGTCGACGGGGTGGCGCTGGCCCAGCCGGCCGTGGCGCTGGCGGCCAAGCTCGCGGCGCGCGCGGCGCGGGCGGCTGTTCCGGCGGACTTGCTGCCCGGGGACGGCAGTGGCACGGGTGGGTCGCTGTTCGCACTGTCCGCAGCGGCGAAGCTGAGCGGCGAGGACCCGGAGGCTGCGCTGCGTCGCGTCGCTCGGCGCTTCGCCGACGACGTGCGTGCCGCCGAGCGCTCCGCCCGGGCGGCCGGCCTGGACCCCAGCGCACTCACCCCGCAGCAATGGCGGGAGCACTGGCTGGGTTAACCCGATCCGCCGCCGCTGCGTGTCGTCGCGGTCGCGTGCCGTATCCCGGCGCCAGCGTCGTCGTTGATCTGTCGTATGAGCGGCGACGAGCGTGCCGGTGCGCGAACCGGGCAACCCGGCAACGAGCGGTTCCGGCTGGGTTTGTCTCGGCTGAGGCTTTCCCGAGCTTCCCACTACCTGCTGCGTGGGATGTTGTCCGGTGGTGCGTTGGCGTGTGCCGGCCTGATCGTCACGAGCCTCGGTTCGATAGCCGCCCCACTACCCGACCGCGGGCCCGCTGCACCTGTGCCGGCGGCCATGGCCGCGCCCGCAGCGCTGCCCGACGTCCCCGAGCCCGCCGCTGGGCCTGTTGCCCAGCCCGCGGCCCAGCCGTCCGGTCAGCCCTCTACCGGGACCGTCGCCATCCCGGTGGAGATTCCCGCTCCAGCGGAGCCTGCTGGCGGACCACAGCTGGCGTTTGCCGATTGGGCCACCCGGATGTCTCGCCCCAGCGGCATCCCGCAGCGCGCGCTGGAGGCCTACGCGAACGCGCATGCAGTGATCGCCGCTACCCAGCCCAACTGTCGCCTCACCTGGGTGACATTGGCTGGCATCGCGGCCGTCGAGTCCAAGCATGGCGGCTTCCAGGGTCGCAACCTCGAGCCCGACGGCCGTCCGTCTTCCCCGATCATCGGGATACCGCTGAACGGTGCGCCCGGCGTCAAAGCCATCGCGGACACCGACGGTGGTCTCCTCGACGGTGACAAGGTCTGGGATCACGCTGTCGGGCCCTTTCAGTTCATCCCGTCCACCTGGGCGGTATGGCGGGCCGATGCGAACCGGGACGGGATCAGCGACCCGCAGAACATCGATGACGCCTCCCTGGCCGCTGCCAAGTATTTGTGCGCGGATAACCGGAACCTCAGCTCCGGTGACGGCTGGTTGCGGGCGATCCTGTCCTATAATAATTCCGTTGAGTACGCGCAAGAGGTTTATGGCTTCGCGCAGGGTTACGCCCGCAACGCCAAGGATGTCGCCTGACGCTCATGGTGTGCTCAGGGTTCTCGAGCGGCCAGCCGCATCCGCACCTCGTTGAGCGCTTCCTGATAGTCCGGCGTGGGGTTCATCGCTGCGGCCATCGCGAGTTGCGCTCTCGCCTCCTCCAGTCGGCCCTGCCGCTGCAACGTGCGACCCAGCGCGAAGCGCGCGTAATGGTCCGACGGGTTGTGGTCGAGTACCCGGAGGAAGGCCTCCTCGGCGCGGTGCAGCTGGGCGGACTGCAGGTAGGCCCGACCGGCCAGCAACTGCACGCTTGGCGCGTCGGGCTCAGCATCCAAGACCGGTCGCAGCTCACGGAGGGCTTCCAGGGGACGCCGTTCCGAAACCAGCGACTCAGCCAGCCGGAACTGCTCGACGGCATCCATGGGGCGGTCGGCAGCGGTCATGGTCGCACTAACGGTACGCGGTGATGGGCTGGTGCACGAGTCCAGCACCCGATCACTGGCGCGCGCCTCCGAACGACTGTGTCGGGCCGCGGTTAGGCTGACCCTGTCCCACTAGGCCCGTCCGCGACCAACTCCACCAACTCCAACAGCCGAGGAGGAGACATCCGTGGCCGTCATCGAACAGGTCGGAGCTCGCGAGATCCTGGACTCGCGTGGGAACCCCACCATCGAGGTCGAGGTCGCACTCGATGACGGCACGTTAACCCGTGCCGCGGTGCCCTCCGGAGCGTCTACCGGGGAGCACGAGGCGGTGGAGCTGCGGGACGCAGATCCCACGCGCTACTTCGGCAAAGGCGTGGAGCGCGCGGTGGGGGCAGTGCTGGATGAGATCGGGCCCGAGCTGGTCGGCATCGAGGCGATCGAGCAGCGGGTGGTGGACCAGAAGCTGGTTGATCTGGACGGTACGCCTAACAAGTCCCGGCTGGGTGCCAACGCGATCCTCGGGGTCTCCCTGGCGGTCGCCAAGGCGGCCGCCGAGTCCAGCGGTCTGGAGCTGTTCCGTTATGTCGGCGGTCCGAATGCGCATGTGCTGCCGGTACCGATGCTGAACGTCATCAATGGCGGTGCGCATGCCGACACCGGCGTCGACGTCCAGGAGTTCATGATCGCCCCGGTCGGCGCGGATTCGTTCCGTGAGGCGCTGCGCTGGGGCACCGAGGTTTACCACGCGCTCAAGTCGGTGCTCAAGTCCAACGGGTTGGCGACCGGACTCGGTGACGAGGGTGGTTTCGCGCCCGACCTCCCGACCAACGCCGACGCACTGGACTTGATCGCTGCCGCGGTGGACAAGGCTGGTTACACGCTGGGCCGGGACATCGTGCTCGCGCTGGACGCGGCCGCCACCGAGTTCTTCGCCGACGGTCTCTACACCTTCGAGAAGAGCGCCCGCAGCGCCGAGCAGATGGTCGCCTACTACGCCGAGCTGCTTGCCGCCTACCCACTGGTGTCCATCGAGGACCCGTTGGCCGAGGACGACTGGGACGGCTGGGCGCGGCTCACCGAGGAGATCGGCGATCGGGTACAGCTCGTCGGTGATGATCTGTTCGTGACCAATCCGGAGCGGCTGGAGGAGGGCATCACCCGCCGAGTGGCCAACGCGCTGCTGGTGAAGGTCAACCAGATCGGCACCCTGTCGGAGACCCTGGATGCGGTGGCGCTCGCGCAGTCCAGCGGGTACCGCTGCATGGTGAGTCACCGCTCAGGTGAGACCGAGGACACCACGATCGCTGACCTCGCGGTGGCGATCGGCTGCGGGCAGATCAAGACCGGCGCCCCTGCCCGGTCGGAGCGGGTGGCGAAGTACAACCAGTTGCTGCGGATCGAGGAGGCCCTCGGGGACGCAGCCCGCTACGCCGGCGATCTGGCGTTCGCCCGGTTCGCTCCGGGGGGCTCGGCTTCATATGAGAGCCCAGCTTGATATGAGGGCCAGGTTCATATGAGGACAGGGCCTGATGGGTGATCCCGGGCCCAGGCGGGTCGGTGCGCCCGGTGGCTCGGCGGCGACCCGTCCGCTGGGGGTGCGGATCGGTCATTTCTTGGGTATCACCTCCCCACGTCGGGCCGCGATTCTCGCCGCGGTGGTCTGCGGGCTGGCGTTGAGCGTGGCCGTGCCGCTGCGCAACTACGTGGGCCAGCGCTCCGAGCTGGCGGCGGTGCACGAGCAGCAGCAAATCCTGACCGACAAGGTCGCGGAGCTACAGCGGCGCCGCACCCTGCTCGAGGACACCCAGCACATTCAGGCGCAGGCCCGCGAGCGGTTGCGCTACGTGCGACCGGGGGAGGCGCCGTACCTGGTGCAGCTGCCCCCTGGCGCGATCGCCGCCGCCGGTACCGGTAATGCCGAGGTGGCCAGGCAGCTCTGGTATGCCGAGCTCTGGAAGTCGATCAACAGTGGGTGATGTCCGCCCGGAGGTGTCTGCCGCCGACCGGCATGCCGTCGCTGCGCAGCTCGGCCGCCCGCCGCGGGCCCTTCGGGGGGTCGCGCACCGCTGCCCCTGCGGGCTGCCCAGTGTGGTGCAGACCCATCCCCGGCTCGACGACGGCACCCCGTTCCCCACGCTCTACTACCTGACCTGCAGCAGGCTGGCCGGGCTGGTGGGCCGGGTCGAGGCCGGTGGTGCGATGCAGGAGATGACCGATCGGCTCGCGGCGGATCCCTCGCTCGCGGGGGCCTACCGGGTCGCGCACGAGTCCTACCTGGCCGAGCGGGACGCGGTGGAACCGCTCGGGACACAGGTCAGCGCGGGCGGGATGCCGGACCGGGTGAAGTGCCTGCACGTTCACGTCGCGCACGCGCTGGCCTGCGGGCCCGGCGTGAACCCGTTCGGCGACGAGGTGCTCGACCGGATCGGCGCTTGGTGGACTCCCGGCCCCTGCGCCTGATCCCGGGCGCGGTTGATCTCCACTACAGTGGGGGCGCGCCGTTGCGGATCTCGGAGGTGGTCATGCCCAGGGTGGCCGCGATCGACTGCGGGACCAACTCGATCCGCCTGCTCGTCGCGGACCTGGGGGCGGGAAGGCTGTGTGACGTGCACCGGGAGATGCGCATCGTCCGGCTCGGTCAGGACGTCGACGCCACCGGTCGGCTGGCCCCGGACGCGCTGGAGCGTACCCGCGTCGCGCTGGCCGACTACGCCGCCCTTGCCCGGCGCGCCGGTACAGAGCGGGTCCGGATGGTGGCCACCTCGGCGACTCGGGACGCCGCCAACCGGGAAGACTTCTTTGCGATGGTCCGCCACACCCTCGGCACCGATGCTGAGGTGATCACCGGAGATGAGGAGGCTCGGCTGTCGTTCACCGGCGCGGTCGGCGGCCTGGATCCCGGGGATGGGCCGTTCGTGGTAGTCGATGTCGGTGGCGGGTCCACCGAGGTGGTGTTGGGTGACTGGGACGGGACGAGGGCCGAGGTGACGGCGGCGCGTTCGGTGAACGTCGGCTGCGTGCGGATCACCGAACGGCACCTGCGCTCCGACCCCGCGACGCCCGACGAGGTCTGCGCTGCTGGGCAGTTCGCCGCGCAGACCCTGCAGGAGGCTTTCGCCGACGTGCCGGTGGACAAGGCCCGCACCTGGGTCGGGGTCGCGGGCACCATCACCACCCTGTCCGCCGTCGCTCAGCAGTTGCCTGCCTACGACCCGGAGCGCACTCACCTGTCCCGGCTGTCATTGGAGCAGCTGCGCTGTGCGGCGACGGCTCTCCTGGCGTCGACGCATCAGCAGCGCGCCGGCAACCCCGCTATCCACCCCGGTCGGGTGGACGTCATCGCTGGCGGGGCGCTCATCGTGCGGGTGCTCGCCGAGGAACTGCACACCCGTGCTGGCATCGGTGAACTCGTGGTCAGCGAGCACGACATCCTCGACGGCATCGCGCTGGGCCTCGGCTGAGGCGCGGCGTGCATGGGAGCGCGACACACCGTGCATGAGAGCGCGACACATGAGGGGTTGGACACGCTCGACCGCGAGGTCACCCGGTGTCGGGCGTGCCCGCGCCTGGTGGCGTGGCGGGAACAGGTCGCGGCCGAGAAGCGTGCCGCGTTCCGCGACCACACCTACTGGGGACGTCCGGTTCCCGGGTTCGGTCCGCCCGACGCCGCGCTAGCCATCGTCGGGCTCGCGCCTGCCGCGCACGGCGCCAACCGCACCGGCCGGATGTTCACCGGAGACCGCTCCGGCGACGTGCTCTACGCCGCGTTGCACGCGGTCGGCCTGGCTGATCGGCCGATCGCCACCCACCGCGACGACGGGCTGACGCTGCACCGCACCCGGATCACGGCCCCGGTGCACTGCGCGCCGCCGGCCAACAAGCCCACCCCCGTCGAGCGCGACGCCTGCCGGCCCTGGCTGATCCGCGAACTCCAACTGCTGCGCCCGACGTTGCGCGCGGTGGTCGTGCTCGGCGGTTTCGGCTGGCAGGCCCTGTTGCCCGCGCTGGCCGTCGCGGGCTGGCCGGTGCCGACCCCGCGGCCTCGCTTCGGGCACGGCACCGAGGTCGTTCTGGACGGGCTGCACCTGCTCGGCTGTTACCACGTCAGCCAGCAGAACACCTTCACCGGACGGCTCACCACGGCGATGCTGGTCGACGTGCTGCGCCGCGCGGCCGAACTGGCCGGGATCGGTCCCGCTGTGCCGGACTGATCCGGCGAGGAGGGCAGCATCACTACCGGTGGCTTGCCCTGGGTTGTGGTGGGAATACTGGTGGCATGGCTGAGCTGTCGTCCACAGTTGGGGAACCGCCTCGCATCCTCATCGTCGGCGGTGGTTACGTGGGGATGTACACCGCGCTGGGACTGCAGTCGAAGCTGCGTCAGGGCGAGGCGTCGGTCACCGTGGTGGATCCACAGCCGCAGATGACCTATCAACCGTTCCTGCCCGAGGCCGCGGCTGGTTCAATCGAACCGCGCCACGTGGTGGTGCCGCTGCGCCGGGTGCTGCGACGCTGCCACATTGTCTGTGGCCGGGTTACCGGTGTCGACCACACCCACCGGATCGCCACCATCGAGAACTGCGCCGGGCACATCGAGCAGCGCGGTTACGACGTGCTGGTGATGGCGCCGGGCTCCATTGCGCGCACGCTGCCCATTCCCGGGCTCGCCGAGCACGGTATTGCATTCAAGACCATCGGTGAGGCGATCTACCTGCGCAACCACGTGCTGGCTCGGTTGGAGGCCGCGGACGCCACGATCGATCAGCAGCTGCGCCGTAAGCTGCTGAGCTTTTTGGTGGTCGGCGGGGGATATGCGGGGATCGAGGTGTTGGCCGAGTTGGAGGACATGGCCCGCTACGCCTGCCGCTACTACGAGACCATCGAGCCGCAAGACATGCGCTGGGTGCTGGTCGAGGCCACTGGCCGGATCATGCCCGAGGTCAGCCCGAAAATGGGCCGTTACACCGCTATGCGGTTGATCGAGCGTGGTATTGAGATCTTCCTGAACACCCGGGTCACGACGATGGAAAACGGTCACGTCGTCCTCGACGACGGCACCGAGTTCGATACCGACACCATCGTCTGGACCGCTGGAGTGAAGGCCAATCCCGTGTTGCAGCAGACCGACCTGCCACTGGACGATCGTAAGCGGTTACGCTGCACGGCGACCCTGCAGGTGGTGGACTGCCCGAATGCCTTCTCCGCCGGGGACTGCGCAGCGGTACCCGACCTTACCTCCGACGACCCGAACGCGACCTGCAGCCCGTCGGCCCAGCACGCTGTCCGGCAGGCCAAGGTGCTCGCCGACAACGTGATCGCGTATCTGCGCGGCCAGCCGCTGCGGTACTACAAGCACCGGTACGCGGGGTCGGTGGCCAGCCTGGGTCTGTACCGCGGGGTGGCCGAGATCTACGGGATCAGGGTCAAGGGCGTCGTGGCCTGGTTCTTGCACCGCACCTACCACCTGAGCCGGATGCCGACCTTCAACCGCAAGGTTCGCATCGTGACCGACTGGACCGCCGCCTTACTGTTTCGCCGCGAGGTGGTGGCGCTGGGCCAGATCAACGACCCGAAAGCCGAGTTCGTCCGCGCCACCACCACGTCGTGATCCGCTCAGGGCAGCGTGGATACGCTGCCGCAGCGCCCCCGTAGCCCAACCGGCAGAGGCAGGTCCCTTAAAAGGGCCTCAGTGTGGGTTCGACCCCCACCGGGGGCAC
>DASYIL010000313.1:0-4687 GCA_035997545.1 Pseudonocardiaceae bacterium
GCCGGACCGGCCACGGGTATCCGAATCACGACGTCGGATCCGACGCGGCGGCCGGCGCCGCGCGCTGGCCTGCCCTGTCGGAAGGAATCGGTGCGTCCGCCTCGTGCCCGGGGGTCGGTGCAGCTGGCCTCGGCCACGCCGAAACCAGGACCGAGCCAAAGAAACCGACAGCCACCGGGCGCGTGAATCTGTTGACAATGCCGCCAGAAACTGCGCGAGCTATGGGCGGCGCCAATCCTCCGCTCGTAGATGAGATCCGGCCATCGGCCCCATCTGCAGCATCCCGCCGTCCACCGCCCAGGATGCTCCAGTGACGTACGACGCTGCCGGGGAGCACAGGAATGCGACCACCGCGGCGACTTCACGCGCGTCCGCGGGCCGGCCGAGCGGTATGCCGGGGCGGTGCTGCTCGTGGACGTCGATGTCCTCCTGCCCGGTCATGGGCGTGGCGACCTCGCCCGGTGCGACAGCGTTGACCGTGATCTGGTATTCGGACAGCTCCAGAGCGGCGGTCTTGGTGAGTAGCCCGAGCCCGCCTTTGGCCGCGCAGTAGGCGCCGGCGCCGACCCTGGGCTGGTGCTCGTGAACGCTGGTGATATTCACGATCCGTCCGCCGCGCCCGGCAGCGATCATCCGCTGGGCCGCCCGTTGGAGACACACGAAAGCGCCGTCCAAATCCGTTGCGAGAATCCGACGCCAGGTGTCGTAGTCGAGATCAACCAGCAGTGCCCGCGAGCCCGTTCCAGCGTTGTTCACCAGTACGTCGAGACCGCCAAGGGCGTCGGAGAGTTCGTCGATGACGGCCGCTGCGCTGGGCAGCACAGTGAGATCGAGGTGCCGCACCTCGGCGCGCCGGCCGGTGGCACGAACCTCATCGGCCGTCGCCTTGGCGCCCTGCTCGTCGGTGTGCCACGTGATCCCCACATCACACCCCAGCTCGGCCAAGGCTACCGCCGTCGCCTTTCCGATGCCGGAGTCGGAACCGGTCACGATCGCGGTGCGGGGAAAGCCCTCAGGTGTCCTACGCGAAATGTCCATGCTGGAGGTCCTCCCCATGGTGACAGTCCTGAACGGACGGATTGAAACATTTTACCCCTCGTCGGCGTCATGATGCGGAAACTCGGTGTGGACTCCCTCGTCGTGGTGGTAGGTGCGTTCCTTCGCGTAAGCGTCATAGGCTCGGTAGTCGGCTTCGGTGGCGGGGCTGTCGACTAGTCCGCGGGGGTGCAGCCGTTCCTTGAGTACCACGTTGAGCTGCGCGCCGAACAGCGTGACTATGCTCCCCAGGTAAAACCACCACAGCATGGTGATGACGGTGGCGAAGTTGCCGTAGGCCCTCTCGGCGGTGTGCAGGTACCGGGAGATGATCAGCGAGGACAGCTGCTGGAGCAGCCAGAAGACGACGCCCGACAGCAGCGCGCCCGGCAGCACGTCGCGGGTGGAAACTTCGCGGTCGGTGAGCAGCCGGAACGCCACGATGAACAACCCCACGTCCAGCGCAACCGGGATGAGGTACCCAGCGAGTCCACCCACCACGCCGAACTTGGTGCCGGTGATGTAGCTGCTGATCACCGTGCCGCCGACCAGGGTGATCCCGATCGCGCTCAGCGCGACGAGGCTGCGCCCGATCTGCGCGCCGAAGGCGGGCCGCTGGGCATAGGGGAGCTCCCACACCGAGTTGAACGCCGCCTGAGTGGTGGTGACCACGAACGAACCGCTCCACAGCGCGCTAAAGATTCCGAGCAGAAGCGTCCACCACTGGCCGCTCAGGTGACCAATCGTGTCTGTGCTCAGCAGCGGGACAAAGGCAGCAACCCTGCTCAGCACGTCACCCTGGAGGTTGGGCGGCAGGAAGTAGCCGAGGAGAGTGACGAAGACGAGCAGCAACGGAAAGACAGAGAAGAATGCCCAAAAGGCGATCGCGGAGGCGAGAATGGTCGACTGGTCCTCGACAAACTTACGCACCACCGCGATCGGCACTCCCAACGCGGGGTGCCGTTGCTGATAGCGGTCCAACCACTGGAGCGTGCCCCGCACCTCGCCGGCGATGCTCTCCTCATCGTGTCGAGTCATGAGTCAGCCCTTGAGATCTAGGTTCCCGCAGACGGGCGTGACGCTGGCGTCAGCAGTGCTCCGGGGAGCGGGAGCATCTCGCCACGATGCCCACATCAGCCGCTGTTGCGCCTGCACCTGCCAGCACCAAACCTCGCACGCAGAATCCACCCCGCAGGTCGACTCGGCGCGGGCAAGCACGGCAAGGTAGAAGCTCACCAACCGGCCCCAACGGCTGAGTGGACCCAGCCCTCGATCCGCGACACCGCGACCCCGCCGTTCTCGGGGCTTGACTGTAGCGACGACCCCGCGGGGAATATCGAGATGGCCATCATAGTTGAGCTGACTAGACTCAATTTCTCACAGAGGGTGACAATCTTGACCGAGACTGTAAAGCTGCCGGTTCTGCCGCTCGACGACATGGTGGTGTTGCCGGGAATGGTGGTTCCGATGCGGTTGGCCGACGCTGAGGTTCGGGCGGCCATCGAAGCTGGTCGTGCGGCGACCATTGCGGATTCAGGCGGGCAGGCGCAGGTGCTGCTGGTGCCCCGGCTTGATGGCAAGTATGCCTCGGTCGGCACGTGGGGTGTGGTGGAGCAGATCGGCCGGCTGCCCGGTGGCGAACAGGCCGCAGTGGTGCGGGGCACGTCCCGGGTCCGGATCGGAACCGGCACGACGGGTCCGGGTGCCGCGTTGTGGGTGGAAGCCACCGTCCTGGATGAGACGGCAGCCGACGACCGAGCTCAGGAGCTCGCCCGGGAGTATCGAGGTCTGGTGACCGCGATCCTGCAGCGCCGCGGTGCCTGGCAGGTGATCGACTCGCTGCGGCAGGTTGACCAGCCTGGCGCGCTGGCCGACCTCGCCGGGTACGCCTCCTACCTGACCAAGGAGCAGAAGCTCTGGCTGTTGGAGACCCCTAACGTGGTAGCACGGCTTGACAGGCTCATCGAGTGGAGCCAGGAACAGCTTGCCGAGCTCGACGTCGCAGAGACGATCAATAAGGACGTCAAGGAGGGCGTGGAGCGCCAGCAGCGGGAATTCCTGCTGCGCCAGCAGCTCGCCGCGATCCGCAAGGAGCTGGCCGAGCTGGACGGCAAACCCGCCTCCGAGGAGGAGGACTACCGGGCCAGGGTGGAGGCCGCAGAGCTGCCGGAGCACGTGCGCAAGGCGGCGATGGCCGAGGTCGACAAGCTAGAACGAACCGCTGAGGCATCGCCTGAGGTCGGCTGGATCCGCACCTGGCTGGACACCGTGCTGGAGATGCCGTGGAACTCCCGCACCGAAGACAACTTCGACATCGCCGGCGCTCGTGAAGTGCTGGATGCCGACCACTTCGGGCTCGACGAGGTCAAGGACCGCATCATCGAGTACCTGGCCGTGCGCCGTAGGCGTGCTGACCGCAGCCTGGGAGTCGTTGGGGGCCGGCGCAGCGGGGCGGTCCTCGCCCTGGTCGGGCCGCCCGGGGTCGGCAAAACCTCGCTCGGTGAATCGGTGGCCAGGGCTATGGGACGGAAGTTCGTCCGCGTCTCCCTGGGTGGCGTGCGCGACGAGGCGGAGATCAGGGGACACCGCCGGACCTACGTCGGGGCGCTGCCGGGTCGGATTGTGCGGGCCATCTCCGAGGCGGGCACGATGAACCCGGTCATCCTGCTGGACGAGGTGGACAAGGTCGGCTCGGACTACCGGGGCGACCCGACCGCCGCGCTGCTCGAAGTGCTCGACCCGGCGCAGAACCATACGTTCCGCGATCACTATCTCGAAGTCGAGCTCGACCTGTCCGACGTGATGTTCCTGGCGACGGCGAACGTGGTCGACTCGATCCCCGCGCCCCTGCTCGACCGGATGGAACTGGTCCCTCTCGACGGGTACACCGAGGATGAGAAGGTGGCGATCGCGCGCGACCATCTGCTGCGTCACCAGCTTGACCGGGCCGGGCTGACCCCGGAGGAGGTGCGCGTCGAGGATGCCGTGTTGCGTCTGCTCGCCGGCGAGTACACCCGCGAGGCCGGAGTGCGGCAGCTGGAGCG
Source organism: Pseudonocardiaceae bacterium (assembly GCA_035997545.1). Taxonomy (GTDB): domain Bacteria; phylum Actinomycetota; class Actinomycetes; order Mycobacteriales; family Pseudonocardiaceae. The sequence goes on from DASYIL010000313.1 coordinate 4,080, forward strand.
TTCGATCGCCCGGATCCTGCGCAAGGTGACCACCCGGCTGGCCTTGAACCAGAACGAGGTCCCGGTCCACATCGGGCCAGACGACCTGCCGGACTACCTCGGCCGACCGAAGCACACTCCGGAATCTGCGGAGCGCACGGCCGTGCCGGGGGTGGCGACCGGGCTCGCGGTGACCGGCGCCGGTGGCGACGTGCTGTTCGTGGAGGCCTCGCTGGCCGACAAGGAGACCGGGTCGACGAACGTCACGCTCACCGGGCAACTCGGTGACGTAATGAAGGAATCTGCCCAGATCGCGCTGTCTTACCTGCGCTCGCACGGAGCCGAGCTCGACCTTCCGGTCGGCGAGCTCAAGGACCGCGGTGTCCACGTGCACGTGCCGGCCGGCGCGGTGCCCAAGGACGGGCCGAGCGCGGGCGTCACGATGTTCACCGCGCTCGTCTCCATGCTGACCGGCATCCGCGTGCGGCACGACGTCGCCATGACCGGCGAAATCACGCTGCGCGGGCGCGTCCTGCCGATCGGCGGTCTCAAGGAGAAAGTCCTGGCCGCCCACCGGGCGGGCATCAAGCGGGTCATCATGCCCGAGCGCAACAAGCCCGACCTCGACG
>DASYIL010000314.1:0-8003 GCA_035997545.1 Pseudonocardiaceae bacterium
CCTCAAATTCATGGATCAGGTGGTGGCCACCCATGACGCTCGAGAGCTCCACGTCGTCCTCGACAACCAATCCACACATTCCGGGTCCGACGTCGACAAGTGGCTCACCAAACACCCCAACGTCACCTTCCATTTCACCCCGACTGGCAGTTCCTGGCTCACCAGGTAGAGACATGGTTCGGCATCATCACCAAACAAGCCATCAGGCGAGGGACCTCACATCACTGCGTCAACTTATCAAGACCATCAACACCTACATCACAAACTGGAACCAAGACTCAAAATCCTTCACCTGGACCACGACAGCAAACGAGATCGTTGCCAAGGTCCGCCTAATTCACCAGGATTTCCAAAAATTTACTCGACAACAACAAAAACGTTCAGTAAAGATCTATTTATTACGAAACGCTAGCTTGACACTCGCACCCCTTACTCACTGGAGGATGACTGCCCCGGGACGAAACCGAGGTACCTGCACCGGAACCGGTGGGCTTCACTTCGTCACGGGGAGCCTGCCCGGCGGCGGCGAGGGGACGAGCTGTTCGCCGTACGCCTACCGCCACGGTGACGGTCGCGGTGGTCACCGAGGGACACTGCACTTGGACGGGGCACCCGGCGCAGCACGCGGCGGCCCGCTCGAACCGCGCTTGTTGCGGCTGGTGGTGCTGATGGCCACGGTCGGGCAGCTCATCAAACAAATGGTTACGTCCGATGCAGCTCCCGCCGGGGCAGCCGCGGGGCGCCGTGCAGGATTTCCCTGAGCAGCAGCAGTGCAGTGTCGGCGTCCACGGTTGCAATGTTCACCACGAGGCGCCGCGTTAGCCTTGGCGGTACCCCCCACCGGGGCGTACCGCCCCGGGGCCGTCTCCCCGGGACTCGCGGTGAGGGGTTCGGCGAGGGAGAGGTCCCAGATGGACGCTGAGGACGCGTTGGTGATCGGTGCGCGCGCTCGCAAGATCCGCCGTCGCCGCGGGATGAGCTTGGACGTGGTGGCCGAGCTAGCCGGGATCACCAAGGGCTACTTGTCGATGCTGGAACGCGGCCAGCGCGGGTTCAACCGGCGTGGCCTGATCGAGGACCTCGCCGAGGCGCTGGGGTGCTCCGTGGCGGACCTGACCGGGCAGCCGTACCTGGCGCCGGATCGGGCGACCGCTGAGGGGCGAGCGGCGTTGCCAGGCATCAGCCTGGCGCTCAACGACTCCGGCCCCGACGACGTCCCCGACGTCACGCCGCGGCCGCTCGACGAGCTGGTGGCCTGGGCCGAAAGCGCGAACGGGCATCGTGACCAGGGCCGATACCCGCTGGTCGGGCGCGGCATGGGCACGCTGTTGACCGAGCTGCACGTGCACGCGCTGACGGCCGGATCAGCCGACCGGTCCCGCGCGTTCACCGCCCTCGTGCAGTCGTGCGTTGTGGCCGGCATCGTCGCTAACAAGATCGCGGGTAATATTGACCTGTCGATCTCGGCGGCCAGACGCGGATACGACATGTCCTGTCGCCAGGGCGACCCCGGGATGATTGGCCTCGCCCGGTGGTCCTGGGCGGGAAAACTGATGCTGCTGACTGCGCGTGGCCGTGCTTCACGGGTGCTCACCGCCGGGATTGACGAGCTAGGGCCATCCGCTCGCCTGCGCGGCGAGGACACACGGCCCGCGGAGATGCTCGGCTTCCTGCATCTGGCGTCGGCGCAGTGCGCGGCGCGGGGAAACCAGCACGACGACGCACAGGCGCATCTGGCCGAAGCCGGGGAGATCGCCACCCGGATCGGGGAGCGCAACGGGCTGCGCATGCACTTCGGCCCTACCAATGTCGCGGTGTGGCAGTTGGGGATTGGTATCGAACTGGGTGAGGGCGGCCGGGCCGTTGAGTTGGCCACCCGGATGCCGCTGGACGTGGCTGCACTCAATAGCCAAGAGAGATCTTCAGCGCTGTATTTCGATTTGGCTCGGGCGCTGGTACAGGACGGACCGAACCGCGACGCGGAGGCGATCCGCTACCTGGACACCGCAGACCGCCTCGCCCCGACCAGGGTCCGTAACGACCCGATCGCCCGGGATCTGGTGCTCACCCTGGATCGGCGGGCACGGCGCCGGGCGTGGGAACTCGACAGCCTCCGCAACCGCTTCGGCATCAGCGCCCAGCGTGCACGGAGTGTGAACAACTAGGCGTTGATCTCGGGGCACATTTACCGAGTGCCCGCAGCAGAGCAACCAACCCCGCGCGTCCCCGAAGGGATGTGCTACGCGAGGTACACCACGCCACTGGGCGAGGCCGGTTACGCCGTCGAGGACGTCTGCCACCGGGACGGCTGCAAAGAGCAGATCGACCGCGGCCTGTCCTACCTGTGCGGGGAACAGCCCGGCATCGCAACAGACGGCGCCTGCGGGAGGTGGTTCTGCGCTGACCACCTGTACCTCAAACCTGGTGGCGAAGGCCAGCGGTGCGAGAGCTGCCGGTGACCACCCCGGATCTGCGCCCGGTGGTCGAGGCGTGCCCCGGGTGCGGGCGAATCGATGGCGTCGAGCAGACCAGCGCCTCACCCCGCGTGGAGGCGTGGCAGTGCCAGTGCCAGTGCCAGTGCCAGTGCCAGTGCCAGTGCGGGATGTCCTAGGCGATCTCGCTGGTCAACCCACACCTACGCGACCGGGCAGACGACTACGCCGAGCAGGTCAGGGTGGCGCGCTGGATCCTCGGGCAAGTCGTGCAGCTCGCCGACGACATGCCGAAGTTCAACGACGTCGAACTGCGGCACGGCTGCTGGCGCTGGCCAATGGTGCCCGGTGAGCAGCCTGGCCCGGTGGTGGACGCGAGGGTGACCACCCGGTGCAGGCCGTCGAGGTCGCCGAGGCGCTCACCGTGGCGGCTGAGAACCGCTGACCTTGCACCCGGCAGTGTTTCATTGTGTGGCTCTTTCCTGGTCGCGGACACAGGGGTCATCGCCCACTCTGTTTCCCGGCCATCGCTGCCAAGACGTCGCCGTGGCAGGCCAGCGGCGCGCACCAGCAGCCCAGAGCCCGTCCGGTCAGCTCACCGTCCGCGATCCGCCGCAGCAGATGCGGCTGACTGGCCAGCCACGCTGCATAACGCACCACCGCACCCTGCCGGTCCTGCTTAGCCTCCCGATAGAACGGGTTGGCGAAGGGCGATGCTGGCCACTCGTGCCGGCTCCCGGCGTGCCCCACATAGGTGAGTAGATCCCGCTCGATCAACCACGGCACCAGCCGCCGGTGCGAGCCGGACTTCCGGACGTTGACAACGATGATGTGACCAGCGGTTAGCGCGTCGGCCAGCTGGCGTTCGTCATCGGTCCAGGACTTCCGTTCGGCAATCATCGCGTCGGGCCGATCGGTGCCGTGAGGGTCGTCGCTGGACATCTCAGTCCCTCCTCCGCAGTCACCACCAGCGGCGGCAGCGGGGGGACGTCACCGCCAGCTGACGGGTCGGTCGGATGGCCGGGGTCGGCGGGGTTGTCAGGGTCAGCTCCGGCGTCAGTGTCCGCGACGGCGTCCCGGCCGGCCGTCACCACGGTCGGATCTCGGTCAGTCGCCATAGGCCAGTCCCCCGGTTCTCCACGCCCGACGCTATCGCCCCGTTCGGCGGCCGAGCTACGGTTGCGCGGGGGCGAATTCGCCAGCTTCTTCGACGTCGAGTCCCAATACCCTGGGCAGGTGCCGGTGGGCGTGACGGTGGTCGGCAGTGTCAACCTCGACCTGGTGGCGGCACTGCCGCGGCTTCCCAGCCCCGGCGAGACCCTCACCGCCACCAGCTTGGCCCGCATCCCCGGGGGTAAGGGAGCCAACCAGGCACTGGCCGCCCGCAGGATGGGACTACCGGTCCGGCTGGTCGCCGCGGTGGGCGCCGACCCCGAGGCCGACACCGCGTTGGAGCTGCTGCGCAGCGAGGGAGTCGAGCTGGACGGGCTGCGGCAGGTAACCGAGCCGACCGGGCTGGCGCTGATCACCGTCGATGCCGCCGGCGAGACCACCATCGTCGTGGTGCCCGGCGCGAACGCTGCGCTGCAGGTGCGCGCCGAGGATGTGGCTGGCGCCGATGCGGTGCTCACCGTGCTGGAGGTCCCCGACCACGCCGTCACCGCCGCCGCCCAGCACGCCACCGGGCTGTTCGTGCTCAACGCCGCCCCGGCCCGCCCGGTGGCGCCCGAAGTGCTCCGGCGCGCCGACCTGGTGGTGGTCAACAGTGCCGAGCACACCGCACTGCCGGGTCTGGACGCTGCCCGAGCCATCGCCGTCACCTACGGGCCGCGCGGCGCGGTGCTGCTCCGGGACGGCCAGCAAGTCGCGGTCGCGGCTCCCCCACCGGTGCACGCCGTCGACGGCACCGGTGCCGGTGACGCGTTCGTCGGCGCCGCCGTCGCAGGCCTGCTGGGCGGACTCCGGGACGACGAGTTGCTTGCGCGGGCCTGTGCGGCGGGTGCGCTGGCGGCCGCCCGGCGCGGCGCCCAACCGTCCCTGCCCACCGCCGCCGAGATCGACGAGGTGCTGGCCCGGTGAGCGTGCCGATGATCATCGATACCGACCCGGGAGTGGACGACGCGGTGGCGCTGATGCTGACCGCTGCCAGCCCGGAAGTGCAGCTGCTCGCCGTGACGACGGTGTTCGGCAACGCCGGTGTGGAGATCACCACCGCTAATGCGCTGCGGCTCCGGGTCCTGGCCGGGCTCGGCCACCTGCCGGTGGCCGCCGGCGCCGCTCGGCCGCTGGTGTACCCGCAGCACCAACGAGCCAAAGAACAGCGAGCCCAGTGCAAGCACGGCCTGGACGGCCTCGGCGGGCGCGCCCACCTGCTGCCGGAACCGATCGGGCCGCTCGATGCCCGCGGCGCGGTCGCCCTGATGGCCGACGTGCTGAGTGCCGCGGTTGCTCCGGTGACGCTGGTGGCCATCGGACCGCTGACCAACATCGCGCTGCTGCTCACCACGCACCCGAAGGTGAAGCCCCGGATCAACCGCATCGTGGCCATGGGTGGCCACCTGTCGGGCGGCCCGCCCGCCGAGTTCAATATCCGGTCCGATCCCGAGGCGGCTCGCCGGGTGCTCGTCGAGGAGGACGTGCCGGCCGCGCTGGTGCCGCTGGACCTGACGCTGCGGGCCGCCGTCGACGGTGCCTGGCTCGCCGAGCTGGCCGCGGCGGGGCCGCGGTGCGCCGTGTTGGCTGGCGTCATTGAGCATTACCGGGAGCACCGCCGGAAACTCGACCGGGAACACGGCCGGGAGGTTTCGGGGCGGCATACGGTAGCTCTGCACGATTCACTGGCCGTGCTGGAGGCCGCCGTGCCGGGCACGTTGCACACGACGCCGATGCGTCTGGAGGTGATCTGCGATCACGGACCCGACCGCGGCACCGTGCAGGCCGACGGCGGCCACGGCACCGGCGAGCGCGCCGTGCAGGTGGCACTGGACGCCGACCTGCCGTCGATCAACGCGACAATCCTGGATCGACTCCGAAGTCTGCGGTGACGCCGTGGGACTCGTGAGTCCGCACGCACGAGTTAATTACGGCGACGAGCCGCGAAACCGTCGGGTCGCTCGGGCAACCAAGCGGCGGCCGCCGGACCATCGTCGCGAGAGGTCGTAAGCGGTCCTTACCGGCGCCGAATTGATCATCTCGACAGCACTCGGATACCGGTATGCGCTACCTCCGAACGCGACCTTGGCCTGATCCGAGCTCGGCCAGCTGTCGCTATGCCGGCACTCGCCGGCAAGCAGGGCTTGCAGCGCCTCTTCGTGCAGCCCACCGAGGTCGTACCACTTATACCCGCGTGCCTTCGCCCACCGGATGATCTCCCATCTGATGGCGGCAGGGACACTGAGCCGACCCGCCTCGCCGGTGCGGTCGAATCCGGCCAGCCGACCCCGGACCATCGCGCTGCACCCGGTCACCAGGTCCGCAGCGACGGGTTCGCCGCAGACCTCGCCCACAAACAGCGCCGCCTGCCCCGTTGCAGCCAGCTCCGAATACATTGCCTCGAGGTAGTCGACCGGCAGCGGCTGGTAGTCCTGGTGTCGCGCCGAGTGGGCCATCAACGTGGCGAGCAGCGCGACGTCCGGACCACCCCCGATGCGAACCGTGACGCCTCGTGCCGCCCACTTTTTCGGCCACGAGCGCAGCCGCCGAGCGAAACGGCGGCGGATCTCGTCCTCGGTGACCGTGAGGTCAATGCGGATCGAACCCGCTGGTGCGATACCGGCGGACGAGGTGCGGAATCCGCGTTGGAGCAGCTCGAGGCTCAGGTCATCTGCACCCCCGGGCGGTTGGACGAACAGCATCCGCAACTGGCGCCGGCCAAGCGTCTCCAGTCCGTCGGCGAGCTCTCGGCAGATCTCGTTGCGATCGGCCGCAGCTGTGGAAATCACCGGGCCGTAGGGGAGGTAGCCGACGCTGCCGAGCACCGGCACTCGACGGTGCATGATCTGTGCACCGCCGACAAGTTCTCCCGCCTGAAAGGCCACTAGGTACAGCGACTCGTAGCCGACCCGACCGCGGAGGCGTGCCCACGCGGTGAGCTGGGTGACGTCACTGCCCGCGGTGCTGTCCACAAGCCGGTCCCAGGTACGCAATACGTTCGGGCCCGGATCGGGGCTGGTCATGATCGAAATAGTGCCTTGGCCGTGCCGGGTATCCACTCCGACAGGTCGAATACTCAGGTCGCCCGGCCCCCCAGTTGGTCCCTCGTCGTGCCGTGCTAGCCATCACTAGGCACCTCGATGTCCTGGACCGGCTCCGAGGTCTGCGGTGATGCCGCGGGACCGCCGCGCAACAGCAGCAGCGCCACCGCGGCCAGCAGCACCCCGAGCGTGCCGCCGGCAGTATTGTGCACCAGGTCGCGGGCCTGGCAGGTGCCGCCGCCGGTGGCGCCCTGCACGAACTCCACCGCCCCGCTGATCAGCAGGCAGGACATCGCGATGATGACCGGGCGACGCGTCGCCATCGTCCCGAAGAAGGCAAATGGCATCAGCATCGCCAGATTGAGCTTCTCGTAGGTGCGAGCCAGAGACAGGCTCCCGACGGTGCATTCGCGCAGGACGGCCAGCGGGTTGAGACCGCTCGCGGGGAACAGCCCGATGGGCCGCACCACGGTCACGGCCAGTGCCAGCGCCAGACCGCACCCGGCGAGCGCCGCCGGCAGCTGGGCCCATCCCCAGCGCGGCGCCAGCCACCAAGCCGCACCGCCGAGCAGCAGCGACCCCGCGGCAAAGGCGGCGGGCACCTCGGGGTGGTGCGCGATCAGGTAGAGGATGGCGTGCAGGTCAAGGTCGGACATCCTGCGCACGCTAGCCGGACCGATGGAGAACCGGCTTCCCGCCACACCAAATCCAACTCAGCCTAAACCCAAGTCAGCGGAGCGATGCCGCGCGCAGTGGGAAGGTTAGCGATGAGTCAGCACCGCCGGATGCTCACCTGGCGCTGAGAACGGCACCATAGACAAGAGAGATGAGGAACAGCCCGAACCCGATGATCCCCAGCACCAGCAGACCCTTGACGATCGCGATAGCGCCGAGTAGGAACCCAACGGCGAGCAGCGCGATGATCACACCCATCATATTCATGACGGCGTTCCTCCATGCTTCGGATTGACCTGCCGCCATGGTAACGAGGGATGCGACTTACCGTTATCGCTATGACACGTCCGTGTCACGTTGAGCTAGCGCGCTCAGCGCCCGACAAACGTCGCCTTGCCGGGGCCGTGGTCAAGAAACGAGCGCATCCCGGCCACGCGGTCCTCGGTGCCCGACAGCGCCGCGAAAACCTCGGTCTCCAGCCGCAGCCCATCGTCCAGGTTGACGTCGAGTCCGTCGTCGATGGCGGCCTTGGCTCCCGCCAGTGCGCGCGCAGGCCCCTGAACGAACTGCGCAGCCCAGCGGCGGGCCGCGTGGTACACGTCATCGGGAGTGACCACGTCGTCAACCATCCCGATCCGCAGCGCCTCGTCGGCCTCGACGAAGCGACCAGTGTAGATCAGCTCCTTGGCCCGGGCCGGGCCGA
>DASYIL010000315.1:0-3064 GCA_035997545.1 Pseudonocardiaceae bacterium
CTCCCGCAGGGCGGGCAGGTTGGTCAGCCGTTTGGCGATCTTGAAGTCGCGGGTGTCATTGATGGTGGTCTCGGTGCGCAGCGCTTTTCCGTGCTGGTGGTACTGCTTGATCGCGGTGTGCTTGTAGTCGATGTACACACTGGGGGTGACCCCCTCGGTGATCACCCGGGTGCGGAAGTGCCCCGGAGTCGGGCGGCGGCCTGTGGACCTGATGCGGCGGTCGAAGACCAGGCTGATCCGATCCGGTCGCCCGGCGTCGAGGTTGCGGATGGCCTGTTCGGAAAACACTCGCCCGGTGACCGGCTGACGGCCCTAGCCGTCTAGCCGTCCACCAGCATGGAACACGCGGCACTACAGCTGCCCCGTTGTCGGCGGGCGCCATACCCTATCGGCGACACGGGAAATACGACTCGCGTTGCGTCGACAGCCAGATTCCGCCGCCCCTCTACGGGCACTTTCATCGGGCGGGACTTACGGCGAGGGCGGGTTCGTTGCCAGATCCGCACAGGAGCCTACCAACCGGCCGCCACTACCCCGGCCCCAACGAAAATGGGCCCTACACTCAATGAAGATCGCGGCCCGGAGCCGGGGATCGATGGTGAGGCGGCAGAGTACGCACAACGCTACCTAATAGCGGGAGGCCGCCCGATGTGGATCACCAGCCCGCACCTGCAAGAGGGCTGCCATTCAACTGCAAGGTCGGACTCCTAACGTCGTCCCCGCTAGCACGACCCTGCATCGCCAGACCGGAGGACACCATGGGAACCCGCTACGAGCAGCAAGACTTCGCCACCCCCACCGAGACCCGCGAGTTCCCCAACGGACGGCTCGACCTGCTCCACATCGGCGGCGCCGACATCGGCCGCCTGACTCTGCAACCCAGTTGGCCGGGTCAAACGACGTCAAACCGCTAGCGGGAACCGAGCTGTGCGAGGCCCCGCACTTCCAATACCACGTGTCCGGCACGCTCCGCGTCCAGACGGCCGACGGCGACGAGTTCGACGCCACCCCCGGCCAAGTCACCGCCCTGCCATCCGGGCACGATGCGTGGGTGGCAGGCGAGGACCCCGTCGTCGTAATCGACTGGTGGGGCGCCTCCAACTATGCCCGAGGGTGAGACGCGCACCCTCACCACCGTTGACGTCCATGAGATCTACACCAGACCCTGGGAGTAAATCCGGGGGGACGACCCGATCGTCCCCCCGCCACCTTTCGACCTGATCCGGCGAAATACTGGCCTGCTGCTCGTCATGCTGGCTGCCGAAGTCTCCCGTTCCTGTGCGGCTGCCGGCATCCGGTGCGCGGCGTACTGATCGACTTCCTGCGCGGACCCCGACGTGCGTGGTCGCTGGTCACTGGTGGGGTTGTCGCGGGTAGCCGCCACGGCCTCGAACCCTGGACACAGGACCGGGACGGCGGAGGCCCTGTAGGCGGAAGCGTAGGCCGAGGCTGAGCGTCAGCGAGATGGTGCCGGCAGGGACATCCCGCTGACCGGGCCTTTCGTCCATGTCATGTCGCGGCGTGACCGTTGTCACTGCGCGTCCCCCATGGGGACTGGCCGTGAGTGGTGATCAGGAGGACGTTGGAGTTAGCAACGCTAACTAGATGAGAACTGCCCTGGGGTGAGTGCGAGATGCGGCGACCGCTGTCGACCGGAAAGGACATCGCATGAATCAGCACGCGCGATGGGACATCCTCACCGGGGTTGGCCTGACCGCGCTGGGGGTGGCCGCCGGCCGGGCGATCGAAACCCATCGGCATGACGCCCTGGTCAACGATCCTTACGCGGAAGCGTTCGTGCACGCGGCGCGGCCCCCGGTGCCGATGCCGACCCGCCTGGATGCCACGGAGGAGGTCACGATCCCGTGGGAGTCGATGGCGACCTACCTGGGGGTGCGGTCCCGCTTTTTCGACGAGTTTTTCACCGGCACCTCCGCCGCGGGCGTGGCGCAGGTGGTGCTCTTGGCCGCGGGGCTTGATACCCGGGCCTATCGGCTGGACTGGTCACCCGGGACCACGGTCTATGAACTGGACGCGCCCAGGGTCTTGCAATTCAAAGACCGGGTCCTGACCCAACAGGGCGCGCAGGCCCACTGCCAGCGCCGCACCGTGGCAGTCGATCTCCGGGAGGACTGGCCCGCGGCGTTGCAGCAGGCCGGTTTTGACCCGCAGCGCCCGACGGCGTGGCTCGCTGAGGGGCTGCTTTCATACCTGTCCGATGACACCAAAGACAGCCTTTTCACCCGGGTGCAAAACCTTTCCGCGGCGGGCAGCCAGATAGCGGTGGAACACCACGACGGTGATCTCACGGCACGGCTGCGCGATCCCCTCTTCCAGAACATGGCCGATCAATTCGGGTTCGACCCGGCCGAGTTGTGGCCAGTCGATCAACACTTCGATCCGGCTCAGTGGCTCGACGACCACGGGTGGACGGTCAGCACCAGCCGGGCGCTCGCAGTCGCCGAGCAATACCGGCGGCCACTCGACGAGATGACCCTGCGGCCAATGCGATCCAGCCTGCTGATCACCGCCCGAGCCGACAGGTAACGGGTCGAGGGTATGTAGCGCCTGGAAGCTCGTGCATTGCCACACGGATCCGGTAACGACCTGTCGGCGCAATCCGTGATTGAGACTGCCGGTGATGGACAACCGGCGTTGCCAGCGAGGCCTCCGTCCGTCGCGCCAGTTGGGGTTCGTCGCGAACTTCACCCCGTCGTGGATACCCTCCGTGCAGCAGCGATCAACGACCTGCCCCGCCGGGCTGTGAGGAACTCGCCGACCTTGGCGGCGTTGCGGCTCACCATTCACGCGTCCCGAGCTAGTAGTGCCACTGCTAGTGGTAGCGCCGTCTTCACCCCCGGGTCATTTGGAACCGATCGTGGGGTCATGGCAGAGCTGAGATCACGAGCGGGTCACAGAGGAAAAGCGATGTGGCTTTCCACCAGGAGGGCGCCGTGTACGACTCGGTGATCGTCGCCGCTGATACGACAGGTGTTCTGGTTCGTCGGCTTGGTGCGGTCGAGCGGATGTATCACCGGTACCAGCAGGAGAACACGATGCACTT
>DASYIL010000316.1:0-3017 GCA_035997545.1 Pseudonocardiaceae bacterium
CCGCCTCGTACTGACCAGTCCCTGGCCGGAGAGCCTGCTGGCCTTTCAGCGGATCTGGCCACGGCTTTCCAGGACAGCCCACCTCCTCGCGGTCGACCTGCCCGGCTTCGGCCACTCCGAACGCCGAACCGAGCTCCTCTCCCCGCGGCTGATGGGTGAGTTCTTGGTCCGGCTGCTGGACGAGTGGGGCATCCATCAGCCGCATTTGGTCTGCCCCGACATCGGCACTTCGGCCGCGCTGTACGCGGCGGCCAACCATCCCGGGCGAATGCGCAGCCTGGTGGTGGGCAGCGGCGCCAGCGCCTACCCGCTCGTAGTCGGCGGGGCTTTGAAGGAACTGATCGAGGCGCCGAGCCCTAACCTGGTCCGTTGCCGAAACCCCCGCGAGGTGGTGGCGGCGGCGATGGCGGCCATGGGCTCCGCGGCGCCGGCCGCTGACGTGGTCGAGGACTACATCGAGTCCAACAGGGGTGACCGCTACGCCGAGGCGACCCGCTACGTGCGTAGCTATCCCGAACAACTCCAGCGCCTCGGCCAGGTCCTTCCCACGATCTACACCCCGGTGCAGATCATCGCTGGCCGCTGGGACCCCCTGGTGCCCCTGGCCAACGCCGACTACCTCCATGCCCGCCTGCCCAACAGCCGCCTCGATGTCCTCGACACCGGCCATTTCACCTGGGAACAGGCACCCGAGCAATACGCGGCGATCGTCACCGCCTGGGTCAACGGCGGCTACCTCACCGGAAGCGCAGGTCACCAGTGGTAACCCCACCTGACCCCCAGTCCCGAGTAGGTTTGATCTGTTGCACGGCGGCTCAGGTAACAGTCGACTCGGTTGCGGTCCCCCCTCCGACCTCACCCGTCGCGCCGCGACCCGACCGCGGATTTGGACACCGCCATGTTCGACGCCATGTTCGCCGGCAACGTGCCCGCGGCGCATCAACTGGTGGGCGCACTGGCGCCCGGGATGGCCGCGCGAGGGCGTGGGGCCACGCGTTGACAGCATGGCCGGGCCCGTGGGCCTGGCCGGCGGGGCGGCCTACGGCGCAAGTAAGGCCGCCTTGACCGCGATGACCCAAGGGTGGGCGGGGCGGAGTTCAGCCCCCTCAAGTGTGCGAATCAACTCGGTGGCTCCCGCCCCGGTTTACCCCGACGGCGCCAACCACTATTTGATCGGGCAGCTCGGCGCAACGACGCTCCGGCACCGCGCTGCCAAGCCGGCGGAGACCCGCCCAGGTCATCGCACTGCTCGCCTCTTCCCGCGCCAGTTATGTCACCGCGGCGATGGTCGATGGCGGCCGCACTGCGGTCTGACCCCGACCCGCCCACCGTGCTGGAGCGGAACTACGACCCCACAAGAGGGCCCGGGCGCTTCCGGCGCCCACCACTACTTGACCCTATCCACCACCACACCGGCTCTATGGCCGGTTCTGCGAGGAAGAGCGCAATGTCCCACGTGAAGAAGATTCCCGGCACTGACCACCCGATTACCGTCGAACCTACCGCCGGGCGCGTCGTGGTCCGCCTCAGTGACCGGATCATCGCCGATACCGACCGGGCGCTGACGATGCGCGAGGCGTCCTACCCACCCGTCTACTACATCCCCCTCACCAACGTCGATCTTTCAGCGCTGCTGCCGAGCTCCACCACGACCTACTGCCCGTACAAGGGCGAGGCCTCCTACCACGGTCTGACCACCACCAACGGCCACCACACCGATCACAGCGCCGATCATGGTGCGGACGTACCCGACGCGCTGTGGACTTACCCGGAGCCTTACCCAGCCGTCTCCGCGATCGCCGGACACGTCGCGTTCTACCCAGACAAGGTGCACATCGAGCTCATCCCCGGATAGGCCAACTGTGAGGTAGCGAGCGGCAGTGACGACATCGACAGGGACTCCGAACCCCGCACCCCCGGTGGGGACGGCTCGGTCGGGGCGGAGTGCGCGGGAGCGGCTGCTTGACGCGGCGAACGAGCCGTTTAACGCCGAGAGCGTGCAGACCGTGGGCATCGACGCCGTCGGTGTCGTCCTGATACTGCTGGCGGTCGCGGCGATCGGCGGAGCCGCGGCGGTTACCGCCGTAGTCGCGTATCTCTGCATAGGCCTGACCCTCGGGGCCCTGGCCAAGAAGGAGTGGAAATGAACGCAGGCACCGAGCGGTGTCAGCAGGACGCTGCCATGCTGCGGAAGGCAGTGCGGCTGCTGGACGGACGCAACTCCGCTGACCTGCACCTTCCTAGTCGGAGCACGGAGTTCGTGCTCTTCGAGACAGCGCGATTGCTCGAAGCGATTGCCAGCTCCGTTGAGCGTGGCGATCCAGTGGCGCATGACGTGCTGGAAAACGCCGAACGATTCGCTCGACATATCCACCGCTACAGCGACGTCTACCTGCCGGCTGAGAAGTAGCTGCCAGGATGATCGGCCGGGGCGCCCACGCCACCCCGTCCGCAAGCACCAATGCGTCGTAGCCCGCGCCGCGGACCCTTCTAGACCGCGGACGAAAACCAGCAAAAACCGCCTTCACCTCGACCTGATTACCAGCGATTTCGACGCCGAGACGGCGCGACTGCTCACGTTGGGCGCGGTGAAGGTCAATGAAATCTGCCAGAACGGGGCCCGATGGCTAACGCTCCTCGACATCGAGGGCAACGAGTTCGACCTCATCGCCGGCTAACAACCCATCACATTGCCCAGCCCAGGCCAAAACCGGGCCTAAGGAACAGCATGTTCGTGTCGTGTCAGCGGCGTCGCGGACCTCGATCCTGGTCTTCGTCCAGAGTGCGGGGGCATCGTGAGCGGAGCAGCAATGGGCGGCAGTGATATGCGGATTGGTTTTCGGGCTGTGCAGGGGGTGCAGATCCGCTTTGCTGAAAGCGACAGCCCCACCAGCCCCCGCCTCGTACTGACCAGTCCCTGGCCGGAGAGCCTGCTGGCCTTTCAGCGGATCTGGCCACGGCTTTCCAGGACAGCCCACCTCCTCGCGGTCGACCTGCCCGGCTTCGGCCACTCCGAA
>DASYIL010000317.1:0-2103 GCA_035997545.1 Pseudonocardiaceae bacterium
GGTTCGCCGAGTTTGGCGGTCAGCAGATCGAGCTGCTGGCGCACGAGGGGCAGAACCCGTGCTTTGGACGGGGCCAGCGTGAAGACCTGCCACAGGTGCTGCGCGTACTCGTCCGGGCGAAACGAAGCCGTTTGGGTGCCATCCCCAGAGCCTCCCCCCTATACGCCTGTCAACGGCCAAGTTGTGGTCCCCGCTGGTGGCCAACTGAAAGTCCCCACCCCTTGGGGGTTGTTCAGGTCTTCCTGGGGCGTGCACCTCCTCGGTTTCGTGCTTGGCGCATGCGGAACGACTCGCCCTCGGTGACCACGACGTTGCTGTGATGCAGCAGCCGGTCCAGCAGGCTCACGGCGGTGGTGTGCTCGGGCAGGAACCGGCCCCACTGCTCGAAGGGCCAGTGCGAGCCGATGCCCAGTGCCCGGCGTTCGTAGGCGGCGGCGACCAACCGGAACAGCAACTGGGCGCCGGTGTCATCCAGCGGCGCGAAGCCAAGTTCGTCGATGATCACCAGATCAGCGCGGAGCAGGGTCTCGATGACCCGGCCCACGGAGTTGTCGGCCAGCCCGCGGTAGAGGGTGTCGACCAGGTCAGCGGCGGTGAAGTAGCGAACCCGGTGCCCTGCTTGGACTGCGGCGACGCCCAGGGCGATCAGCGTATGACTCTTGCCGGTGCCAGCCGGGCCGACCAAACAGAGATTCTCTTGCGCCCCAACCCATTCCAGGCTGGAGAGGTAGTCGAAGGTTGCCTGTGGGATCGAGGACGCCGCGACATCGAACTCGTCCAACGTTTTCGTGACTGGGAACGCCGCGGTCTTGAGCCGGGTGCGGGCGTTGGAGGCGTCCCGGGCGGCCAGTTCGGCCTCGATCAGGGTGCGCAGGAACTCCTCCGGCGCCCAGCGCTGGGTTTTGGCGGTGACCAGCAATTCCGGTGCCAGGCCGCGCATCGCGGCCATTTTCACCCCTGCGCAACCCCCGGTCCAGATCGCCGGGGAGTGCCGGTGGCGCCGCGCTCACGAGAGTCCCTCGATCGCGTAGTCCGACAGCGGCCGGGTCCCCACGACCGGCAACTCGATCACCAGCGCGTCTCCGGGCTCGCGAGGCTGGGCGACACCCGCACCGGCGGCGAGGATCGACCGCACATCCGCGGCACGCCACCGGCCAAACGCCACCGCCCGCTCCAGCGCGGCCAGCAACGCCTCGGTCCCGTGGGCGGCCTGCAAGCCGGCTATCTCGGCGAGTTCGGGGCCCAGGCGGGTGTTGCCGGCCGCGGCGGCACCGGTGATGAACGCCTCCGCGACCAGCCCGAGAGCACAGAACTGTTTCTCGGCAACGGTTTTCGGTCGCACCGCCCGCCGCGGAGCGGGCCTCGGGCCGCCGTAGTGCGCATCGAGGACCGACGCCTCGCCCGGAGCCACCAGCCGATGCTCGGAGACCGTGTCACCGGTGACGGGATCGGACACGAGCAGCCGCCCATCCCGAGCGGAGAGCTCGACACGGGTACCGATCAGCCCGATGGGCACCGAGTAGCGGGCCGACCCGAACCGCACACACGAGAGCCGGTCGACCTTGCGGTGGGTGAGCGTGCCCAACCGCAGCCGCAGCGACGGCAGCACGGCCAGCAGCTCGACCTCGCCGGCGAGCCGCTCGGCCGGGATCGCGGCGATCTCCGAGTGCACCACCGCGTTCACCTCCGCGCACCACACGCGGGCCGCCTCATTGGCGGCGGCCAGGTCGGTGAACGGGGCCTGCGGCACGAGCAGATCCCGTTTGGCATAGCCGACGAGGTTCTCCACGATCCCCTTCGACTGGAGGATCGGCGGCCTCACAAAAGTCGGGCCGAAACCGGTAGTGGGACGCGAACCGGACATAGGCCGGCGTGGGGACCACGACATTGGCCACGACCCCACCCTTGAGGCAACCCATCCGGTCGGCCAGCACAACCTTGGGCACCCCACCCAGCTCCGCGAAACACTCGGTCAGCATCGCCATGGTGGTCTCGGCGCGCTCGTCACCGGCGAACCGCACGAACCGCACCCGCGACCACGCCAGCACCGCACAGAACACGTGCAGCCCACCGAGGCTGCCCCAGTCGATCACCAGCATCTCA
>DASYIL010000318.1:0-15330 GCA_035997545.1 Pseudonocardiaceae bacterium
GAAGACCTTCCCCGCAGGATGTCGTGGAGTACCTGCGACTGCACCACATCATCACCCTGTCGACCTCATCGTTCACGGGCCTGCCCCATGCCAACACCGTGGCCTACGCCAACGACACTGAGGCGCTGTACTTCGCGGCGCTCGCCGGCTCGACCGTGGTCCGCAACATCGCCGACAACAAGCACGTCTCGTTCACCATCGACGACTACACCACGGACTGGCGCAAGGTACGCGAGCTGCAGGGCGTCGGCGGGTGCCGGTCCGCCAACCAGCAGGAGGATGTCTACGCCGCCGGCCTCTTCCAAGGCAAGTTCGCGCGATCCCAAGCCCTTCCGGTCGGGGCCCTGCATGTCGTCCGGCCCATCGAGATGTACTTCGTCGACTACGACTGCAACGTCGTCACCGCCGAAGGCGAGCGGCAGCATAACCCGGAGATCACCAGCCGGACCTTCGCAATGGGCGCCGCCGAGGCGCCAGTGCATGCAGCGGTGTCGACCAGCCTCGACCGCAGCACGTTCGCAACCGGCGAGGTGATCTTCCGCCCCGGCGACGTGGCCGGGCAGTACTACGTCGTCGTCGAGGGCGAGGTCGAGGTCCGCGGCGAGGGCTACGGGGCCGACCAGACCGTGACCCGAGTTGGGCCGGGCGAGCTCTTCGGCGACCAGGCCACGCTCAAGGGACAGCGGGGCGCCTTCACCGCCCACGCCGTCACGCCGACGGTGCTCCTCGTCGCTGTCCGACGCGAGGCGATGCGGGACCTACTCCTGCCCCGGGAGTGAGGCCGAAGATTGCCTCGCCACCTCACCATTCGCTTTGCGTCCTCCCGAGCCAGCCCAAGTGTATGGATCAGCTCATCTACCTTCCCGGGTTCCATGATGGCTTCCCAGGTGAATGGTGGCACAATCGACACCCACACCTTCCCTTGTTGCGCAATGACGATCACGGTCGCCGAGACGCCGCCGCTGCCTTTGACTGACACCTTGCGGTGCACCGCCGAGCTTGCATAGGTGGTCTGCCGATCGCCTATGTCTTCAGGTTGAGCCTGCTTTGGGAGGGGGTCAGTCACCGAGGACGCCCCCTAACGGTCGATACCGCGCGGGCTTAGACTCCGGTCGACCTTGGTTGCTCACCACTCCCGGCAAGCGGAGCCGCTGTCCATGGACGCTCGACGCGAAGCGCGCTGCCACCGCTGCGGTACGTGGTTGGCGCACGACAACACAGGTGGTTACTGCGCGCCGTGCAAGATAGGTAGCCGTGACCGGTTCGCCGTCCCGCCCGAGGTGCCTGCTGAGTTCTGGGATAGCCACGCGATGAGGGCAGCGTTGGCGAGCCGCCATCTGGCGAGGGTGATCAGGGCGTACCGCTGCCACCCGTTCCACGGCCACCGACCGCTCCCGCAGGACGTGGTGGCGGGTTGGATAGGGGTAACGCAGGGCTAGCTCAGCCGCATCGAGAACGGGCCGACCATCGTGCATCTCGACCGGCTGATGCACTGGGCGCGGGTACTACGTATCCCGTCGTCATACTTGTGGTTCACGCTTCCGGAGGACGACCGGGCCGCCGCGACCGGCGTCCACCTGGTGCCAGCAGCAGCTGGGCGGTCAGCGTTGAGCGCCCTTGACGGCGTGGACGTGTCGCTGTGGTGGGCGCCTGCGGATACGGTCGACATCGTCAGCCAGTTCACGAGGAGGGACCTCTCGTTGGACCGACGCGAGGTAGCGCGAATGCTTGCGGGTGTGGTCTTCGGCAGCGCTCTGCTTGAGCCGCTTGAACGCTGGCTATCGGGCGGTACGGAAAAGCCGCATGTTGGTCGGCCGGGTTCGGTGGGGTATCAAGAAATCGAGCAGATCGAAAATGCTGCGCGGATTTTCCGTGATTGGGATGACCAGTTCGGTGGAGGGTTGCGACGGAAAGCCGTTGTCGGCCAGTTGAACGAGGTTGCCGACTTGCTCCGAGACTCGCACCCGGTCAAGATAAAGCGACGCCTTTTCGGGGCAATGGCGCAGCTCTCGGAAACCGCGGCCATTATGTCGTGGGATTCCGGGCGTCAGGCACTCGCTCAGCGCTATTACGTGTTATCCCTCCGGGCATCCAAAGCTGCAGGCGACCGGGCGTTTGGCGCGAATGTCATGGCGGCGATGGCGCGCCAGCTGTTGTATCTCGGCCATGCGAGTGACGCCCTGGAATTGGTGCGGCTTGCGCAGGACGATTCATCGGGTTACGCCACGGCGTCCGTGCGCTCCATGTCGTACACTCGCGAAGCGTGGGCGTATGCCAAGCTCGGCCGTATGTCGGCCTTTCGTCGGGCGACGGGCAAAGCCGAAGACGCACTGACCGAGGCGAAGCCAGCCGAAGACTCGTACTCGATTACCTACTTCGACGTGGCCGAGCTGGAAGGCACCACAGGCGGGCGGCTGCTTGAACTAGCCCACCACGACAAGCGGCTTGCGGATGAAACAGTCGAGCGTATTTCGCAGGCAATAGCGCTGCGTCGTCCTGGACGGTTGCGCAGCTCGGCGCTTGACCAGATCGGGCTGGCTGAGGCGCGGCTTGTTCAAGGCGAGATGGATGAAGCGTCGCGCCTGGTGCATCAAGCCGCCGCGCTGGTAGAGCAAACGCCATCTGACAGGGTGCGTGTCAAGCTCGCCGAGCTGTACCAGCACAGCAATGCCCACACCGATATTCCCGTGATTGCCAGCCTGCGGGATCGTATCCTCTCGCTGTGCGCCTCACAGCCCGCCTGACCACGGAGGAACCTTGCCGCGGATTGCCATTACCGGCCACATGAATCTGACCGCCGACAGCGTGCCCCTGGTCTACGATGCAATTACTGACGCTTTGGTGGCCTACGCAGGCGACGACTTGACTGGCATAAGCTGCATTGCGCGTGGGGCTGATTCCGTTTTTGCACAAGTGCTGCTCGACGTGGGCGGTAAGCTTGAAGTGGTACTGCCAGCGGTCGGCTACCGGGAACAGAAAGTCAAACCTGACCACGCACCACAGTTTGACGAGCTGATGCGTCGGGCAACGACGGTACGTGTTATGCCATTTGCGGAAGCCAACAGGGTAGCGTATGAAGCCGCAAACGAAGTGCTGGTTTCGACCTGTGACACACTCTTTGCTGTATGGGATGGGCAGGACGGCGTGGACAAGGGCAGTACCGCGTCAGTAGTGGAGTATGCGCGCTCGCGCGGCGTGCCGGTCGAAGTCATCTGGCCTGAGGGGGCGGCGAGAGGTTAGCTCGGCGGCCCAGGATGTGACATCGGAGCGCAGCAGCAGGCCGTTGTCGACCCGGTTCTTGCCGTGATCGGTCCCTGGACGGATGTGCGCGCCTGCAGCACGGGTACGGCGGCGAGCACCTGCTCCAGGTAGCTACCCTCGGGCGAAGCAAGGTCATAGCTACGCCCCTGCACGATGTTGCAGGCGTGGGTCAGCGCGATGGAAGCTACGTAGTGACCCGCTGGGACCTTCGCCACGAAGATCAGCTTCACAACTAGGTAGTGGCTGGAAGAATTTTCCGTGGTGAACGCATGTTGTCTGGGGGTCTCCTTCTGGCCATGGTGTGGATAAGCCGAATCGGCGCTGTCGTCGCACGGCCATGCGACCAACGAGAGGAGACCGCAATGAGCATGATCTGGGGGACCGTCCGACGTGGCTCGATCGCACTGGCGGGGACGTTCCTAGCCCTGAACCTGACCGGTTCCAGCGCCACGGCCATGGCGGGACGCAATAGCGCGGCCGCTCCTGTGGCTGGGAGCATCACATTAGGATCGGGCTCGGTAAGCCAGCCTGCGCTGGCGGAGCCGTTGGAAGTCGTCCGTAGGTGCGCAAACGGGCTGCGGTACGCCTCCAGCAGGCGCACCTGCGACCCCGTAGACCTCGTCGAGTAGCACGTCCAAGCGGTGCAAGGACAACACCACCGGGGCCGCGAGCCGGACGGCGACGCAGTCGCCATCATCGCCCGCGGCGCCGCCCGGCTGGCCACGGTGCCCGACGACGAGACCGCCGCGGCGATGCGGCTGATGTTGGGCGCTACCCACAACCTGACTGAGCTGGCCGGCGCGCTCAACCTCGCCGTGCTGATGCGGGCGCGCGATCTTCAGCGCGGGCGCCGTGTCGGCGTCGTACTCAGCGGCGGCAACGTCGACGCGTCGGCACTTGCCGAGGTGCTGGCAGGCCGGACGCCGGCTCCCTAGCCCAACGGCACGGCGACCAGGGCGTCTGGGGTTTGTCGTTCACTCAGCCGCCCCCGAACTGGCGGCTGAACTCCGAGATGCACTGTTGCATCTTCGCCGAATCCCCGTCCGACTGCTGGAGGCACTCCAGGTAGCTCCGGCCGGCCGGCGAGTTAAAGATGGACACCACGTACACGACCAGCCCGATCGCAATGAGTAGTCCGATGATGCCGAGCACGACTCCGGCGACTGACAGGCCGCCGTTGGTCGCCTCGCCCCGCTTGGCTCGGGCCCGACCGAGCAGGCCGAAGATCAGCGCGAGCAGGCCGAAGATGATGCCGCCGATTATCGTCACGGACAGCACCAGCGCGAGCAGGCCCAGCACCAGCGCGGCGATCCCGAAGCCGTTGCGGGGCCGCGCCGGCGGGGCGCCGTAACCGGGGCCCTGGCCGTACCCCGGCCCGAGCCCCGCCGGGTTTTGCCCGTAGCCTGCTGGCGGCTGGTTCTGCCCGTAGCCTGGGCCGCTGTCTCGCGGATCGCCTGGGCTCATTCCGCTCACCTCACCTCGTCGGTGGCCTGGTCCGGTGATGATCGCACCGATGGCTCAAGCGTGCATCAGCTCGTCTGGACGCCGTACCGCGCTTCGGCGGTTGGCGGTGGCTGACAGGTCAATCGGAACCTTGCAAACCGGACATTGTTGGGAGCGGGCTGGGTCACTCATCAAACGGTTGGGTCGGGCTGGAACGTCAGGTCTTCTGGGAGGTACCGCAGTGTGATCCCGCCCGGGTCCACGTTGTATAGATCATGCAGGTTGCCCAGTTCGCCCGTCGGTAGGAGCGCTGTGTCGTCGCGGTTCACCGGATCGGCACGGATCCAGGCGTCGAACGACGCCAAGCCCACATTTCCGGCTCTGAAGTATGTCACCAGACGGCGATAGAGCTTGGGAAATATGATCAATTCTGGCAGGTCCGGCAGGCCTTGTAACTGCACGCGCGAATTGACCGTGACATCCTCTTTCGGCCAGAAGCCGCTACCGTTCTGCCGCGCCGCGGTGACCAGCTGCCGCATACGCTGGATGAGATCCAGTGGCATCGTCGCGTACAGCTCGCCGTAAGCCAACCCGTCGCGTACGAGCGCTGCGTTCACACTGGTCTCCAGGATAGTCTCATCGACAAAGACGCTATCGCCGTCCGCTGCTCCAAGGTTTGGTTGGCCGGAGAACACCAGGCCGAGCACGCGGCCGTTACTCTCGATCCCGTTGGCGAGCAGATAGCCGGGTACTGGGTGGTTTTGCGCACTTTTGACCTTGTTGGGGCGGTCCGGCCAGAACTGCACGTCACCGAACCCCAGGAGCTGGAGCATCCGATCCCGGGCGGCCTGCGCGAACTGCAGATTCTGGTGTTGGTTGAGGAAGTGGGTCTCCAGCGCGTCGATGCCCTCGAAACGCACACTGTATGTGCCCAGGTGCTTGCGGTCAGGTGCCTTGCCGCTGAAACGGGGCAGATACTGCACCAGGCTATCACTATCTGGCAGGAAGGTGATCGTGTCGCCGTCCGGCTCGGGTCCGTTGCGAGGAAGATCCTTGTAGCGGATGTAGAACTCACCGGTAATCAGGGTGTAGCGGGTTCCGGGCACGGTAAATTTCCCTTCGATTTTTGAACGATTATACTCGATTGATCGTAGCCGTGAAGGAGTTCGGGTGAACAGCACGATCGAGGTTACCGACCAGGGAAGCACACTGGTCTATACGTTCGAGGACCTGATGCGCTACCACGGTCCGGGCTCCCCCGGGGGCGTGGCCCATGCCTTCAAGGTGATGGAACGGGCGCTACCGCTCCTCGAGCCGGCTGGTCTGGTGGAGCGACGCGAGATCGAGGTCGAGACGGCCTTTGCCGGCCCGGGCGCCCGCGATGCGTTCGAAATGGTCACCCGTGCCGTGACCGAGGGCCGGTATGTCGTCGACGATGCGTTGGCGCGTCCCGAACGTGGTTCGACGCGCGAGCGCTTCGTTTTCCGGCTCGGTTACCGGGGTCGCAGCGTGACGGTGGTCCTTCGCGAGGGATACGTGCGGGAGGAGTTCCTCGCGCTGGCGCGCCAGGAGGGGCGCACCGGGGAGGAGGAGAGCCGCTTGACTGCGCTGAAGAAGGAGATGGCTGATCGCTTACTGGCAAGCCCCGCGACCGAGGTGTACGACGTGGATGGCGGAGTAGGGGTCATCTGACCTTGGTCCAGGGGTGACACCAGCGGGTCTGGAACGCGGCGTCGCTCTGGTCGATCGTCACCATGGCTGGGCCAGGCCCGAGGGCGTTGGCGATGATCGAGTCTGTGGCGTCGCTGGTGCGCTTGAGGCGCTCCCAGTAACAGTCCAAGGAGCCGGACGGCCCGGTGGTCTGGTAGGTGCCGGGGGCGATGTCCGTGCCCACGACGAACCTGCCCTCACCAAGAGTGGTCGCCAGGTTCGCCGATGCTGCTGCCGGTGCTGGCAGGGCGACCGGCGCCGGAGGCTGCGCGTGCGCCGTGGCCGCTGGCTCGTCGCTGCTGGCGAGGATGGTGATGATGGCGAGGTTAGCGACGATGGCGATGATGAACGCGAGCAGCAGCCGGGGGGTGATCCAAGGCTGCGCCTCGAGGGGCCTCTCCGCCGGAGTATCACTGCTTGCCGGGTAGACGTAGACGGACTGCGGGACTGGTTGGGCTACGGCCATGGCGCCTCTCTCAAAGATATGGTGCAGCGTTTCGCCACCTACGCGCCCAAGGGCCCGTTACCGGGTGCATCGGTGCCCGGCAGAGCATCGTTACGGAGAGGCGCCAGCTGGCTACTGTCCGTCGCCGGGGACGATACATCGAGCAGCTCGCGAGGACGCTCGGGCCACGAACAGTGCCACGTGCGTCCGCCGATCGGGCTCCGGCAAGTTCCACGCGCGCGCGATCTCGGTAGACGTGACGGCCCTGATATCGTCGAAGCCCGCCTCCCGAAGCGCGGTCACGATGTCGTCGCGGGTCCGCGCGTCGCGCTCTAAGCCCCGCCCACCCGTGGACCGTTTCATCGCCGCCTCAAGCACGCGCCCGATGATGCCCGGCTCGGGCTCCTCGCTTGTCGGCGTCAGATCGAACACGAATCGCAGCTCTCCCGCGATTGCCGCGAGCTGCCGCACCTTCGCGAACAGGCGATGGCGAGCGTCGGCGGCCAAGTACATCATCAGGCCTTCCGCGATCACGAACACCGGCTCGCCGTGTCGCACGAACGGGTCGAGTGCCACGGTGTCGACGTCGCCCTCGACGAGGCGCAACCCCGGCCGCGCGAGCACCGCGCGACCCTCGTCGGTGCGCTGGAGGAGCTCACGCTTACGCTCGACGACAGGCGGCAAGTCGAGCTCGGTGTAGGTCACGTGCGGATCGCTCGTTGCAGCGGCGCCCCGTCGAGAGAACCCCGCCGCCAGCTCGATGACGTGTCGATAGCCCGACTCGCGCAACAGATGATCGATCATCGTATGCCGGTGGAGCAACGAATGGCGCAGCGGCGCGAGCTTGTGATTGAACATCCTCGCTGCCGCGAGCGTGGCGTTGGTCATGTCGAACACGCGCTTGGCATCCGGGCTCGCGAACAGATGCGCGTGCGAGAGGCCGCCCCACGCCCACACCTGCGAGGTATAGAGCGCCGTCACCGACAGGTCGCCCGGCTTGGCCGTCACGGGCGGCAGTCTAGGGCACCTTTGACTACTCTCCGTCGCCGGGACTCACTGTGCGGTGTGGCCAACCGCATCCCGAGCCGGAGCCACGACCGGCGCAAACCCCTCCAGCGTTTCACAGGTGACGCAGCTAGGGCCAAAGCTGTGACCATGGCGCCCCCTGGCCGGAACAGAGCCAGGCCGGCGTGGCCAGCGAGAAGAGGTTCATTGCAGGGCCGGTGGTCACTGTAGCTACTTGCCGAACCTCGGTGAAATACTGGTTCAGATAGGTGGGATCGGAGCCGACGAAGAGGACAGTGTCGAACATCATCCGCTGGTGCGCCGAAGTACCAGTAGCCGCGATGTGGCTGAAGGGATGTGGCAGCCCGCGGGCCGGGCCTTACCGGTCGATGGCGCTGGCGTCCCAGTACCATTCGGCGACTACCGCGGTGGTGCGCCGGGTGGAGCAGCCGTTCCCCGACGAGCGAACTGGGGAAAACGGTATCCATCGCGCGAGCCAGGCGCGGCACCAGCGGCCCCTGATCGGCGTATCCCCAGTCAGATGATTCCCGGCGATCAGAAAGTAGAGTTCGTCATTGAAGTATCCAACGCGCCCGCTAGTCAGCAACAGCACCAGCCCGACCCCGGCGGCGATCGCCAGCACCGACCAACGCGCCCGGGTGTTTCTCTGTCGGGGCAGCTACTTGCTCAGTATCCACCGGCAGTGGGTCACGCCCACCCGGTTGCATTAACGACCGCACTTCGCCCCCTGGTCGGCCTGCAGCTGTCAGCCGTCCTTGCGAGCCAGCACCCGGTAGGCGTTGCCCCCGCGGGTGCGGCGCACCACCTGGCGAAGCAGCTCGTCGAGCAGGTACGGGACCACCAGCAACCGCAGGCCTACGGCCCACACGGCGGTGTGCCGAAGCCGCCGCCAGCGCGTCGGCCCGGCGGCGGCCAGCCACGGCAGCCTCGGGTCGGGGACGACGGCGTTGAGGGTAAGTGCCAGGCTGCCTAACAGGTCGCCGCCCTGGTGAGCCGCGCCGCGGTCGATGGCCACCGCCGAGAACCCACGGTCGGCCAGCGCCTGCACCAGGTTACGTACCGGGATCATGTGCTGGTGCTGCGGCTGGAGCCACGGTAGCCACCAGCGGCCGAGCACGCGGCCGAAGAACGACTCGGGGTCGGGCAGCTCGATCAGCAGGTAGCTACCGGCCTGGAGGACCTTGGCGGCAGCGTCCAGCTCGTCGAACGGCTCCCGGGTGTGCTCCAGATAGTGGTGCATGCTGACCACGTCGTACCGGCCGGCCAGCTCGCCGGCGAGCGCGACAAACTCCCCCCGGTAGCCGTGGTCGATCCAGCCGCGGCGCTGCGCCTCCTCGATGCCGGCGCTCTGGTCGAGCCCGTCGAAGGCGCTGTCCGGCCAGACCTCGCGGGCGAGCCGGCAGAAGTGGCCGTGACCGGCACCGACATCCAGCCATGCCCTTGGCGTGGTGAACGGTTTCAGCATGTCGACCCGCCCGCGATAGGAGCGCCCGGCGGCGTTGAATGCCTTCTCCATCACCTCCCGGCCGAGGCCGTCGTAGAAGTCCCGGTAGTAGAAGTCCAGCCCGGCCGGGGTGAGCCGGGGATTCTGGAAGATGTGCCGGCAGCTCCCGCACTGCTCCAGGGCGAACCGGCCCGGTTTGCGCTGGATGAGGTCGGAGGCATTCAGCCGGACCGACAGGTCGGTGGATCTGCACCAGGGACAGGTGTCCCGGCGGGGTTCAAGAAAGCGCTCGACGCCGCCGGACAGCTCTGCCTGGTAATAAGGCCGGGCGGCCTCGTACGGATCGTTCATGTGAGTTTCTCCAGGTGGTCGGTCGCGGCGGTGGCGCCGCCGGCGTTGGTGAACGAGGTCTGTACGCGCCGCGCCGCGGCCAGATAGGCCGGGTCGTCGAGCAGGGTCGTAATGGCATTGCGCAATTCGGTGGAGCCGACCCGGCCGAAGTGCACCCGGATGCCGGCGCCGGCGTCGACGACCTGCCCCGCGATCACCGGCTGGTCGTCGCGGATCGGGGCTACCACGAGCGGCACGCCGTACGCAAGGGCTTCGCACACCGTGTTGTGGCCAGCGTGGCTCACCACCGCATGCAGGTACGGAAGCAGGTCGAGTTGTGGGACGAACTCGCGGACCAGTACGTGGTCGGGCGGCGTGCCTACCAGGTCGGGCGGGGCGACGACTATCACCTGCAGCCGGTCGGCGAGCGCCGCCACCGCCTGCACCGCAGTGGCGAAGAACCGCTGGCCAGCCTCATGGTTGACCGTGCCTAGCGAGACCAAAACGTGTTGACGGTCTGGGTTTAGCCAGTCCCACGGGAACTCAGGTGCCCCAGCCCGTACCCCAATCGACGGGCCCACGAATATGTAGTGAGCGGGGAAGTCTGAGACCGGTCCGACCAGCGCGTCGGTCGTGAACGCCAGCACAAGATGGCCGGAAAACCGCAGGTCGACAGGATCTGATACGGCCAAGTCGCGTTGGAAGTCGACGAGGACCTGCCGTGCCCAGGCGCCGAGTTTGGGCATGGTGACAAACTGGTCGGTCAACTCCGCCGAGGTGGTGGCCGAGGTGGCCCACGGCAGTCCGCGTTGGTGGGCCACCAGCGCGCCAGCCAGCGCCTGTTGGTCGACAACCAGGACGTCTGGGGCGAACTCGTCCACCGCCGCTGCGACGCCGGGAACCATCGAGGCTGCCAGCGGAATCAGGAAATCTGTCCACAAGAACCGGAAAGCGGCTGCTCCTCGCAGGCCCAGCGAGCGGCGGCCGACCTGGTCCAGTGTCTGGCCGCCGAAGTTCGCTGCGACCGGGATCAGCCTAGCCCCCGGCGGCAGCAGCGGGCCGACGGTCTCAGCGTGTCCGGCCCAGGCGACCAGGTGGCCGCGGTCGGTCAGCTCCCGGCCCACCGCCACCGTGGGGAAGGTGTGTCCGGCCAGCGGCGGTATCACGAACAGGAACCGGCTCACCGGTGACCCACAGCTGTCGGGGTAGCGAACCAGTCCAGCACGATGGCCCGCAAGACCTGTGTCGCCTTCGGCAGCAGCCAATGGTCGAGGTCCGGCAGGACAGTGAGCGCACACGAGGGCAGGAGACCGTCGAGCATGTGTGAATGGTGGAGTACGTCGGAGTGCTCACCGTATACGGCGCGTACTGGGCGGGCGAATACCCGCAGGTCCCGTTCCACAAAGGGTTCCGTGGCCAATAGATCGGCCACAAAGGTGGTGTGGTGGATTAGGTCTCGTCCGAGCGCGGCCCGCCGGGCGAGCTTGCGGCCGTACTGGGCTGTCCATCGTACCGGATCACCGTCGGAGAGGTCTAATCTGATTTTGATTTCATTGATCGTGGCGGCCATCTGCTCGGCCCAACCCGGGACGGGGACGTGTGCCTCGATCAGCACCATGCTGGCCACGCGGTCGGGATACGCGACGGCGAAGCCGAGCGCGACCGTGCCGCCGTAGCTGTTGCCGACTAAGTGGACCGGGCCGTCGACGCCCAGGGTATCGAGGATCGCGGCGAGATCGGCGACCGAGTCGCTGACGCGGTAGCCGGTACGCGGGCGCTCGGACAGGCCCTGGCCGCGCTGGTCGTACAGGATCACGTCGGCACCGGCGTGTGCAACCGGGTTGGCCAGTGTGTAGTAAAAGCTAGACAGGTTGTCCATGCCCAGCCCGTGGATGAACACAACTGGGTGCACCGGCGCGCTCGCCGGACGGCGGGCGGTCAACCGCTGGACGTGAAACCGGATACCGCGCGCGATGATCTCAGCCATCGATCGCCCCCGCCAGGGCCAAGCAGTTCGCAATGTAGGTGACCAGCACGCCGGTCGTCATCTCGATGATCTCTTCGAACTCCTTGGCCGCGAGGAACGCCACGAAGTCGACCCGGTCGCCGTACCTTTCCGCAAGCATCGTGGACAGCTTGACGAACTCGATGCTCTCCAGCTCGAGATCCGCGTCGAATGAGGTGTCCATGCTGATGTCGAGACTCAGGGCGTATTCCGCGCCGATGATCTCAGTCAGCATCGCGCGAACCTCGGCCAGGATCTGGTCAGGCGTCATCAGGTTGCCCCCTCCTGTGTGCGCTGTATCTGCTTCTTGGACTCGAGATCTGTCACCTCCGGCTGGGCCCAGGCCGCCGCATACGGCTCGGGTTCGGCTGTCCAGGGGAGTGCCCGTCCCCGCACCCATGCCGCAACGTGTCCGCCGCCTTCGAGGACGGTGGTGGAGATCTGGAAACCGCGGCTTCGGTGGTCCACCTGGAGCCTTCCGTTCTCCTCGGCCCGGACGACGACGAAGTCCTGGGGTCGTCCCCGCAGACCGGTGCCGACCGCCTTGGACACCGCCTCCTTCGCCGCCCAGAACCGGGTTAGCCAGCCGGCTCGGTCACCTGCTGCTGCGACCAGGTCGAGAAGCAGGCGCTCATTGGCCGTCAGGGTTGCGCTCTCGAAGAGGGACTCGCGCTCCTCGATCTTCTCCACGTCGATGCCCACGCCGCCCTCGCCCTCCGGCGGAAGCACCATCGCCGCGCCGTATCCCGCAGTGTGCGAGACCGATACGGGCAGGGGTTCGGGGAAGGGTCCGTGGGCGAACGGACGGCCGGCCGAGTCAGGGACGACGGTGATCTCTGCCGGATAGATCGGCCCCGCTCCCTGCTGCCAGAGCAGCCGGCGCACGGCGTCCTTCACTGCCATCCTGCCGAGGAGCCACTGGGAACGAGCCCTCGGATTGCGCTTCTCGTACTCAGTCCGCTCGGCGGCGGTGAGATACCGGCGCATCAGCATGTCCCGGGCCGAGGGGTCCCACGTCTCCTTGACCAGGAACCACCCTCCCCGCTGTTCCCGGGCAAGACAATTGACCTCCGGAAACTGCCACACCGGCCAGATCAGGTCATCGCTGTAGAAGCGGTAATCCACCCAGTCGTCGATCCGCGCCCACACCTGGCCGTCACCGGTCACCAGTTCCAGGTCCGCTCTGATCGCGCGCTCGGTCAGGGTGCGGGCCCACAACGTGCACTCCAACCGTGCACCGGGGAGCGGATGAGGACCGTGGAAGGTGATCCGTCCAATGCTGCTGGGGAACGCGACCAGGTTGCTCTCCGCGTTCCGCTGCAGCCAGTAACCGGTCACCTGCCCGGCGTTGTCCAGCAGTGCTCCCGGAGCCGGCAGCGTCGTGACGGTGGCGCGCATGCCGTTTTCCGCCATCGGGCCGAGGCCCGCGAGGCCCTGATACCGCGGGCCGTGGAACATCCAGCGATCCGCGTAGAACCGGTCCGCTGAAACGTCCGAGGGGTTTTCCCTGACAAGCGCTTCGTCGGACGGCGATGGGGCCGTCGGATACCCGTCCCCCAGGAGAACGATCCCGTAGGAGTACCCATCGAGGGAAACCCGCACCCGGTCCTGCCCGTCACGTACTGAGGTGATGGAGACCTCGACGGAGGGGATGGCGGCAAGCCACTGCAGCGCTCGAACCGACTCGATGCCCACCACGGTCCGCCCCGGGACGAGGGAGCGCGCCGCATCCATCATGATCTCGAGCATGGTGGTCATGGGAACGACCGGGAACCGGTCGGACAGGTCTCCCCAACCGTTGCGCTGCCGATAGAGGCAGTGGTCCTTCAGATACGGCATGGCCTCAATGGATACGGTCAGCCGGGTGACGTTCCTGGTGGCAGGCATCACGACGGGCAGCGCGTGAGGTTCCTCCGGGCGGCGCCGCAGCTGCGGCCCGCTGCCCTGCCGGAGGACGGATCCACGGGCCTGCCAGGCCTCGAGGACGCCACGTGCGGTACCGGATGCCTCCTGGAGCACGGATTCAAGCTCCGCCAGCAGCGGATGGCCCACCTCGGCAAGCATCCGGGCGGGCTCGGGTAAAGCGGCGGGGACAGCCCGCAGTGGCGCGGTCCCCGCCGGCAGGCGGAGCATGGGTACCCCGAGACCGAGGCGTACGCCCTGGCACGAAGGGGCTGCCACCGGGTTCGCTGCGGTGTCGGCAGCCGGGATCCGGCGTGCCGGTACGTGCAGGCGGTCGAAGTCGGGCTCGGCGCCCTCCGTCCACAGCGCCGCCACCACCCGGGCCAACTGTTCCATGCCCGAGACCTTCGGCGCCTGCGCGCTGACGGCCAGGTGTTCACGCCGGTGCAGCGTGTCGCCGACGAATCCCATGGTGCTTCCCAGGCCCATCTGCACGAAGACTCGCACACCGGAGTCATACATACGTTCGATCATCGGACCGAACCGGACCGGTTCGACCAGATGCCGAACGATCAGTTCCCGGAGCTCCGGAAGACCGGTCGGATACCGGCTGGCCGTGGTGGCCGACCAGATCGGAAGCTTCGGCGGGTGCAGATCCGCGGCATTCAACATTGCCGTCATCGGATCCAGATAGGGACGGAGTAACGGGGTGTGGAATCCGGACCGGAACGGCAGAATCTGCCCCATCACCTGCTGTTCGGCCAGCCCCACCAGGAGCCTATCGACCACCTGTTCGACACCGCATACAATGGACTGGTGGGGACAGTTGTCATGGGACAGCCCCACCCTGGCCCGATCCGCTGCGGGCAGCCCCGCCATGGCAGCCAGTGCCTGCTTCACACCGCAGCCCAGCGCTGCGAAGACCACATCGGGAAGGTCGAAGTCCTGGCTTGCCAGATCAGCCAGAAATGCGTCGAAGGACTCCGGCGGAGTGGTCTCCGCGGCTCCCATCGCCGTCCATTCCCCTACGCTGTGGCCCGCCAGCACATCGGGCCGGATGCCCAGTTCGGCTAGGGCGGTGCGGAGCAGGAAGCCCAGCCGCGCCACCCCGACTGCCTGTTGCTCGAGGGACCCGTCCACGGGCAAGGGGCAGGGCAGTCCGAAGTGCTGGGCGATGTCCTCCATCCAGGGGTCGAAGGCGGCCTCGATACCGGGGAAGACGAAGGCGAGCTGATGCGTCGGATCGGCGAGGAGCGGTGCCGGAGTGAACCAGATGTCGTTCCGCCCCCGCCACGAAGTACCTCGGAGGACCGCCTTGCGGGCCAGCCCCAGTCGACGCAGATTGGGGTCCAGCACGGCGAGACGGCACCGGCCCACCGGCTCTCGGTGCGTCCCGGAGATCAGCAGTTCATCGGGGGTGTCGAGCAGCCGGGCCAGTTCCCCCAGGCTGTCGGCGGCCAGTCGGAGAATCCGCCCCTCCGGACCGGAGGACGTACGTACTCGGGGGGCGCCCGGTGCCGGGAGCGCCGCACTCCATGAGCCGATCGGCGCCTGCTCGAGGACGACATGCGCGTTGATACCGCCGAACCCAAAGGCGTTGACCCCGGCCCGGCGTGGGCGGCCGCCCTCCCAGGGGACGGCGGAACCGATCAGGCGCAGCCGGCTGTCGGTCAGAGCCGGGTGCGGCTCCTCAGCATGGAGGGTCGGTGGGAGCACCGCGTGGTGCACGGCGAAAGCCGCCTTGATCAGTCCAGCTACCCCGGC
>DASYIL010000319.1:0-3575 GCA_035997545.1 Pseudonocardiaceae bacterium
CGCCCCAATACGTCTCATCGAAACGTGCGGCAGCCTCGTCAACACAAAGAGTCATCGTTGATGCCTTCCATGGTCACCTTGCAGCTGGGACTCAGATCCACCCGCCATCAGCGACCCGGATCACCTGGTCGGCGCTGGCGTTAGGCCGCCCTATACCACGCGCTCCGCATTGCTAAACATGCATCCAACTTGCTCCTGCCCGCCCCCACGCCAACGGATCCAGGCACCCAGGGGAGGTCGTGCCACTCGCGTGCCGCTTCAGGGGTCAGTAGCAGTTACCCGGGCCACCGGTGCCACCGAC
Source organism: Pseudonocardiaceae bacterium (assembly GCA_035997545.1). Lineage (GTDB taxonomy): Bacteria > Actinomycetota > Actinomycetes > Mycobacteriales > Pseudonocardiaceae. The sequence continues at coordinate 302 of DASYIL010000319.1, forward strand.
AGCCGCACGCCGAGGGCGACTTTATTCGGCGTGTTTCTGCTGGTAGATCGTTTTCGGACGCGCGTATGTAAGTGGTAGTGATCAGGGGTGTTTGCGCGTCCTGGGGTACTCGACGGTCACCGAGGCGGCGGCGTAGGTCGAGGTTTTCACCGTGGGCGGCTTCGAGAGCTTGTCTGAGGGTGTTTAGTTCGTCACGGTGGCGGCGTCGTAGCCGGGTGAGTTGGGCGGTGAGCGTGCGGATCACGCTGCTTGGGTGGTCGGGAGCGATGCGCTTGGTCGGGTCAGGTGGTGTGTTGTGCTGCGGGGAGCGCAGCTGTTCGACCCGTTCGCGGATCTCGGGGGTGCGGTGGAGGAGGTCGAGCGAGACACCGGCGATCTGGGCCAGTCCGCGGAAGGTGATGGGTTGCCCCAGTCACCAAGCCCGCCTTCGGTTCTCCGTGCGCCAAGCAGCCCCGTGCCGGCCATGATCTGGGTGAACGCGTCGGCGTCGATGACGTCATGCTCGTGGCCGTGGTGCCGAGACCGGCGTGGTTTTTCGCCTCGCCGGAAGAACACGGCATGCTGGGGCCCCCAGGCGCAGCCAGCCCGGTTCGGCCAGGGTGGTGGTGGCGGCGGTGTCGCGGTAGTCGTGCATGAATGCAGAGAACTGCTCGGCTCCGTTGAGCAGCGCGCTCACCCGAGACTGCGACAGCGGCTGGCCGTGGGTGCGCCCGGGCCCGGCCACCATGTCTCTCAAGGTCGTGAGGGTCAACAGTGGTCACTGCGGTCACCTATCCACCGAGTACCCGCAGGTAGCATAAGCGCAGGTCAGATCCATTGATCGTCGTCAGATCTTCTAAGCTGGGGCTCACAGGTGATCATCGACGAGCCGGCAGCGGAACAACGTGACGGCCCGGGGCGGCCAACGGTATCTACGTCCGATCGCGGGCCAGTGTATCTACGTGGGTTCTCCGCGTCTCTATCTGTGAGTGGTACTGCGCGAGGTCGGCCACGTCGACTGCACGCGGTACGGCGAAGGAAAAGGGCCGGGTATCGGCACGGGAGAGATCAAATGGCCGCTAGTCATGAACGCGCACAGCGGGGAACTGACCCCGGCGGCGTGTCACTGGTCAGCATCAGTGCTTTTTCCGCCGCTGCCGGTGTGGTGCGCCACAACGCGGGGGTGGTGACGGCGGAGGATGTCGACTGGCTCGTTGCCCACCTGCGGACGGTGGTCGTGGCTAGCCCCGCTGTCTGGGCCGGCCGGGGGATGACGCTGTTACAGCTCACCGCGCTGCACCTCATCAGCGCACTGGCACCGGTCACCCTCGCCGACCTGGCCCAGGCCCTAGGTACCAGACCGCCGGCCACCTCCGCGATGGTCGATCGGCTGACCCACGCCGGGCTGGTGCGCCGCACACGAGACCCGCACAACCGTCGACGCGTCCAGCTGACCCTCACCTCCGACGCCGAACCGATCATCGGCGACGCCGACCCGGCCACCGCCAGACGCCTGCAGGCAGTGCTCAACGACATGGGCCCGAAGACCCGCCGTCACCTGATCGACATACTCATCGACACCATACGACGGTCCGCCGAGTAGCCAGGACTGCATCAGCCGCTTCCTCGTTATCGATAGCACCGCTTCAGGCCAACCACCATTCGGAATGAGCAAGCCTGTTGGGGACCACACGCCCTGCACGCCGATAGACGACCCGCACGTTGGCCGGTGGTGCGCACGGCGCCGACACCACCCCGGACCAGGACGAACCCGTACTCCTACGTCCTGGGGGTCAAGCGGGTGCCGGTTCAAATCCTGCCCGTCCCGACGGCCAAGCCGATGCCCCTCCCGACTAAACATTAGGATCAGTTCACGGGGGCATCTCAGCGCCTGTCGCCGATCAGGTCGACTCGACTGAGTCGGCCCTGATCGGCGCATATCAGGTCCGGCATGAGTGCCAGAGTGAGGCCATGGACTACATCCCTCATTTCCGTCGCGAGATCCTGGCGTTCGAGGCTGCGGTCCGTCGGGTGGCCGGCGCCGACGGGGCGCCCCTGGTCCCGTCCTGTCCCGGCTGGTCGGTGTCCGACCTGGTCGCGCACCTGGGCGCGGTGCACAGATACGTGACCCACATCATCAGGGAACGGTTTCTGGAGCAGCCGGACAGCACGGACCTCACCTTCCTCGAACTCCCCGTGGACCAGGAGGGCTGGCCGATGCCGGAGCACGCACCGAATCGTGGACCGGTGGCGGTGGGCCTGACCGACTGGTTCGCGGACGGGGCCTCCGCGCTGGAGTCACTGTTCACCAGCAGCGGTCCGGATGAGCCGGTGTGGACCTGGTCGCGAGAGCAGACCACCGGGTTCTGGCTGCGGATCCAGACCATCGAGGCGGCCGTGCACCGCTGGGACGCCGAGAACGCGATCGGGGCGGCCCAGCCGGTCGCGGCCGAGCTCGCGGAAAACGCCGTCGGCCACACTTTCGAGGTCATGGCGCCGGCCCGGCGAGCCTGGACGCAGGCGCCGCCCGGATCGGGCGAGCGGTTCCGGTTGCGGCAGACCGACGGCACGGGCGACTGGAAGGTGCACTTCAAAGGCGACGACGTCCGGCTCAACGAGAGCACCGGACCCTGCGACGTCGAGTTGGTCGGTACGGCATCGGACTGATGTTGTTCCTCTGGCACCGGATCCCCGCAGACCAGCTCGACGAGGTCGAGGGGGATCGGGGGGTGCTCGACCGCTACTTCGCCCTCGTTCCACCCGTGTGACTGTAAGTGCTGAATCGTGCGCGATCCAATCGGGTTTCTGCCACGAGTATGGGTGGCCAACGTAGGGTGACCCCAGTTTCGTAATACTTGTTGCTTGAATCCGGCAAACGTGTGCTGTGCCGCCTAGCGGCCCGTGCGCTAGGCGCTTGCGGAACCCCGATCGACAAAAAGTTGTCTATGGCCTGTGACGAGGATGCGTACAGGATCCTGAGTGCTCCTGGTCAAGTGGTCTCGGCGTTGATGATCAGGCTCTCCGGGCGCTGGGAAGAGTAGCGGCCAGAACGTTGTCACTGCCAGGTCCGCTGCAGGTGGCTTTTCGCCCAGAACCGCGGCTTCGCGGTCGTCAACGACGGGCCGGCCTTAGCCTCCCAACTCGCCAGGACCTGAACGGTCTCGCGGCATGGCGCAGCATCCACGAACTCTGGCGGACACAGCCTGGCCTGCCAGCCGGCGCGCCCACCGACGAGCAAGATCTTTTATGGCGGTGCCGTTTCCGCTAGCGGGTTAACAGTAGTCATCCCACAGAT
>DASYIL010000320.1:0-30232 GCA_035997545.1 Pseudonocardiaceae bacterium
ACTTAGCTATCTCTCGTGGGGTTTGGCGCAATTCCTTGGTCGACTGTTGGACTTTTCCTGTTCACCTTCGGGCCGGAGTGTCTTCTCGGTGACATCCGTGCGCCAGGAGATGCCCCTGTGACGATCCTCATCTGCGGTGTAGGGAACGTCCTCGCCGGCAGTGTCTCCCTCGTGACAACATCGCGGAGGACGCTGTGAGACGTCATCGTGCTGTCTTCGGCGTGCTCGCCCTCATGGCATTGGCCGCGAGCATCCTGGGCGGTCTTGCGGAGCAGGTCACGTTCGCGGATTCCGCGGACGTGACTTCCAGTCGGCGGGGGGACGGGTGGGCTACTGACCGGCAAGCCACCTACTCCGGCACCACCGACCCCGGGTCGGCGTCGGGTAGTGGTGGGTCGCCGACGTCGGGGGCCACTCCGAGTGCAACGCCGGTAGCTGTCGGGAGTGGGGTGGAGCGGGTGTGTGACAACCTGTCTGCTCGTTATCCTTGGCCGCCGTCCGGTGCGGTGGTCGTTGATCCGGCTGTCGATGACGACCTGGCCGCGAAGACTGTCGCTAATCCGCCGGGGACGACGTTCTGGCTTCGTCCTGGTAGGCATACCCTGGGTACTGGTGAGTTTGGGCAGGTGATCCCGAGGGATGGCAACATCTACCTGGGTGCGCCGGGGGCGGTCCTGGATGGTCGGGGGATCAACCGGTATGCGTTCACTCAGAACGCCAAGAATGTCACGATCCGGAATCTGACTGTGCAGGGTTTCGTCGCGCCGCGGGATGAGGGTGTGGTGAATCATGACTCCGGCGATGGTTGGGTGATCGAGGATAGCGCGATTCAGAACAACCGGGGGGCGGGTCTCATGGCGGGTGCCCGCCAGCAGGTCCGGCACAGTTGCCTGCGGGACAACGGTCAGTACGGGATGAACGCCTATCAGGCCGGTGATTCGATTGTGGGATTGGTTGTCGAGAACAACGAGATCGTCGGCAACAACACCGACGGCTGGGAGGCGCGGATCCCGGGTTGTGGCTGCACCGGAGGCGTGAAGTTCTGGGCTGTCAACGGGGCCGATATCCGGTCCAACTGGGTGCATGACAACCACGGCCCGGGGTTGTGGGCGGATACGAACAACAACGATTTCCTGATCGAGAACAACATGATCGAGGGCAACGCGGGAGAGGCCCTGTTCTACGAGATCAGCTACAACCTCATCGTGCGGGGGAACACCTTCCGCAAGAACGCCTGGGTCACGGGCAAGGCGTTCGCCGATCGTGGCGACAACTTCCCGATTGCCGCGGTGTATCTCAGCGAGGCTGGTGGTGACCCGCGGATCCCGGCGCGGACGGACAAGATCGATATCTATGGCAACGTCTTCGACAACAACTGGTCGGGTATCACCGCCTGGGAGAATGCGGACCGCTTCTGCAACAGTCCCGGCAACACCTCCTCAAGCCACTGCACCAAACGCCTGAGCTCCACGGGCAGGTGTGCGCAGCCGGGTATCGCGACGGCTCCGCTTTATGACGACTGCCGTTGGAAGACCCAGCGGGTCGACGTGCACGGGAACCGATTCCTGTTCGACCCCGCGAGCATGGGATGCACGAACGGCTTGTGCGGCCGCATGGCGCTGCTGTCCAACTACGGGACGTTCCCGAGCTGGTCACCCTACCAGCGGACCGCGGTTCAAGAAGCGATCACCTTCCGGCAGGACAACCACTGGCGCAGCAACTCCTATGCCGGCCCGTGGACGTTCCTGCCCTACGACACCGGCCGCACGCTCAACGCCGCACAGTGGCAGGCCGCGCCCTACGGGCAGGACACCTGCAGCACATTCACCGGCGGACCACCCGCGTGTTGACCAACCAGCCGAGGCTACGCCGTCGGGTTGACGGGAGTCGACGGACCGCGTCGGCGCGCAGCGAACCAGTCGACCAGCGAGGCCGTCGCGGGCACGACGGCCATGGCCGTGCAGAAGCCGCCGATGGTGTCGGTCGGGTAATGGGCGCCCAGGGTGACTTGCGACCACGCCATTGTCGCACCGGCTGCGCCCGCTCCGGTGAGAATAAGCAGCACGCCGGGCAGCCTCCCGGTCCGGAGCAGGTCGACTGCCAGCATCGTGACGACGAGTGCCAACACGGTCGCCGCGGCGGTGTGCCCACTGGGATAGGCGAGGTAGCCGCCATGGATCGTCCGGCCGATCACCGGCTTGAGCACCGTGGTGGCGACGGCGGTCAAGCCCGGACCGACGACGGCGACCACGGCTAGGCGACGTCGCCTCAGGGCCAGGCAGGCCGCCGCCAGCAGACCTGCCAGCACCGCCGTCACGAGGGGCTGGCCGACGAGATCGATCAGCAGGACAGCGGGTCTGGGCTGTGGAAGCAGGCTCTGCACCGCGGTCTGGGTCCACCTGTCCAGCCGGCCGGCGGCGATGCCGCCGGAATAGTGAACGGCCAGCACCGCACCCACCAGTGCGGCGAGGACCGCCACGATCCCGATCGGCCTGCGCAGCGCCGGGGGTAGGGCCGGCGACCCGGGTGGGGTGACGCTGCTGCTCACTCGCTTGACGTCCTACCCCTTCACCAGGTTGGCGACCCGCAGCAGACCGGCCGCCTCCGTGACGAGGTCGAACGGCATCCCGGACCGCTCGGCGATGTCCAGCAGGGTGTGCTGGCCGTCGGACAGGTTGAGCACCCAGAGCATCGCCATCTGGTGTTCCTGGGTGTCGCTGCGGCCGCCGATCGCCCCGTACAGCCCCCGCTTGCCCAGCTGCGGCTCGCAGTGCGGGTTGAGGTTGACGTAGCGGCGGTTGCGCTCCAGGACGCCGAATACCTGCCAGCAGGTCTCCAGGGTGTCGCCCATCGCCTCCGGGGTGATGAAGTCCAGGTCGTCGGCGGAGGTGTGGTACTCGGGGTACCGCGCGTGCGGCGTCCGGGTTAGGCACCCGACCGGTAGGTTAAAACCGGGCGAGCAGAACTGCCGCTCGTCGTAGCCGTACGGGGAGAAGTCCTCGACCTCGTGCGGCCGGCCGGAGCGGCGCAGCACGTGGCGCACTACCTGGTCGATCTCCGCGTCGCCCCGCCGGCTGCGCTTGTAGGTCAGGCCGCCACGGTCGCCGGCGCAGGCCAGGACCAGTCCGTGTGCGATCCGCCCGACCCGGTTTTGGTTGAACGCCAGCCAGGTGATCGAACCGATTGTGCCCGGGATGAAGAGGAAGCGGTAGGTGTACCAGGGCTTCCCGGCCATCCCAGTCGTCAGCCGTTGCGCCAGGGACACCGCGACGGCGATCCCAGCCAGGTTGTCATTGGCCAGTGACGGGTGACAGACATGGCAGGAGACGAGCACCTCGTCCTCGACCTGGCCCGGCACGACGTGCTCGCCGTAGGTTAAGTGACCGTCGATGAGGCTGGAGTCGATCCTGACCTCGTACTCGCCCTCGGCCAGCTCTTGCAGCACGTTGTGGCTCAGGCAGAAGCCCCAGTTCTCGGCGTAGTAGGAGGTGCGGTACGGGATGAGGTCGGGCTGCTCGGGCAGCGTGTACAGGTGCGGGCGCAGCTCGTTCAGCGTCATGGCGGCCGCCACTGGCACGCTGTAGCTCATCACGTGCAGGGTGGACGCGCGGAAGTCGACGACCCGTTCCCCGGAGCTGTCCTTGATGTAGGCATCGCTGATGTTCCACTCCCGTGGCACGGTCCAGTCGAAGACCGGGGTTCCGGTGGGTACCTCGTGGACTTGCAGCGAGATCGACTCGCCGATGATGTCCAGCGTCTGGCGCACGCCGTCGCCGGTGATGCTGCGGCACAACGGGTAGAGCCGGGTGACCAGGTTGTGCAGGTCACGGCCCGGTGCGGTCGGGGGTGTCAGCGCGGGGAGTGTCATCGGTCAGCCCACCGGGACGGGGCGCAGCGAGGAGTCGAGGCTGCCCTGCGCGGTGCGGTCGACCAGCCGGGTCAGCCGGGTGAAACGACGCTCGAAGGACTCCTGGGTTAGGCCATGCGTGGTGTAGGCGCCGGCGAGCTCGGCGGCCCCGGCCGGCACCGACCATGCGCAGCGGAAGCCTGGCAGCGCGGACCGCATCCGGGAGAAGTCCACCCGGTAGGAGCGGGGGTCGGCACCATTCTCGCCGGTGATCGCCACCCGGGCACCCGGCACCGCCCCGGCGACGGCCTCAGCGATCTCGGACACCCGCAGGTTGTTCTGCTCGGTGCCGATGTTGAACGCCGCGGCGTGCACGGACTCCCGCGGTGCCGCCACAGCGGCCAGGAACGCTCCCGCGATGTCGCGGGCGTGCACCAGCGGGCGCCATGGGGTGCCGTCGGAGAGCACCCGGATCTCCCCGGACAGCACCGCGTGCCCGACGAGGTTGTTGAGAACGATATCGGCGCGCAGCCGCGGGGAGAAGCCGAACGCGGTCGCGTTGCGCAGGAAAACCGGGCTGAACTCGCCGTCGGCGAGGTCGGCGAGGTCGTCCTCGACACGGACCTTGGACTCGGCGTAGGGCGTCACCGGCCGCAGCGGAGCATCCTCGTTCACCAGGCCGTCGTCACCCGAGGCGCCGTACACCGAGCAGGTGGAGGCGTAGAGGAACCGCCGCACCCCGGCGTCTCTCGCCAACCGGGCCAGTCGAACCGCGGCATGGTGGTTGACCGCGTAGGTGATTTCCGGAGCGAGCGACCCGAGCGGGTCGTTGGACAGCGCGGCGAGGTGCACGACGGCGTCGAACCCCGCGACGTGCTCGGGTCCGACCTCACGCAAGTCGAGCGAGTGACCCTTCGGATCGGTCGGCGCGGGCCCGAGCACGCAGTCGGCGAACAGCCCGGAGTCCAGGCCGACGACGTCGTGGCCGGCCTCGGCCAGCGCGGGCGCCATCACCGAGCCGAGGTAACCTTGGTGGCCGGTCAACAGGACACGCACGAATGTTTCTCCTCATCGCCCCGACGGGCTGGTCGCTCCGATTCCGATGGACATCTTCTGGACGTGGAACGCCTCGGCGTACCGGCTGTGGCACTGCACCCCGCGAACCCGGGCCAGGCCCCGGAAGGCCTTGTCGTCGAACCACGTCCGGTCGCGCTGTGAGCTGTAGTGCTCTCCCAGCAGCTCGATCTTCTCGTTGATTACTGCTTCGGCGAGCGGGACGAACACGGTGGGCTGCGCCAGATCACCGTCCCACTTGAGGATTTCGTAGCCGAGCACCAGATGGTTACGGAAGGCGGTGGGCACCAGCTGGGAGAGCGTGCGGTGGTCCTGGTGCGCGTCGTGCGACGACGGCGCCAGTACCAGGTCGGGCTCGCAGGTGGCGCGCAGCTTCTCCAGGATGTCCTTGGCCCATTCCCAGTGCGTCGGCAGCCGCCCGTCGGGGACGTCGAGCACAACGACCTCGAGCTCGGCCTTCGGGCAGAACGCTTCCAGCGCCGCGCGTTCCTCGTTCTCGCGCAGGCTGCCGCCGCCGGAGAGCACGGTCGCCGCGACCCGCAGACCTGGGTTGGCCCGGCACAGCTGCAGCAGCGTGCCTCCGGCGCCGATGGGGATGTCGTCGCAGTGCGCACCGAGCAGCAACACCTCGGCGCAGCGCTCTGGAAGCAGTCGAAGCATGGTCGCTAGCGCTCCAGCCCGTGCGCCACCAGGCTCTGCAACGGGTCGCGGTCGGCATGGTGCTCCCAGAGCATCCACGGCCTCGTGCCGCCCTGGTAAGCCGCTTCCAACACGTTGCGCTCCTTGATCGTGTCGGCCGGCTGCCAGAACCCCCGGTAGGGGTAGGCCATCAGCTTGCCCTCCTTGGCCAGCGACCCGCAGGCGTGCTCCACCAGGTCGCCGTTCTCTGGCAGGTGGTCGAAGATCTCCGGCCGCAGCACGAAGTACCCGCCGTTCTCCCACAGCGGCATCCGACCGATCGAGTTGATCCCGCTGACGCGGTCGGTCTCGCCGAGCTCCACGCAGTGGAACGCTGCCTGCGGCGGCACCGCTAGCAGCGCTGCGGCCGCGTTGCTGGCCAGGAACCTGTCGACCATGCGGTTCAGCGGCAGGTCGGTGAGCACGTCGGCGTAGTTTGCCAGGAACGCCTCCTCGCCCTCGACGTGCTCGCGCACCCGGCGCAGCCGCTCGCCGATCGGAGTGTCCCTCCCGGTGTGCACGAACGTGATCGTCCAGTCGGCGATGTCGCTGCCCAGCAGCTCGACGTCCCCGCCGCGGAGCACGAAGTCGTTGGACGTCGTCTCCTGATAGTTGAGGAAGAAGTCCTTGATGTGGTGCGCGCCGAAGCCCAGGCACAGCACGAAGTCGCGGTGTCCGAAATGGGCGTAGTAGCGCATCACGTGCCACAGCAGCGGACGCGGGCCGACCCGGTTCATCGGCTTGGGAAGGTCGTCGTCAACGCCATTGCGCATCCGCATGCCGTAGCCGCCGCAGAACAGCACAACCTTCATGGCGAAACCACCTCGAGTCGGGAGATCGGGAAGACGAGCTGGCCGCCCCAGCCGGCGATGTGGGCCAGCTGCTGGGTGAGCTCGGTCCGCAGGTTCCAGGGGAGCACCAAGATGTAGTCCGGTCGGTCGGTGTCGATCTGCTCGACCGGGTGAATGGGGATCCGGGTGCCCGGGGTGAAGCGTCCGTGCTTGTAGGGGTTGCGGTCGACGGTGTAGCGCAGCAGGTCGGGGCGGATGCCGCAGTAATTGAGCAGCGTGTTGCCCTTGCCCGGTGCGCCGTAGCCGACGACCGTCTTGCCCTGCGCCGCCACGTCGAGCAGGAAGCGCAGCAGATCGGCCCGAACCTGGTGCACGGCCGGGGCGAACCCGTCGTGGCCCTCCACGGTGGACAGGCCGGCGACCGCCTCCACGGCGAGCAGGTCGGCCACCCGCGACGACGGCGGCCCGGCGATCTCCTGCGGCCGGGCCCACAACCGGATTGAGCCGCCGTGGGTATCGAGCCGCTCGACGTCGACCACAGCCAGCCCACCGCAGGCCAGCGCCCGCTGGGCGGTGAGCACCGTGTAGTACTGGAAGTGCTCGTGGTAGATCGTGTCGAACTCGGTGTACTGCACCAGGGCCAGCAGGTGCTGGACCTCGATCGACACCCACCCGTCGTCGGCGACCAGCTGCCGCAGGCCCTGGGTGAACCCGACGACGTCGGGGATGTGGGCGTAGACGTTGTTCGCCACGACCAGGTCCGCGGGCCCGTGGTCAGCTCTGACCTTGGCGGCGGTCTCGGGCGTGAGGAACGCGGTCAGGGTCGGTACCCCGCGGGCGCGGGCGGCCTCGCCGACGTTGACCGAGGGCTCGATACCGAGGCACCGCAACAACCGCTGCACCACGTACTGCAGGAGGTAGCCGTCGTTGCTGGCCACCTCGACCACGAAGGAGTCGTCCGTCAGACCGAGCCTAGTGACCGCGTGATGGACGAACCGTTCGGCGTGTGCCACCCAGGAGCTGGAGTAGGAGGAGAAGTACGCGTAGTCGGTAAAGGTCTCTTCCGGCGTGATCAGGGGTGGCAGTTGTGTCAGGAGACAGTGTGCGCACACCCGTACATGCAAGGGATAGTGCGGCTCCGGCTCATCGAGCTGGGCAGCGGTGAGAAACCGCTCGCACGGCGGCGTCGCCCCGAGGTCAAGAAAACTGTGCAGTGCCGACGATCCGCAGAGCCGGCAGGATCGATCACTCGTGATCACGTTCTCGCACCCGTTCGCTACGAGGTTCATCAGTAGGCGCCGGTGCCGCGCAGGACCGCGCCGACTGTCTTCCAGAGGATCAAGGTGTCTAGCGCGAGGGACCAGTTCTCCACGTAGCGCAGGTCCAGCCGGATCGATTCTTCCCAGGACAGGTCGCTGCGACCGCTGATCTGCCACAGCCCTGTCATCCCCGGCTTGACGAGGAGTTTGCGCTGCGCGTCGCGGCAGTAGCCGGCGACTTCCTCGGGCAGCGGCGGCCGCGGACCGACCAGCGACATCGACCCGATCAGCACATTGAGGAGCTGGGGCAACTCGTCGAGGGAGTACTTGCGTAGGAACGCGCCGACTCGGGTCACCCGCGGGTCTTGGCGCAGCTTGAAGAGTGGACCGCAGCCCTGATCGCCATCCGCGAGTTCGGACCGGCGCTGATCGGCGTTCACCACCATGGACCGGAACTTGATCATTGCAAAGAGCTTGCCGTGCTGGCCGACTCGGGACTGACGGTAGAAGACCGGCCCGCCGTCGCTGCGCACCGCGATCGCCAGAGCGATCATCACCGGTGCGATCAGCAGCAGTAGCAGGGCGGCCGCCAACCGGTCACCCACCGCCTTGATCACCCGTGGAACCCCGGTGAACGCGGGCTCGGTGAGCCGCAGCAGGGGCAGGCCGTCCACGGCGGCGACGTGCAGCCGGGGACCGGCGATCTCCATGAGGCCGGGATCGACGACCAGTTCGGCGCCGGTGTTCTCGAGGTCCCAGGCCAGATGGTGTAGCCGCTGGGAGCTCCAACCTGGTGTCTGGGCGACCGAGACCACGCGGTATCGGCCGCTTCCTGCGACCTTCGCCACCGAGTCCAGGTCACCGACGACAGGCACGTCCAGGATGCTGCGTCCGCCGTCGGTGCTGGCGCCCGACGGTGTGCAGGCGGCCGTCACCACCCACCCGTGGTGGGTGGCCCGCCTGGTTCGCGCGATGAGCTTGGCCACCGCGTCCTCGGTGCCCACCGCGAGGACCTCGTGCATGCAGCAGGCACTGCTGCGACGACACCGGTGCAACACCTTGCGCAGAACTAGACGACCGACCGCCGCCAAGAAGAACGCCACCGGGATGACACCGAATACGTATGGCCGCACCTCGGGCAACTTCAACGCAAGGCCGACCAGCCCGACTACGACCGCGACGGTGACGAGAGCCCGCAGCAGCCGGTTGAACTCCTCGGAGCCTTGCCCCAGCACCGACGGATCCCAGGACCGCGTGAGAACGAGGGCGACGACGGTCAGCGCTATCAGGGCCAGGCCGACCACCTCCCTGAGGTGGTAATTCCCGGGCGTATCGCCCCACCACGTGTGCAGCGCGAGTGACACAACAATCACCGCTAGGTCCGTGAAGGCCACCACTTGGGCATGCCGGATCTCCCAGCGTGGCCGCGCGACCGCCGTGCGCACTAGCCGGGTGGCACCAAGGTCGGCGTCGAGCTGCTGTGGCGGGGACCCCACCGGGCCCGCCGCTGCGGGCGGCTGCGTATCTCGGGTCGACCCCACGAGCTCGACGTTCGCGCTCCGGCCGTTATGCTCAAAGCCCATGACTCATCGCCCATATTCGGTCAGCGGTGAGTGACCGTGAGCGGCGCCCTCAAGCCATTTCGGCCATCACTCTTTCGGGTGGATTTACCAGGAAGTCGTCTTTGACCGCGCGAACGTTACGTCAGTTCTGGCTGAAGCTCGTGCACGGCTCACTAGATCGGGCTATCGTCGGTTTCCCGGTTGCCGACCCTAAGTAATTGGAGATGACCACGACTGCTGTGATCGGGCTCGGGATCCTCACCTGGGCCGTGCTGGCGATCCTGGTCGCGCTCTTCGTGGCACGGATGATCAGGTTGAGGGACCGCCAGCGTCCAGACTGCCCTGAGTCGGGGGCACCGACCCAGGGTATGTCGACGCAGGGCACGTCGGCCGGGGATGCGGAGGCGAGCCGCACCCCATCCAGGTGGCGTCTACGTCTACGCAACAAGATCTGAGGCTGGGCAACCTCAGGTCCCGGCCGGTGCGATCCTGAGCACCTTGTCGTCGTCGCCATTGCTGGTCGTGACGTACAGCGCGCCGTCGGGCCCTGAGCGCACCGCCCGCAGCCGGCCGTAGCTGCCGTTCAGCTGCGGGAGCTGCCCGACCTCGGTCACCTTCCCGTCGGAGCCCACTCGCATGAGCAGCAGCTTGGACCCGCTCAGTGCGGCGATTGCGAGCAGGCCCTGCATGCCGCCCCACTGGTCGCCCGCGATGAACGCGGTCCCGCAGATCGCCTGGGTGTTGCCGCCTGAGCTCCACACCGCCGGGACTGCGTCCGGGAAGCGCTGCAGATCGGTCATCGGCACGCTTTCGTCGTAGCTGTTCTGGGTACCGCCACGGGAGGGGTCCCAGCCGTAGTTGGCGCCCGCGCGCAGGATGTTGATCTCGTCGTCGACGGTGGGGCCATGCTCGGAGACGAAGATCCGATCGGTGCCCGGCTGCACTGCTACGCCCTGCACGTTGCGGTTGCCGTAGGTGAATACGAGCCGTTCCGCGGCGTTCGGGGAACCGACGAACGGGTTGCCGGGCGCAGGACCACCGGTGCGGAGATCGATCCGGAGCACCTTGCCGCCGAGCTGGGTGCGGTCCTGGGACACTGCGGCCCTCGCCGAGTCACCGGTGCCGACGTAGAGGTAGCCGTCCGGGCCCATGGTGGGGCGGCACCCGGAGTGCCTACCGGAGGGGTTCAGGTTGAGGCCGGCGACCAGCGGGTTGGCCACCCGGCGGGCCCGCGCGTCGTCAGACGACAGTTCCCAGGTGACCAGCCTGACGTCCACCGGGCGGCCGCCCTCCCGATGGGCCTGGCAGGTGGTGAACCGGCGAGTCTGCGCGAAGTCGGGATGCACCACCAGTCCCATCAAGCCGCCCTCCCCGGCGACGTAGACATCACCGAGGTCGGCGGCGACCTCGGTGACCCGCGCGCCGGGCCTGGTGGACGACAGCAGCCGGATCCGCGCTGGTCGCTCTGTGATCAACGCCGAGCCGCCGGGGAGGAATCCGATGTCCCACACGTGCTCCAGCCCCGCAGCCACCACGTCGACCCGGATCTCGGGTGTCGCCGGGGCGCGCAGTGGTGCCGTGGAGCTGCCGGTGGGGACACCGGTGTCGATGGGGGTGCCCGGGCCGCCGATCGAGCACCCGGAGACGAGCCCAAGCAGGACCAGCAACACCAGCGACCGTGGCATTGCGCGATGCTCCCGGTTCACGGGTGGGTCGGCGGTGAAGTCATCTGGCCCGGTCAGGCCGAGTCTCATCTGGCCCTTCAGGCTGGGTCGTCGACCGGCTGAAGACCCGCGGCGCGAGCAACGCTGACCGCCTCAAGACGGCTGCGCACCCCCAGCTTGGTGAGGATGCTGCGGACGTGAGTCCGGACGGTGCTGGGGGACACCACGGACTCGGTGGCGATCTGGCTCACCGGCTTGCCATCCACCATGCGCAGCAGGACCTCGCGCTCCCGGTGGCTGAGCACGTCGAGCCGCGCGCTGTAGTCGCGGGCGCGACGCACGTCGTTGCGCAGTTCGCGCAACACCACGCCCAGCTGCCGGGGTGGGTAGTAGGCGTGACCGAGCGGTACGGCGCGCAGGACCTTCAGGAGGTGATCCAACGAGCTCTTCTTGGGCACCCAGGCGGCGGCGCCGGCCCGGGCCGCTGCGACGGCGTGGGCGCTGTCGTCGCTGCTGGTCAGGATGACCAGGTGTGCCACCGGCCAGGCGGCGCTGAGCTTGCGCACCATCCCACCGGTCGCGACCGCCGCGGGCCCGATCTCGGTGGTGATCACGTCGGGACGCAGCGTGCGGACGATATCCGTCAGGCGCGGATCGTCGGGCGTGCAGCTACCGACCACCCACAAATCGTCGGCGGTCGACAACTGGACGGCCAGGGCATCGGTCAGCATCGCGTGACTGTCGACGAGGAGAACTCGCAAGAACGTCACGGGTGCAACTGTGCCCGGCGGTATCTCCGGGCGGCAACACCCGATCTCAGTAATGTGATCTGGTAAGGCTCTCAATCCGATGCCCCCGCCGCCGCCGATGCCCTCGCTGACGCCGATGCTCCCGTCGGCGCCAGTGTCACCGGGTTGGCAAGTCCTGGCTGCCGGGCCTCGATCAGGCGGCGGGCCGGACTGGTCCACCTCCCGGTGGACTTCAGCCAGGCCAGCGGCAATACATACAGTGAGATCGCGGCGTCGAGCACCCGAAGGAACGGGAAGAATAACCACAGGGCGAGAAAGCGCACCCGGCGCTCGATCAGCGCGACGATGCACGTCAGCACGAGGTCGGCACCGACCACGCCGATCAGCAGTACCTGCAGGCTCATGTGCGCGGTGACCGCGTCATAGACCGGTGCCATCCCAGGCCACGTCAACGCCGCGGAGTACACCGCCGGCACCGCAAGTATGACCACCAGGAACGGCAGCAGTACGAAGAACAGGCTGCTGGTCAGCAGCTCGAGGAGCAGCAGCGTGAGCATGGCGGTGAACAGGCTGAGCCGTGGCGGGTGCCGTCGCACCGTCTGCCACAGTCCCAGTACCCAGCGTTTGGTCTGCCGGACGTAGTCGCGAAGGTTGTCGGGATCTTGGGTCACCGCGACGGCGCCCAGCGTGAACGCCACCTTGCCCAGCCGCTGCTGGTAGACCTCGAAGGTCATGTTGAAGTCCTCGATGACCAGGCCAGGCGGGTTCATCTCAATTCGAGGCAGCACCGCCGTGCGGTACATGCTGGCGAAACCGGGCACGATGTGCGTGGCGTTGGTGTACCGCCAGGTTTGGCCGAACTTCAGCAGCCGCTGGGTGATCGCGTAAATGCGCTGCCGGTGGCACACCAGCGCCTTGCCGATCAGGGACAGGCCGCGTTCATGCCAGTGGGTCCGGACCGCGCCGGCCACCGCGACCACCGAGGGATCGTTGAAGTAGGGTAGGGCGGCGTCGAAGTAGCCCGGGTCAATGGCCGTATCGGCATCCAACAGCAGCACGATGGGGAACCGTTCGACCAGCCCGAAACGGTCGATCGCCTCCTCCAGGGCACCGGCCTTGCCGACATTGGTGCGCGTCTCGATGACGTTGACCCCGGCCCGGCGGGCCAGCTCGGCCGTCAGGTCGGTGGAGCCGTCGGAGACGACGTGGATGTTCTCGCGCGGGACCAGGGCAGCGATCGCCGCAATGCTGCTCTCGATGACCATTTCCTCATTGTGCGCCGGGATGAGTACGGCCACGTCCTGCACGGTCATCGAGAGACTGGCACCGCGAGAGCTGCGGCTGGGGTCTTTCGTCCATTTCTCCTCGATCAGCCGCCCTAGGCCAATAGTGGCCCACAGCGCGAAGTTCGCGCCGAAGACGAGGATCGCCACCGACCACCAGGACATCAGCGGGGCGCCTTGTCAGTACCGGGAGTCTGCGTTGTCTCCACGGGCAGGATTTGGTGCAGCTGCGCCCAGGTTCGGTCGTCCTCCCCGCCGATCATCCACAGGTAGACGCCGCGGATCCCGGCGGTTTTCGCCGTTTCGAGTTTGGCCGTGGTGCTCTCGGCGTTCTCGAACCAGACCTCATGCGCCCGGCCTTGGGCGTCGGTGTACTTAAACGACGGCGACTGGCTGAGCCGGTCGTACTCCAAGGTGGCGTTGAAGGCCCTAGTGCGTCCGAAACACTGCAGCCAGCTCACCGGCTCGCCCTTGCCATCCACCCAGTCGAAGCCGGAGACCGGCACCCCCAGCACGATCTTGTTGGCGGGGATCTGGGTTTTGGCGTAGTCCAGCACCTGGTGGACCCAGGTGATCGGCGCGACCGGTCCGGGGCCCGACGCGGACCAGTGGTAGTCATACGCCATTAACCGGACCTCGTCGACCGCCTGCCCGATCGCTGCGTAGTCCTGCGCGACGTTGCGCTGGTCTTCGCCAGCGTCGGAGGTCTTGGCGAACAGGGCGATCGAGAGGACCTTGTCGTGGGCGTGCAGCGCCTCACTCAGGCGGGTCGCGAAGGTGGTGAACGCCTCCCGGTCGGTGGCCCGCAGATCCTCGTAATCGATGTCGATCCCGGCGTAGCCCTCCCGCTGTACCAGCGCGACGATGTCGGTTACGTGCTGCTCCATCGCGGCGGGATCGTGCAGCATGTTCGCGACCGGTTCGTAGGCCCACCGGCCGTTGGTCACGTTCGCGATCGTCGGGACCAACGGGATCCCCGACCTGCGCAGCTGATCCATGCCCGCCGCAGTCTCGGCCGCCCGCTCGGGCACCTGCGCGACGATCTGACCGTTGCCCGCGATCCCGTAGATCCACGGGGAGACCTCGTTGAAGCTGCCCCGATTCGCCACCACGACGTTCGGGCCCTCGGTGAGATTCCAGAACGGCAGCGAGCCCACCACGAGGGTGGACGGCGCAGGGCCCGGCATGAACATCCGCGGACTCACGACCAGCACCGCTCCGACGACCAGCAGGATGAGGAACACCGACCCGGTCAGAGCGCCTCGCCTCCTCGACTGTTGCCCGGGGGCGGACTCGTGTCCCGCCCTACTGTTTCCCGCCGTATTGGCGCCCGGCGATGCGCCACCGAGACGGTGTGAGCCAGTCCGCACGATGCTGGTGCTCATCAACGCACCGCTGCTGGCGCCAGCCCAGGCACGAGCTGCTCCGCGATCACTGCCCGGAGGATGTCGTCCAACGTCCGGACCGGCCGGAAACCGATCAGCTCCCGCGCCCTGGTGCAGTCCGGGACGCGTCGCTGCAGGTCCTCGTATCCCGGGCCGATGCCCTCTGCATAGGACAGGTGGACGGTGTCGCTGGCCGAGCCGGTCAGCGCGATCACCCGCTGCGCGAGGTCGGCGATGGACACCTGCTCGGCGCTGCCGAGGTTGACGGCGGTGCCGTACGCCTCCTTGTGCTCCACGAGCGCCACTAGCGCCGGTACGACGTCGTGCACGTGGCAGAAGCAGCGCACCTGCAGGCCCGTTCCGAAGATAGTCAGCGGTTCATCGGCCAGAGCCTGGGTGACGAACCGGGGAATGACCATGCCGTAGCGCCCGGTCTGCCGGGGGCCCACCGTGTTGAACAGCCGGACGATCACCGCCCGCAGGCCGAACTCGGTGACGTAGGCGCTGGTGAGGCTCTCGTCCACCGCCTTGGCCTCGGAGTAGGACCAGCGGTGCAGCAGCGGCGAGCCGACCACTCGGTCATCGTCCTCCCGCAGCCCGATCTTGGTGTTCTTCCCGTACACCTCGCTGCTCGAGGCGATCAGGACCCGGGCTGCGTTGCGGTGCGCCGCGTCAACCACGTTCTCCGTCCCGTGGATGTTGGTGCGCAGGCTCTGCAACGTCTGATCCCGGATGACGAACGACCCGACCGCCGCGGCGAGGTGAAAGATCGTGTCCACTTGGCTGGCGAGCGCGTCGACCAGCGCCCTGTCCAGCACCGAGCCGCGCACGTATCGGAAGTGGGGGTGACCGATGGCCGGCGACAGGTTCTCCAGCCGGCCGGTAGTCAGGTCGTCGAGCACGACGACCTGATGGCCCGCGTCCAGCAGGTGTTCGGCCAGGTGGGAGCCGATGAAGCCGGCTCCACCGGTGATCAGCGCTTTCATCGGTTCCCTCCGATGGGGTCTGGCCCGATGGGATCGGGCAGGGCCCGGGAGACGCCCGGTCGGTAGTGGGGCTGTTTGCGCGCCATGAGCCGGTCGTAGAGGTCGTCGATCTGGCGGGTGACCGCCTCGATGCCGTACCGCTCGCGGATGGCCGGCACGTCCTCGCGGGGGCGGCGCCCGCCGGCCAGTTCGGCGGCAATCTCCCGGCACAGCCCCTCCTCCTCGCCGGGCACCTGACGGGCCCGCTCGGTGGTGATGCCGTCCAGCGCCGGGCAGGTGGTGTAGAGCGCGGGTATCCCGTTGGCCAGGGCCTCGAGCACCGACAGCCCAAATGTCTCCTGCTCCGAGGACGCGATGAACAGATCCAGACTGGACAGCATCGCGGCGACGTCATGCCGTTCACCGGCGAAGGTCACGAGATCCGCGACGCCCTCGCGGTGCGCCTCGGCCTCCAGCTCGGGCCGGCTCTGGCCGTCGCCGACGATCAGCAGCCGGTGTTGATCGTCGAGCAGCGGCGCCGCAGCCCGGATCACGAGGTCGAACCGCTTGATCGGGTCGTGCCGGCCCAGCACGCCGATGACGTAGGCGTCGAGGGGGAGGCCGAACTCGCCGCGGATCCGGTCCCGGGCGTCGGCGTCGAAAGCGACCCGACCGAAGTCGAGTCCGTTGGGGATAACCTCGATCTTCCGGGCCGTCACGCCCCACTTCGCCAGCCGGTGCGCCACCGCGGCGGACACCGCGATCGTGGCGTCGGAGCACAGGTCGGTGCCGAGGTACAGGGCGCGCACCCCCAGCGTCATCCGCCTGCGCTCCAGGTGCGTCTCGCCGATGGAGTGCTCGGTGGTCACCACCACCGGCGTGCCGGCCAGCCGGGCCGCTAACCGGCCGTAAATACAGGACCGGTACAGGTGAGCGTGCACCACGTGGTAGCTGCCGGCGCGGATCAGCTGCGTCAGCCGCAGCAGCGCGGATAGTTCGGTGTTGCGGGTCATCCCCAGGTCGCGGACCCGCACTCCATCCCCGGAGATCATCTCGGCCACCGCACCGGGGTTGTAGAGCGTCACGACGTCGGACTGGTGGCGGGTGTGTTGCAGCACTGACCGCAGCTGCAGCTCCGCGCCTCCGACGCCTAGCCCGGTGATCACGTGGAGAACCTTCACCGTCTTCCTCCTGACGCTGCGGTTCCTGACACCAGGGCGCAGAGAGTGCGAACCAAGATCACTAGGTCCATCCAGGGAGACCAGTACTCGATGTAGTGGTTGTCCAAGCGGACCCGGTCGGCGATTGAGGTGTCTCCGTGCAACCCGTGCACCTGGGCCCACCCGGTCAGTCCGCCCCGCATCCGGTGCCGGTCGGCGTACCGCGGAATCTGGCGGGCGAAGTGCGCCGCGAAGTACGGCCGTTCTGGCCGGGGTCCCACCAGGGACATCTGGCCGCGCAGCACGTTGATCAGCTGCGGGAGCTCATCGAGGTGGGTGGTACGCAGCCATCGACCGAGCGGGGTGGTCTGCTCGGGCAGCACCTTCCAGCGGGTGTCAGAGTCGGCGTGGTCGATCATGGAGCGCAGCTTGACCAGCTCCATCGTCGTGCCGGACCGGGTGATGCGGGTCTGGCGGAACAGCGCGGGGCGGCCACTGTGCAGCCGGACCGCGACCGCAAGGGCCAACAGCAGCGGTGCGACAGCGACGAGCAGTGCTGCTGCGCCCACGACATCGAAGGCAGCCTTGGTGAGGGCACCGAGCCGCCCGTGTCCGAGCCGGCGCAGCGGTACCAGCGGAATGTCGCCCAGCTCGTCGAGATAACCGCGAGGCAGCGCGGCACCAAGCTCGTAGAGCCGCGGCACCACGCAGACGTCCACAGGTAACGGTCGGGCGGCCCGCAGCACCGGCACCAGGTCCGCATCCTGGGTGGCGGGGAAGCACACGATGACTCGCTGGATGCCGTGGCGTGTGACCACGTCGGCCAGCTCCGCCGGCCCGCCGAGCAGCGGGAGGGGGAGGCACTGCTCGGCGAGTCGACTGTCGAGGAACCCCTGGGGCACCAACCCGAGTTCCGGGTGGTTGCCGAGTAGTTCCACGACCCGCACCGCGGTGGCGCCGGTGCCGACGATCAGCGTCGGCTCGAGCAGCCGCCCGCGGCGGTGTGCGGACTTCAGTGCGGCACAGGCCCCGGCGCGCAGGGTGACCAGCGACGCGGTCGAGAGCAACCCCAGCCGCAGCCCCTCGGCGTACCCGACCCACGGCAGTACGGCGAGCAGCGGTATCGCCGTCACCGCCACTGTCCGCGGCACCTGGTCGGAGATCCGCCGGCAGATCCGGAGCCGGTGTTGCCCGTCAGCGGTCAGCAGCACCAGCACTGCGCAGGCATACGTCGTTGCCCACCACGCCGACGCCCCCGCCAGCAGACCGGCCGTGGCGAGGCCGACGATGTCGACCATCGGGAGCACGGCCACCGGTGCGTGCCGCCCCAACCGCGCGCCGGGACCCGCTATGGGGCCGTTAACGGGAGCACCCGCTATGACCGGGGTCGTTGATCCCGGCACGATGAGCGTGGTGGTCACCGGCGGGCTCCCACGGCGATTCCCGGCCCGCGGGTGGTGGTGAGCGAGCTGGTCACCGTGCGTCCCGCGTAGGCCGCCCCGTAGACGAACCGCATGACCGGCCCGAAGGTCGGGGCCACGGCTGGACCGACGAAATACAGGTCCGGCACCGACGACTGGAAGTCCGGACCGACGTCGGGACTACCCGCCAAGGTGTGCACCCTCGATCGGAGCCGCGCATCCAGGAACGTCAGCCGGTCCAGATCGGTGCGGTATCCGGTGGCGGCCAGGACGTGCTCGGCGGTGATCTCCTTGAAGCTCCCGCCGCTGACCCGCACGCCCAGCCGCACACCCCAGCGCTCGGGCTCCGCCCACCGCACCGAGTGCTCGACCAGCGTGCGGATCTTGCCTTCCACCCGCTGGCGCAGCCAGTAGGCGCCGGCCGGTCCGAGTGCGGTCCGGGCGGTCCGTACTCGCCGGGCGACCGGCAGCCGGCGGAACAGGTTCGGCTGTGTCGAGTAGAACCAGGTGGACCAACCCGAGCCCAGCGGCGCCTCGGGTTCCCGCAGCCGCCGCCGCACCGACCGCTGGGTGGCCAGCGGATCTCCGTTCCACACCACACCCGGTGCTCGGGCGAGCACCGTGACCCGGGCTCCGCACTCGTGCAGCAGGGCAGCCGATTCCAGCGCGGACTGGCCGGCGCCGACGACGGCGACCTCGCGGTCGGCGAAGACGCTGAGGTCATCGTGTGCGGAGGTGTGCGTGCACTTCTGGGCCGGCAGCTCGGCCAGGGTGCCGGGCAGGTGGGCGAAGTGCTGCACCCCGGTGGCCACGACGACCTTGCGGGCCCGCGCGCTGCTCCCGTCGGACAGGGTGAGGTCGAAGTGCCCGCCCGCCTGGGTCACGTCGCTGACCATCAGCTCTTCCAGGTGGGGAACCTCGGCGCGCTGGAACCAGTCGCCGTATGCCACGAAGGTCTCCAGCGGTACCGGGAGCCCGTAGTCCGCGTAGTCTCGGCCGCTGGCCTCGCAGAACGCGCGCAGGGTGTGCGTCGCGGCCGGGTCGGACAGGTTGGAGGCGTACCCCTGCGACTTGAGGAACATGCCGCGGGGCATCGCCTCACGCCACAACTGCATCGGCAGTCCGAACTGGCGGAAGGGGACGCCGGCGGCGCGCAGGTGGGCGCCAAGCGACAGGCCGTAGGGGCCGGCGCCTACGATGGCAACGTCGACCGGGTCGTTCATGTCAGCGCCTTCCGTGCGGGTGGTTGCGGTGGTGGTGAGTGCCGCGGTGCGCCACGGCCTGGCCGGTAGCGGGGTGGTTCCGAGCGGGATGGCGCGGGAATGTCGGCGCGACCGCCGCGCACCCGCAGCGGTCGGGTCATCGCCCGCCACCCCATGCGCAGGCACATCAGCCCGAACGGGGTGAGATCATCACGGGCGAACCAGGCCAGCTCGTCGACCCCGCGCACCGACGCCACCCAGGACGTCAGATCGAGGCCGTGACGCCGGTAGCGCAGCGCTGCGATCGGGTCGTAGTTCTCGACGAGGAAGCTGCGTCCGATGCGTGGCAAGACTGCCGGGACGTCACGGCCGGTCAGGTTCAGGTGCGCCGCCACCACCACGTCGACCCCGGCAGCGTCGTGGAACAGGCGGAACTGCGCACCCAGTCGCGGGTTGAAGTCCAGCAGCTTGTACTGGCCGTCGCGGGGATCCTGCCGGTAGTCGAGGTCGACGATGCCTCGAAACCCCAGCCGCTCCACGAGTTCGGTGGCCTGGCGGTGCAGCTCCGGGTTGTCCACCCAGCGCCCAAGGCTGGTCAGCCCGGTGTGCGCCGGGTATGAGCGTTCCTTGATCCCGACGAACCCGGTCCGGCAGCGCGAGCGGGCGTCACCGTAACCGTGGAAGAAGAAGTCCTGGCCAGGGCGGCGCGGGATGTACTCCTGCAGCATCAGGGCGGTGCTGTTGCGCCCGGCGCAGGCTTGGTAGGCGGCTACGAGTTCGTCCCGGGTGCGGATCACCGAGGTGCTCCGCAGCCCCGGCATACCGCTGGTCAACCACGGGGTGGCGAGCTTGGCGACCAGCGGGAACCCGACCCGGTCGGTGAAGTCCTGCGCATCGGCGAGGGATTGCGGCAGCGTCGCCGCCACGTCGGGCACGTCGAGCTCGCGGCACAGTTGGTGCAAGGTGTATTTGCCGGCCAGCTGGCGGGGCAGGCCCGCGGGCGGGTCAGGGAACAGGAATGCCTGCCTCAGGTCGGTGCCGTGCTCGGCGAGGAAGATCGCGCCGGCGTCATCGGTGGGGATGAGCACGGCGCGACGGCCGATCCGCTCCGCGAGCGTCATCAACCCGGCTCGTACCTGGTCGACGTCGCAGGCGGAGGGCCGCCACGTCCATCGGCCGTGCAGGTATCGGGAGTGGGCCGCTGGCGCCAACGGGTTCTCGTGCACGCCGTAGACCGGCACGCCCAGGCGCCCAAGGCTGCGGATTGCACCGAGGGCGCCGTGGTGCATGACGTTGCGGTCGAGCTTGAAAATGACTGCCGGTATCGAGGTATCCAGTTGTGTCGTCGCCATCTGGGCGGGCGGGGGGTAGGTCATCGGAGCCGGTCCTCACACCACGCTGCGCTGCGTAGCGCCGTCGAACTGGTACGTCGCGTCGAGAACGCGCGGGCAGTCCCGGATCCACTCGTAGTCGGTCCCGGGGTGCAGTACGTGGATGACTGCTAGGTCCCAGCCGGCACCGCCGGGTGCTGCCACGCTGCGCATCGACCGCCGTTGCGGTGTCTGGATCGCCGGCACCAGCGGGTCGTGGTACCGGACGTCAGCGCCGCACTCGGCGAGCCCGTCGATGATCGGCAGCGCCGGCGATTCCCGGATGTCGGAGACCCCGGCCTTGTAGCTGACCCCGACCACGATCACCCTGGCACCGGCGAGCGGGCGGCCGTCGGCGGCGAGCACCTCGGCGGCGCGCTCGACGACGCGGGCGGGACGCGCGTGGATCGACCGCATGGCCTGCTCGATCAGCGGCGTCGGCCGGTTGCGCCCGCGTAACTGCCACAGCAGGTAGTGCGGATCGCACGGGATGCAGTGCCCGCCCACCCCCGGTCCGGGGAACACCCCGAGAAAGCCGTAGGGCTTGGTCGCGGCCGCCAGGGTCACCTCGATCGGATCCAGCCCCAGCGTGCCGCACACGTCGGCGAACTCGTTGGCCAACGCGAGGGCGACCGCGCGGAAGATGTTCTCGTAGAGCTTGGTCAGCTCGGCGGCCTCTGGAGAGGTCACCAGATACACCGAGTCAGTCAACTGCCTGATCACCCGCGCGGCCCGGTCGCTGCACTCGGCCGTGGCGCCGCCCACCACCCGAGGCGTCTCCCGTTGGACGTGGTCGGGGTTGCCGGGGTCGATGCGTTCCGGGCTGAAGGCGACGTAGACGTCCTCGCCTACGATCAGGCCGCGCGCCTGGAGCGGCTCGACGAGCAGTTGGCGCGTGGTGCCGGCGAAGCTGGTCGAGGTCAGGATGATCGTCTGTCCCTGGTGGGCGTGCTCGACGACGGTCTGGCAGGCGCGCTGCAGTGCGGTCAGATCCGGGATGTGGTGGGAGTCCACCGGGGTGGGAACGCAGACGATCACCGCGTCGGAATCGGCCAGCGTGGCGCTGTCACTGGTGAGCCGGAAACTCTCATCGCCGTTCGCCGCGGCCAGCCGCACCTGGTCGAGGTCGGAGAGGTCGACGTCGCCGGACTCGATAGCGCGCAGGCGGTCGTCGCTGATGTCGAAGCCGGTGATCCACGACGAGCGGCCCAGCAGCGCCAACGCCGTCGGCAGCCCGACATACCCGAGACCTACGATAGCGACAGGCCCCAATCGGGCGGGTGCGTTCCCGGCGACAGGTTGGGCGTCCGGTAGGGAGAATGGCACCAGCCGGTTCTCCAGAAGTCGCTCCCGCCCGTTGATCGCAAGCGCAAGCCGGCGTTCAGCCACAATCCCCCCCCACTGTGGATCTGTGCTGTACCGACAGTCGCATCACGCGCCCACCGGGACCTCCGTCATCGGCGGTAGTCCACCTACGCCGTGTGGTGGATACGGTGTGCACCTGATGCGAACAGCGCGTGCGCTAGCTGCGGATATGCCGGGAGTGTGGGCTGGTCACTCGCTATTGGTCACGGTGTGGCGGTGGTTCCGCCGGCCCCGACCCGAGCAGCCGCCGCGCCCGGTTCCGGTGTGGCCGCTATGGTTCGCCGAGTTCCTGTCCAGGGTCGTCGCGATCGAGGTGTTGTGCCGCGGCCACACCGTAGCGACGCCGCGGCCGCGGTGATCAGCGCGCCGCGCAGCTCGAACCAGAACGCGGCCAGCACGATCGGGATCAGCGCGTAGATGGAGATCGCGAGACTGGGCTGATTCACCGCGAGCCGCACCAAGGTGATGACCGCCAGCAGGAGGAACATCACGTGAGCGCGAGCGTGACGCAGGCAAATCCTACCGGCACATAGGGCTGCGGCGGTCGCGCTCGCGAGTAAACGGACCGCTAGGAGATCAAGGCTAGGGCGAACCGCCGGCTGCGAGGATGGCGAGATCTCCTCGCCCCTTTGCTGGGGCGCCGGCGGTCGCTGGGCTGCTCAGCGGTCAGTCAGACGTCCAGCTGGCCGGCGCGGGCGCTGGCCAGCACCGTCCGCCACTCCGCGGTAGTAAAGACCAGCACCGGGGTGTCGGCACCGAGCTTGCTGTCCCGGACACCAACCCACCCGGTCAGCTCAGTGGTGATCTCCACGCATTCTACGCCCTCGATCCACGAGTAGCTCGCCTTACGCCATTGAGTGCAGCTGCGGAAGGCGGTCTGTGCGGCTTCGTGATTCATGACATCTCCTCCACTCAGCGGACCTGCGTGGCCCGCGATAGATCCGGGATGCGTGCTGAATCTGCACGCGGATAATCATGATAAAGAGGGCACGACCACAAGTACCGGTACACGGCCCAGCCTCTCTCGCGTGACATCCTGTCGCTGCCAGGACGTACCCGAAGGCTAGCGCCGTTTAGCAGCAGCGGCACACCAGAAGCCGGCTGCCTGCACAAAGGCCCGAGATTACCGGTAGACGGCTACGGCCCTGGCCTCGCGGAAGCGCGCCCGCAACGAGCAGCACGACCGCCGCCGCCGGCGATGTCCGCGCCAGGCAAGGGAGATGAGGATCAGGTGACCTATCAGCAGAACGGTCGTCCCGGCTCCCGGGTCCCCGCCCACAAATCACCCATGCGCTGCACGCGAGCCAGCACCTCCGGCGCGGTGAACACCAGGTCAGAAGGCTGCCGGCAGTGGCGCACCTCGTCCCAGTCCAGCGGAGTGGACACCGTCGGCCGCTCCCGGGCCCGCAGCGAGTAGGGCGCCACCGTCGTCTTGGCCGGGTTGTTCTGGCTCCAGTCGATGAACACCTTGCCGGTGCGGGCCGACTTGGCCATCCGGGACACCACGAGCTGCGGGGTCTGTCCGGCGAGCTGCTCGGCCACTGTTCGGGCGTAGGTTGAGGTCCGCTCCGGGTCGCGGACCCGTACCGGCGCGTAGACCTGCAGGCCCTTGCCGCCGCTGGTCTTCGGATATCCGGTCAGCCCGTCGCGCTCCAGCACGGTGCGGACCCGCTCGGCCACCCGGCAACACTCCACGACGGTGGCCGGCGGCCCCGGGTCGAGATCGAAGACCAGCAGGTCCGGTGGGTGCTGGGCACCCTGCGGACCCACCGTCCATTGCGGAACGTGCAGCTCGAGCACCGCGAGGTTGGCCAGCCACACGAGAGTGGCCAGGTCGTCCACGACGACGAAGTGGGTGGTCGCCGAGCCCTTGGTGCTGCCCGGGGTGGGTAGCTCGACGGTGCGCACCCAGTCCGGGGCGTGCCGGGGGACGTTCTTTTCGAAGAAGGATTGCCCGTCGACCCCGTCGGGGTAGCGGCGCAGCGTCACCGGCCGGTCGGCGAGGTAGCGCAGCAGCACCGGAGCGATCCGGGTGTAGTAGTCGATCACCTCGCCTTTGGTGAACCCGATCGCTGGGTAGAGCACCTTGTCGAGGTTGGACAATTTGAGCCGGCGGCCCTCGACAGTGACGGTCGGCGCGTGCACCGGCTCAGCTGGCGCTGGCGGCGTGGCGTCCGGTTCGGAGCGTCGGCGGACCATCCAGTCCCGGCCATCGCCGTGGGCGAAGAATACGAACCGCCCGCTGGTGCGTTCCCCGTGCAGCGACACCGCGATTTCGTCATCGGTCCACTTCTCGGTCTCGTAGCGGCCGCTGTCCCAGATCGTCATGGAACCGGCGCCGTACTCGCCCTTCGGGATCTCGCCGTGAAAGGTCAGGTACTCCAGCGGGTGGTCCTCGGTGTGCACTGCCAGCCGGACGTCGCCGGGCTGCGTTGGCAGGTTCTTGGGCACGGCGAAGGAGACCAGCACGCCGTCGCGCTCGAGGCGCACATCGTAGTGCAGCCGCCGCGCGTGGTGCTCCTGGATGACGAAGCGGTCCCCACCGGTCCCGGCGGGTGGGTCCTCGGCGGGCACCGGCTCGGGGGTGCGCCGCGGATCCCGCCGCCGGCGGTACTCGCCAAGGTCGGCCATGCGTGCATGGTTACCGCACCCGGTCCGTTCCCGCGAGGCGTGCGTGCCGCGACGGGGCACGCACGCCTCGCTCCGCGCCGGTGCCCCCTACAACGAGCGGAAGCCGGACGGGTCGACGCGGGCGCACGCACCGCTGCGCGCCCTTCGGGCCGTACGCTGCGGGCTGGACCAGCCCTGGGAGCCGCGCAGTGGCCAACGACGACGAACGCATCGCCCTGTTCATCGACTATGAGAACCTCGCGATCGGAGCGCGCGACGGGTTGGGGGTCTCGCCCTTCGACTTCGGCCCGGTGGCCGACGCGCTAGCCGAGCGGGGGCGTGTGGTGGTGCGCCGAGCCTACGCCGATTGGTCGTACTTCGACGCCGACCGCCGGCTGCTCGCCCGGGCGCACGTCGAGCTCATCGAGATTCCCCAGCGCATCGGTGGGTTGCGGAAGAATGCAGCTGACATCAAGATGGCCGTCGATGCGATCGAGCTCGCGTACGAGCGCGGGTTCATCACGACGTTCGCCATTGGCACGGGAGATTCCGACTTCACCCCGCTTGTGCACAAGCTGCGCGAGCTCGACAAGCGGGTTATCGGCATCGGCGTGCAGTCGTCGACGTCGGCCCTGTTGCCGCCCGCCTGCGACGAGTTCCTGTTCTACGACCGCCTGCCCGGCGTCGACCTGTCGCACGGCTCACGGCGAGGGAGGGGGCGCGTCCGCCAGTCCGGTGCCACGCCACCCGCGGTGGGGGTGTCGACGCCGTCGGGCTCGGTCGAGATCCCACCGTTCCCGGTCGAGGAGGTGGTCGCGGCGGACGAGGAGCGCGACGTCGGCGCACTTGTGGCGCGCACCCTCGCCGGCTTGCAGCGCCACGCCGACGGGCCCGTGCGCGCGTCGATGCTCAAGCGGGCGGTCCTGCGCAAGGACCCCACCTTCGACGAGGCCGACCAGGGGTTCCGGGGGTTCGGCGAGCTGCTCCGCCACCTCGACAGCCAGCGTGTCGTGGAGCTGCGCCGGGGATCGGCGCATGGTGACCCCGAGGTGACGTTCCCCGAGGACGACTCGGCCGACGACGACGCCTTCCAGCTGCTCGTAGACGTCGTCCATGAGCTGCAGGCGTCGGGCGCGCCGCCCCAGCTGAGCGGGCTCAAGAATCAGCTGCGCAAACGTCTAGCCGACTTCAGCGAGAAGCGCTACGGCTTCAATAGCTTCCTGTCCTTCACCAAGGCGGCTCGCGCGCGTGACCTGATCGCCATGGAGTGGGACGACGACGCCGGCGACTATCTGCTGCGCGTACCCGACTAACGCCGCCACGGCGGGGCGCTCGCCGGCCGTAATGGCTGTTTGAGCGCGGACTGCCGTCGGGCAAGCGCACTCCGCGACGTGACCCTGCCTGATAGTTCCGACCCGCCCAGGCGATACGGTGGATCAGTGCCGGAGTGGGTTGTGTAGTGGCCTGCGGTTGTGGTCCAGAATCGTCGGGGCCGGAACTCGACGAGGTTCCCGCGGATGGTGATGTCCCGCCTGGTCATCCCTGGTTTTTCCCTTCGCTTCGCCCGCTTCATCGGTTCGCACTGTCACGGTCTCGCACGCGGTCAAGGATTTTGCGCTATCCCTCACCACCCCTGCACACCCTGCCGGACAGGCCGCGGCAGCGGTTAGCTGATCACGCCAGCGAGAGATCCGTTGGCAGCGGGCCCCGTTGGCCCACCCCGGTGGCCACCGGCAACCGGAGGCACGAGCGCAGGAAGACGATGATGATGCCAGCAACAGCAGAACATGCCATGAGTGTGCATCAGACCAGCCATGACCAACTGCGAGGGATGCTGCGTGGCGCTGTGCGGGCTGCGGTGGAGTCCGAGTCCGATGGCGCGCTCGGCTCGGTGGGCTGCCGAGCAAGCGTGGCGTTGGATGCGCTGTTGGCTGCCCATCCGGTGGATCGGGTTGGCCGATGCAGGTCGTGTCGGCGTCCGGGGGCGTTGCTCGGCTTGTCGGTGATCAGCACGCGCGATGACGAGGCGGCGTCCACCCGTCCATAGTGATCCATCTGAAGCTGACCCCAGCACAGCGACCAACTTGACAGCGCCCTCCTGATGGCCTCCTGATGGACCTCGGTGACCAGGTCAGCGCCTTCCGATTTCTGATCCGCGACCGGGACTCGAAATTCACCGATGCCTTCGATGCCGTCTTCAACTCCGAAGGCATCGACATCGTCAAGATTCCTCCCCGCACGCCCCGGGCGAACTGCTACGCGGAACGGTTCGTCGGCAGCGCCCGCGCCCAATGCACCGACCGGATGCTGATTCACCATACGCGACACGCCCACACTGTTCTTGATCAGTACATCCGCCATTCCAATAACCACCGGCCACACCAGAGCCTGGGCCAGCATCCACCGACCCACGATCCCGCCACCGTGACCCGCCTCGACGCCCCGATCCACGTCACCGAGCCCTCGGCCGACTGATCAACGAGTACCGGCGTGCAGCCTAACCAGGTCAGAGAAACACCTGGTCAAGGCCTCGCATCAAGTTCTGGCACGGTACAGGAATTAACACCCGGTGTGCGCGTGTGATAGAACAGGGGTACCGCAGCGTAAGGGCGCCCCAGTCGCGCGGCAACCCCAGACATAGTGTTTCCGAGGAGAGAACCCCCAACATGGCGCAGCAGGTAATCACCGAGTTCATCGACGACATCGACGGATCACCCGCCGAGCGGACATTCACGTTCGCTGTCGATCGCACCAACTACGAGATCGACCTATCCGCTGAGAACATCGCAGAGTTCAAGTCTGCCATCGGCGGATTCATCGAAAGCGCCCGGAAGGTCAAGGGCAGCAGAAGCAGCAACGGTCGCCGCACCCGTAGCGCCGGGCCTAATGGCGGTCGGCAGTCCGGCGAGAAAACCCGAGCTGTGCGGGAGTGGGCCCGCCAGCACGGCCACAACATCAGCAATCGGGGCAGGATCCCGGCGTCGATCCAGCAGGCGTTCGATCAAGCGCACTCAGCCGCTTAGTCGATAACCGACAATCGAGGTGAGTTGCGGCGGCGCCGAACAGTCCGCCGTAACTCACCTCCACACCGTCCAGGCACTCGAACTCGCTTGGCACCACCGCGCGACCCTCTTGCATCGCCATTGAATAAACGTTGAGCTTTGACTGACGTTTTGTGTCCTGGCGCCACTCGCGGCGTCCAGTCGGGAGATCGAAAATATTCGCTCATGCCGATGAGCGCGCCGTCGATTCGATAATGACTGGGCGGCGGTTTGCATGGTGATCCATGCTGGATACGGAGTAGAGCGCATTCAGTCGGGGCAGACCTACTTCCCCAGCCGGCGATGGCCGTAGTTCTAGCGACCAAGGATCGCTAGTCATGTGGGTGTCCCAGATGCCACCCTCTCAGGGGACCTTCATCGGCGGGGCTTATGGAACACCCGTGCCCCAGCACGGGGATGCCTGCAGCTTTCCCGGATGAGGTTTGGGCTTAGGAGGTAACAAGTCGTGGTGGTCGACCGTTTGAGTAGGCGGGTCAGGGCCGCTTTCGGGCGGCGCAGACTGCGGCGGCCGAGGCGCTGTCACCTCGCGCCTGCAGCCCGGAGATGACGCCGTCGACGTCTGCGGCTGGACGGTTCTGGCTCAGTTTCGCCTTGGCCTCCACCCGACTGATCATGACCTCGACACCCACGATCGCGCGCAGTTGCCCGGCGACGAACCCCGGTGGCGTGTCCTCCACCGTCCACGGCTGCGGTTCTGCGGCCTCGTGCTTGTCGGTCAGTCGGCGGACCAGAGCGTCGACCCAGGCCGGATCGTCGTGCACCACCAGCCGTCCGTAGACATGCGCCGTCACGTAGTTCCAGGTCGGGACTACTCGCCCAGGCTCTCTCTTCGAGGTGTACCAGGACGGCGACACGTAGGTGTCCGGGCCGCGGACGATCACCATCACCTCTCCCAGCACCTCGCAACGCCACTGATCGTTGTTCCGCGCGAGATACCCGAGCAGGGCGCCGTGCTCGCCAACACCCGGCTCGTACACGAATGGCAGCAGGGTGGCAACAAGGCCTTGCGGAGTGCCCGCGACCAGGTCGGCCGCCCCGTGACCCGTAAGCAGCTCACGCAGCTCAGCGTCGTCGACCGCAAAGTGCGCTGGCACGTACATCAGGTCACCCAGCCGTTCATCACTCTGTCAGTCTGGCCGTCGAAGAACGGGCGAGCTGCAAAACGTCACGGACGAGATCGACAAGGCGAACGAGGACTCGTGCCGCACAAGGGCCACCGCCGGCTTGCGTCATGAGGCACAGGTCAGTCTCTGCATGCATCACCACACCTCCATACTCGCTACCTCCATACTCGCTGCTGCAGAGTCACAGCTGCTGAGCCCGGGCCCAACCCATCGCCTCCATTCCAGAGGCGGATCCTCCTACGGGGCACCGCGCGCGCCACGCTGTCCCGCGTTCCGCCGGGTTGGGAGCTTCACTAGGATGGCACGGGTATAGAGCAGATCGAAGCCCCGGCGCTGCGCGTTCTGCTGGGACTTGGAGCCCGGCTGCGTGGTGATCACGGCGATGTCGCAGCCGGCAGCGGCGGCATCGGCGAGCCGGGCCGAGAGCAGCGCAGTCTGCACACCCCGGCGGCGGTGCGCGGGCGCGGTCGCCGCGCCGGTGAGTTGGGCGACGCCCTCCGCCACCCGGAAGCTGGCGCCGCCAGCGAGGACCCCGTCGCGCAGCGCGACGTAGCGCATGACGCCGGCCGCCGCCGTGAGATCGCGCATGGCCCTCGCGACGACCTCGCGCGGAAACTCCTCGTGCGAGGGCGCCCCTTGGGTGTCGGGGTGGGCGAAGCCATCCGCCACGACGTCCAGCCAAGGCTCGAACTCGTCGTCGCCGCTCGGCCGGACCTCGACCCCGGGTGGCGTGACTCGCTCGTGCTCGCCCTTGAGGGCAAGGCCAAGCACGTTCTCGAACGATGTCAGCCGATAGCCCCGATCGGTCAGCAGGGCGCCGATCGTGGGGTCGACCAGATGAGCGAGCTCGACCTGCACGGGTGCACCGCGAGCGGTGAAGGCCCGCTCGATCTCGTCGAGCGCGGCTGCGGTCGGCACGCCGCCGAAGCCAAGCCCCGCGACCTTGTTCAGCGGCGAGCCCTCTTCAGCGAAGCTCGCCACGCCGCCGGCAACGGGGATCACGAAGCCCGCGCTGTCCACTGCGCGATGGTGCGCGGCCTCGCTGCCCTTGGCGACGAGCTGCGCCTCGACCCGCTCGATGCGCTCGGCCAGGGCGGTGTCGCAGAACAGGGGCAATCGGCCAGCATTCATGATTCTCCGCGTTCACATTCAGCTGTCTTCGGGAGGGGGCCCAGGTTCCAGGACAGGAAGCTCGACATTCCCGACGGCTCGCCGCCACCACTCGATCGGGTGTGGACTGCGCCCGCGAATTGGCGCAACACACGATGGGTGTCGAGCTAGCGACGCCAGCCTTCAAGGCGAGTTCGCTCACTGCTCCGCACTCCTTGCGCGCACTGGTAGGGATGATCGCTGTTAGGACGCGGTGAGAGCCGCAGCACAGGACTCGGCTCGCTACGGCACAGGCCGCGTAGTGCGATCAAGGTTGACCAGCGGGCTCGAACGATCATCTGAGACAGCCGGGTCGGCCCGGGGCGGCTAGGCGTCAGCTGGTGCGGCGCCTGCGTAGGAAGGGGTCTTGTAGTGCTGGCGGCAGGTAGCCGGTGTCTGCGCGGGCGAGGGTGACGCCGGGTGGAACGATTTGGTCGATCTGGTCCAGTACGTCGGTGGTGAGGGTGACGTCGACGGCGCCGAGTTGTGATTCGAGCTGGTCCATCGTGCGC
>DASYIL010000321.1:0-51611 GCA_035997545.1 Pseudonocardiaceae bacterium
CGGACAAGCACAGCCTTGTAGCCGTCGAAATGCGGGGTGGTGAGAAAACTCGGCATGATCGCACGGTGCCCGCGTGGCGAGCGTGGTAGCTGTCCCCTGTGGGGTTTGCCGAAATCCCCTCGTCGACTGTTGGACTCCTTCTGTTCACCTTCGGGAAGCAGCGTTCCTCCGCGAATGGGCGATCGCGAAAGGCGACATGACTGCTGCTCAGTTCCCGGTAGTTTCCGCGGCGCGCTTTCGGTTCGTCGTCCTCAAGGCCCTGGCTGCCTTCCTCGTGGGAAGCGCGGCTCTTGCAGGATGTGATAACCCGGCCACCACAGGGGCAGCCAACCCGGTGACGACTCCCGCGCCACCAGATGCAGCGTCAACCCCAACGCCGTCAACGACCTTCAACCAACCCGCCGTCACCCCACCCGCGGCGGAAGCCGCCCCACCCGCGCCGGCAGCCGCTTCACCCGCGCCGGCAACCGCCCTACCCCAGCCCCAGCCACCGCCAGCCCCTCCGACCAGTGCAGCCAGCCCCCCGCAGGTCAGCCCGCCGGACTCAGCCACGACTTGCAATGGGAACGACCACCGCAACGTAGACGGAAACTGCGTCCCCCGACCGACACCAATTCTCGCGCCGCCCGCAGCCTCGCCGCCGGCAAGGTCGCCTGATGCGGCGAGGGTGTCGGTGGGCCTCTCGGCGCTCGCGGCCAAGGTCGACCCCGCTGTGGTACATATCAACGTCCGGCTGGACCACCAGAACGCCGCCGCCGGTACCGGAATCGTGCTCAGCTCGTCCGGCGAGGTGCTCACCAACAACCACGTGATCAACGGCGCCACCAGCGTTAGCGTCACCGACGTCGGCAACGGCCAGACCTACCCGGCGACGGTCGTCGGCCACGACCGCAGTCATGACATCGCCGTGCTCCAGTTGCAGGGTGCGTCGGGCTTGCAGAGCGCCTCGATCGGGGACTCCAGCACGGTCGCGGTCGGGGACGAGATTGCGGCGATCGGCAACGCCGGTGGCCGCGGCGGCATCCCGAGTATCGCAGCGGGCGCGGTCTCCGCCCTCGACCAGACGATCACCGTCCGCGACGGCACAACAGGGAGCACTCAGCGGCTCACCGGGCTGATCCAGGTCACAGCCAACCTGCAGCCCGGTTACTCCGGTGGCCCGCTGGTGAACACCGCTGGACAGGTTGTCGGCGTCAACACGGCGGCCTCCACCGGGTTCGGGTCCCAGTCCTCCGGTGGCGAGGGATTCGCGATCCCGATCAACGACGCGATTGCGATCAGCAAGCAGATCGATGCCGGCATCGCCTCCGCAACCGTCTTATCGACTCCAACATCCACACCGGTCGCTCGAGGGGACGAAAGGTCGTCTCGCAGGCCGGACCTGATAGTGCTTGGGTAAGACGAACTAGCCTGGTCCGGCGCCTGTCGACAGCCTGCGTTGCCCGGCTAGCCTCGAGCGTTCGCGGAGGCAATGCATGACCACCATCGACCCGGCACCCAACGCCCACTCCACCGACAGCGCCGCCTCGTACGCGGTGTTGCGCGAGTTGAGCGTCGCGCCGTTGTGGCGGCATTACGGCACCCTGCTGCCAGCGGAACCGAAAAATCGGGCCAGGCCGCACGTGTGGCACTACGCGCAATTGCGTCCGCATGCGCTGCACTTCAGCCGGACATTGTCGATGGACGAGGCTGAACGCCGCGTCCTGATGTTGATCAATCCAACGCTGACCGAGCCACCGGCCACCGTCAACACCCTCTTCGCCGGGATCCAGATCCTCATGCCGGGGGAGAGCGCGCAGGCCCACCGGCACACCGCTGCCGCGTTCCGGTTCATCATCGAGGGTGATGGTGCTTACACCACGGTGAACGGCGAACGCGTGCCCATGCGACCCGGCGACCTCCTCCTCACCCCCAGCTGGCACTGGCACGATCACACCCACTTCGGCGACGAGCTCATGATGTGGCTCGACGGGCTGGACTACCCACTGGTCAACGCCCTCGACGCGGGTTTCTTCGAACCTCACGAACAACGAACCCAGCCGGTTACCCGACCCGAGGACCTGTCGTCGCGGCAACTGCTGCACGGGCGACTCAACCCAGTGTGGCAACTTTCACAGACCGATATCTCACCAGTCGGCAACTACCGCTGGACCGAAACAATGCGGGCACTCGACGCGATCGCCGACGACGCCGCGGGCAGCTCCGCCGAGGGCATCCAGTTGGAATACAGCAATCCCTGGACTGGCGGGCCGATAATGCCCACCATGAGCTGCCGAATCGCCCGGTTACGCGCCGGATTCCGCGGAGCGCCGCGCCGGCACACCGCAAGCACGATCTACCATGTCGTCTCCGGTGAGGGCAGCACCGAAGTCGATGGCCAACGGCTGGAGTGGACGGATAAGGATATATTCGTCGTCCCGGGCTGGGCTCCCTACATCCACCGCGTCGCGGCCGGTCGAGATGCAGTTTTGTTTGCCTACAGCGACGAGCCGGTGCTGCGAGCGCTGGGCCTGTACCGCGAACAGTGGCTCTAGATCCAACTCCGCCGGGGAGGTAGTCGTGCGGCTCGTCGTATTCGATGGCGGGCGCCTGGGTGCCCTCGACGGCGATGACGTCGTCGAACTGAGGATCTCTCATCCCCCAGACCCCCGGGGACCGCTCCATGCTGTTATCGCCTCGAACTCGCCACCGGGCTCGGCCGCCAACGCACCCCGTCGGCGCTTGGCCGAGGTTGACGTAGAAGCCCCGCTGCCGCAGCCCAGCAAGATCCTGGGCGCGCCGGTGAACTACATCGACCACCGCAACGAGATGCGCGAGCAGAACACCGTCGCACAGCTGGGAGTTTTCCTCAAAGCTCCCTCTTCGGTACTAGCACCCGGTGGCACGATCCGGTTGCCCTACACCGACCAGCGCACCGACCACGAGGCCGAGCTCGCCGTCGTCATCGGCCGCACGGCCAGTAACCTACCCCCGGATCGGGCGCTCGAGCACGTCTTCGGCTATACCTGCGCACTCGACATCACCGTCCGGTCGGGCGAGGACCGTTCCACCCGCAAATCCTTCGACACATTCACCCCACTGGGCACGGCAGTGACCACCGCCGACGAGGTGGGTGACCCGGGCCGGCTGCGCATCCGCAGCTGGGTGAACGGCGGTCTACGGCAAGACGCGTGCACCAAAGACATGATCTACGGGGTGCCGGAACTGCTCGCTTACGCCAGCTCGGTCATGACGCTGTGGCCCGGCGACGTCATCCTCACCGGCACCCCCGCCGGCGTCGGCCCACTGACCCACGGCGACATCGTCACCGTAGCAATCGAGCACGTCGGGCGGTTGGCCGTCACAGTGTCGACGGCCGGAGCGATCGACTACGCGACCCGGCCGGGGGAACGGAATCCAAGGCTTGTCCCACCTGGATCGCGGGACTCCACGACCTGAACCACCTCGGGTTCGGTAGGCAGACGGTACGACTCGCTGTCCCTCTGGTGCCTACCCCGATGTGGGCTTGGTCGGGCCCGTGGTTAACGTAGCCCGCATCAGGATCGACGTCCCGGGCATTGGCCACTGATGAGTAGACCCCCGACATACCGGAGATCATGACTGCGCCGCACTCGCCTACTCGCCCAGACGACACCACACGCAAGATCGAATTGAACCTGGCCAACGTCGCCGCAGCTGCCCTGGCTGCAGTGACCACCGCCGTGCTCGGCTCCGTGCTCGGCGCCGCCGGCACCCTCATCGGGGCCGCCGGGGCCAGCGTGATCACCACCGTAGGCACCGCCATATACCAGGCCTCCTTGGAGCGCAGCCGGGAGAGGGTCCGCTCTCTCACCCAGCGCACTCGGCCGTTGTCGAGCTCCCGAGAGAGATCTGGGACCGAGCGCTCCCACTCGGCGACGGCGAACGCGCCCCTCGACGACCAGCTCACCGAGAGCATCCACGGACCGCAGCCCTGGGACCGTTCCCAGCGGTTCATCAGGCTGCGCTGGGGAGCGATGATCGTGGGGGCGCTGGGTGCCTTCGTGCTGGCCATGGTGGTCATCACCGGCTTCGAGTGGGCCAGCGGCGGAACCGTAGGCGGTAACGGCAAGGGAACCACCATCGGCCAGGTAGTCACTGACCAGCCCGGCCTGCGGAACCCAGCAACCCCGCCCGCGCCGCGGGGCCCAGGCGCGCCGGCGTCGGAGACCCCCACCCCTATCCAGACCCCCACCCAGACCACCGAGGCCCCTACCAGCACCAGTAGCCCGGACGGTGGTGACGGCGTTGAGCAGAGCCCAACGAAGACTTCCGACCGGCCGGCGCCTAGCGAGGTGACCCCGACCCCGACTCTGATACCGACCAGGCTCCCCGGCATCGGAGGCTGATCGCCACGAAGCGGCCGATCCGCTGTCAACACCCCGGGTAGTGGGACGGTTTACACCCAGCGCACTCCGCGTGCCCCGTACCATCAAGGGCCAGACGCGCACGCCGAACATCCAACGGAGGCTCAGCCTTCCCCTGGGAGCCGTTAACGAAGTCAGCGTGCTCGTGCGAAGACACGATCGCGAGGGGAGGCAGGAACGGGAGGTAGTAGTCGACAGTTATGAGATCGGCGATCGCGGACGCGATGAGCATCATCCTGGACGCGGTCGATGTCCCCGCCCAGCGGGTGAGGGGAGGGCCTGGCGTGCTACCGGAGCAGTTCGGGCCTTACCGGCTTGAGGAGTTGATTGGTCGGGGCGGGATGGGTGAGATCTACCGGGCCTTCGACACCGTCCGCCAGCGCACTGTGGCGGTCAAGCGACTGCCCGCCCAGCTGGCCGACGACGCCGACTTTCAGTCCCGGTTTTGGCGAGAGTCGCAGTTGGCCGCGCGGCGTGTCATCCCGATCCACGACTTCGGTGAGATCGACGGCCGGCTGTTTATCGACATGCGCCTGGTCACCGGCGCCGACCTGGCCGCGGTGTTGGCCGAGCAGGGCCCGCTGCTCCTACCTCGAGGTGCCGTTGGACTACGCCAAACCCAACGACCGGACTATCACGGTCGGCCTGCTTCGCCGGCCTGCGTCGGACCCGGCGCGCCGCATCGGCTCGCTGGTGATCAATCCGGGTGGTCCCGGTGCATCTGGGATGAGTTGGGCGGCCAGCCAGGTCGATCACGTCAAGAACAATGAGTTGGGACGGCGGTTCGATCTCGTGGGCTTCGACCCGCGCGGTGTCGGCGCGAGCCAACCGCAGGTGCTGTGCTGGACCCAGGCGCAGCGGGATGCCGAACGGCTGATGAACCTCGACGTCGACACCTCACCGGCCGGGGTGACGCGGACGGAGAACCAGGAGAAGGCCGACAACGCCGGGTGCGTCAGCCGTACCGGAGCTGACGTGCTCGCCAACGTCGGCACCCGGGGAGGTAGCCCGCGACCTGGATGTCCTGCGGTCGGCCCTCGGTGATCACAAGCTGACCTACCTGGGTTACTTCAACGGCGCTCACATCGGCGCCAGCTACAAAATGCATGATCCCGCCACGCCATACCAGGCCGCGGTCGACCTAGCCCACTACCTCAACGGACGGCTGCTGACCTTCGAAGGAAACCAGCAGAACGCCTTCTTGTATAACCTCGGCTGCGTCGATCAGGCCGGGATCACCTACCTCACCACCCTGCAACTTCCGCCCGACAGAACCCGCTGCTAGCACGTTAATTCCAGGGCGATCCTGGAGGCAGCGGCCACCGCCGCCGAGCGCTGCGCCGTGGAGTGCGGCCACCACGCCGGTCACCCCGGCCACTGCCGCGTCCACTCCGAGAGCGCCAAGCGCGCCGCCGAGCTCTGTCGGATGGAACTTAAGAACATCACCGGCTAGCGATGGCATGGTCGCTAGGATTGTGGTTGTGGAGCGTAGTGAGGCCGCAAAAACCCGCACGCAGGGAGATCGTCGTTCGTTGTTTGAGCGATTCGTCCAGATGGCATATGTCCGGGTCAGTCAGGCGCCGTTCTTCTTCGTGTGTGCCGGCATCGTCGCGGTCTGGCTGGTCAGCTTGCCGCTATGGGCAAACCTCAAGGAATGGCAGACGGCCATTCACACGGTCGCAAGCGTTCTCACATTGCTGCTGGTGGTGCTGCTCGAGAACGCCAGTCGCCGCGCGGAAGAGGCCGCACAGGAGAAACTCAACGTCATCATCGAGGCACTGGCCGCACTGATGGATTCGGGAGCAGCCCGCAACGATCCCCGTCTCCAGGACGCGGCAGAGCGTCTGCGCGAAGCCGTCGGCCTCGAGGTTCGCCATTGAGCGCCATTGAGTCTGCGGCGCGCGGCTTAGCGACCGGTGGCGCTTCGATCGGGCATGTCGGGGGCGTTCATCGCGCAGACCAGGTCTTCGCGCGCCCGGGCCACCCGGGAGCGGATGGTGCCTATGGGGCATCGGCACACCTCGGCCGTGGCCGCATAGCCCAGGCCCAGCACCTGGGTGAGCACGAACGCGTCCCGGCGGTCGGGCTCCAGCCCGGCCACCAGCTCGCGCAGCAGGACACCCTCGTCGAACCCGGACCGACGGTGTGCCGGGTTCGCGGTCACCACGGCGTCCCAGTCCTCCACGGCGGTGGTGCGCGGTCGCGCCACGGTGCACCGCACGTGGTCAGCGGCGACCCGGCGCGCGATGGACAGTAGCCAGGTGCGGGCCGAGGAACGACCGGCGAATCCCGGCAGCGATCATAGGGCCCGCAGGTAGGTCTCCTGGGTGAGATCTTCAGCTTCGCTGGAAATCGCCATCGTTGGTGTCCTCACGGCCCAGTCCGGTGAACATAGCTCCCGGGGGGTCATGCTGGACGGCGCCTCGATCGCGCATTTCGCGCACGAGAGCGCCGCGTGGAACCTGGCTCTCGGCGTCGGCTTCGTCTGGATCGCCTGGCGCTCGTCACGGGCCTCAGGCATGGTGCCCACGCTGGCGACATTCGTGGCGGTACTTGCCGCGCTGGTGGTGCTGGATGTGGTGGCTGGGCGGGTCGATCCCGAACGGTTCCTCTTACACGGCCTGGTTCTGCTCGGCCTGATCCTGGTGATAGTGCTCGACCGGCTGCCCAGGCCGACCGGGGGTAGCGTGCCCAGCGTTCCCGCGT
The DNA here is from genome assembly GCA_035997545.1 of Pseudonocardiaceae bacterium. Lineage (GTDB taxonomy): Bacteria > Actinomycetota > Actinomycetes > Mycobacteriales > Pseudonocardiaceae. Next base: position 7,092 of record DASYIL010000321.1, read on the forward strand.
TGGGGCAGTGGCGGATCGCGTAGTCCTGTCAGGGACCGGTGTTATCCTTGCCCGTCCTGTTCGGGTCCCGGTCGAGCGCTACACACCAAGCTGAATTTGTGGTCAGCGATGTATCAGGGGGTCGCTGCGGCCGCTCTGTAGGGTCGTGGGCCGCGACGACCACAGAGTGGCTATTCACGGAGCGACGATAGACAGGAGACTGGGAACATGGCTTGTCAGCCTACGGACGCAATCGAGCTAGCCAGGAGGTCGGCGACTCCGCCGGTCAATCGCGCATACCGCGCCTAGCGGAACGGACCGAGTAATGACTCAGGAGACTGAATCATCGGTAGAAGTGTTGAGCTCACCGGACGTCGAGAGCGCGGAGCTGGCAACGGGAACCCGCCTGACGAAGTTCGTCGACCCGCTGCGCATACCGCCGCTGCTGTGTCCACATCGTGACCAGCAGGCACAGCAGTTGACCGTCGAGATGTGTGCGACCGAGCTGAAGCTTCACTCGGAGCTACCGCCGACGCCGCTGTGGACCTATGCCGGGCACTCCCCGGGGCCAACCATTGAGGTACGGCGCGGCCATCGGCTACGGGTGAACTGGGCGAACCGGATCGACGGCCCCTACCCAGTCGTCGCTGTCGAGGTGGACAGGCCTGTCACCGGCCCGGAAGGACCTTTCCCGCAGGTGGGGAACAATCCCGGCCGCGATGGTGCCCAGCCGAGACCGGAGATCGCGAACCTGCCACCGTGGAATGTGGTGCACCTGCATGGCGCGCGCACCGGCGGAGGCAACGACGGGCTCCCCGAGAACGCTGTGCTCCCGGGCAACTCGCAGCTCGCCGAATATCCGAATGACCAGCCGGCGACCACGCTATGGTACCACGATCACGCCATGGACATCACGCGGTACAACGTGACGAGCGGACTCGTCGGCATGTACCTCATCCGCGACGCCGAGGAGGACAAACTCCGGCTACCGTGCGGCGAGTACGAAGTGCCGCTGATCATCTGCGACCGTAACCTTGATACCGACTCCGAGGGCCGGTTCACCGGTCAGTTGCTCTACAAGACGTCCGCGCTTACCGGCTTTCCTCTGCCCGAGGGAACCCGCGCTCTGTTGCAGTTCTACGGCCCGTACACGCTGGTGAATGGAGTGATCTGGCCGCACTTCGAGGTGGACGCCAGGTGGTACCGGTTCCGGATACTCAACGCTTCCAGCGCCCGGTTCTACCGGTTGTCCCTGCTCGACGCGAACAACAACCCAGTGTATGGCGCCATCAAACAGATCGGTACTGATAGCGGGCTGCTTCCCCGGCCGGTGTCCCTCGACGGGGAACTGATCCTCGCACCCGCCGAGCGCGCGGACGTCCTGATCGACTTCAGTGTTTTTCGTGGCCAACGCTTGCGGCTGGTCAACACCGGAGCCGGACAGGTCAACGTCCAGCCCCCCATAGTGCCGGGTCAGATCGATCCCGTCAGCGGCCTCGTCGAGCCGGACGTGATGCAGTTCCGGATCCGGTCCAGGCGGGTCCACGACGATTTCGTGCTCCCTGGCACGCTATCGCCGTCCTTTGTCCCTATCACCCACGACTCGCTACCGCATGATCACATGCACCGGTGGCTGGTGATCGTCCCGCCGGGGCCACTTTCTTCCCACGCCGGGCTCTGGGAGATGGCTGAGGTTGAGGACACGTCCACGGTGACCATCCCCAGCGACGGCATCATCCAGGTGCGTGAGCCGGACAACGATGTGATCACCCTGAGGAGAGTAGCGAGCCATTACGACCATACGGTCAGCTTCTTCGTGGAGCACGGCGCCTGGGAGCAGTGGAAGATCCTCAACATAGGTGGTCCGAGCCTGGGCGGTCAGGAGCACCCGATGCATATCCACCTGATCGGCTTTCAGGCCCTGAGCCGCGACCTGTACGACACGAGCACCTTCATTCCCTTGGTCCCTGGCCTTCCCGGCGCCGGGGGGACTGCGACGCCGGTCACCTTCACCGGTCCCGGGATCCTCGCCCCGAACGAGCGGGGATGGAAGGACACGATCCGGGTCGGCCGCGGTGAGGTGGTCAGTGTGGCAGGCCAGTTCATCGGGGGCAACGGGCGGTTCGTGTACCACTGCCATTTCCTGGATCACGAAGACGAGGGGATGATGCGTCCGTTCAACGTGATGCCCGCCGAGGTCCTGAAGCTGATGCCGCACGGTGGCGGCGGTCACCCGCACGGTGGCGGCGGTCACCACGGCTAGTGGCTACGAGGTGAGCCGGAGGGTCTCCGGCTCACCTCGTAGCCGGCACGCGTGCGCCAGGTGATCTGCTCCTGACAGCCCCACCCACAGGACCATGCGCTCCACCCACCGGACGACGAGCTGCCCGCACAGCCGGCCGGGGTAGCGGCTGTGCGGGCAGCGTAGGGGTGGGACCGGTCGGCTACCGGTCGATCCGGGCCCGCTCGGCCCGCTCGGTGGCGTCCAATTCCGGGTAGATGGGGCACTCGACGAGCGGCTGGAACGGCGCGAACGTGTCCCACTGGCGCTCGCCGCGCAAGTAGACAGTGAACGGGTTCGTGTCGCTCCAGAAGTCGCCCGACAGGATCCGGGCGAACCACTTGTCGCCGTCCACCGAGAAGCCGCGCTGCTCCAGGTACGCGCCGAGGCGGTAGCCGGACTCGTAATACGCTGAGATCAGTCTGGTGTAGGAGTCGTAGCCGGTCTTGTAGAAGTTGGAGTACGTCTCCTGCAGTTCGCTGGCGCGGTGCGGTTCATCGAGCAGCCGGTCCAGCGTGCGGGCCGACTCCCGACCGGTCGCGACGGCCAAGAAGGTGCCGCCGGAGAAGATCGGATCGATGAAGTGCCCGGCGTCGCCGGCCATCATCCAGCCAGGGCCGGTGACCGTATCGGAGTAGTAGCAGTAGTCGGTCTCGATGTGGACTCCTGCGTGCGGGGTCGCGCCGGTCAGCCGTTCGACGATCCGCGGGACGCGGGTGAGGTGCTCGTCCAGCACGGCCTCCGGGCCGCTACCCGCCCGCAGCACCGAACGGGGCATGACCGCGCCGATACTAATGGTGTCGGCCCAGATCGGGATGGCCCAGATCCATCCGTCCGCGTGCCCGCCGATCTGGATGTCGCCTTTGAAACCGGGGTTGTGTGACTCATCCAGCCCGTTGTAGTGCCGGAACACCGCGACGTTGCGCAGCCAGTCGATCTCCTTGCGGGTGCGGAAATGCTGGGCGGCCTTGCTCGCGCGGCCGCCGCAGTCCAGCACCCAGGACGCGTGCGCGGTACGGGAGATTCCGCCGACCTCGTACCGGACACCGGTCACCCGACCCGCCTCGTCGACCAATAGGTCGTGCACGACGGCGTCCTCGACCAGCAGGGCTCCGCGCTTGCGCGCGGACTGGGCGAGGAAGTTGTCGAAATGCGCGCGCTCGACTTGGAATGTCGTGGGGAACCGGCCCAGCCCCTGGTCGGCGAAATCGGTACGGCGGAAGTCGCCGTTGGGAAAGATGAACTCGGCCCCGGTCTTGACGGGGTAACCCTGAGCCTTCGCCTCGTCGTAAAGTCCGAGCTGACGCAGCACCTCCGCGGTGTAGGTCAGCTGGGATTCCCCGATGTGGAAACGGGGCAGGGTGCGGCGCTCCAGGAACAGCACCGAGCGGCCGGCTTCCCCCAGCACGAGTGCTGCGGTCGATCCGGACGGTCCGGCACCGATCACGATGACATCGACCGATTCAGGAAGCTGAGGGTTGTGGGCGTTCACTTCTGTGTCCTCCCAGGTTCGGGGGGGTCCGTCACCACGTTTTCCGGTCGACGGGTTGAGGTCGGTCTGCGGACCCCGGCGTCCCGCCGGGTACACAGCTCTGCGGTTCGTACCAGTCTGCGGAGTCCCCACTCAGCGCGGCCATCACGTGTCCACGTGATTCATGACATCACGCGGCAGCCGCCCGACGAGATCCCGTGAACAGGGATGCTTTCGGTCTCCCCACTGAAGCAGACTTCGGATCCGACGAGCTGGGCGGGGTGAGGCGGAGCGGATGCAAATCCGACTCGGCTACTCCCCTCTGTCACCGTCGATCGCGAGACTGTCATGGACAGTGGGCGGGCAGCGATAGTTCCTCGACTGTCACACGGCTTTGATGTACGTGCCGGGGTGGTATGTGCCTCTTTCAAGTGTGGATGTACCCAGGGGGATCAGGTGACAACGAAGATCGGACTACTGGTGGGCCGCGACGGGGCGCTGCGTGAACTGAGAACCGCGCTGGTTCGCACTGCCGACGGGGCCGGCGGCTGTGTGGTGGTGGAAGGTCCGGCGGGGATCGGCAAGAGCCACTTGCTCGAAGCACTGGCCGCGGAGGCATCCCGGCTGGACGTGGCGGTGGCGAGCAGCCGGGCCGCCGAGCTGGACCGGGTGACGCCCTTCGCCACGCTGCTACGCGTGCTGCGCAGCCACGTACCACGACTGGGTGTCGGCATCCTGGAAGACTCCGAGTCCAGCGCGCTGTGGCGGGTAGACCAGCTGCGCGCGGCCATGGAGCACCAGGTCCGCGACCGCCCGCTGCTCGTGCTGCTCGACGATGCACGCCTGGCCGACGAGCTGACCGCGTTGGCGCTGCGTGTCCTGGTCCCTGCGCTGGCCTCCTCGCCGGTGTTGTGGGTGCTGGCGCGCCGTCCCGGCCCGGTGCGGGGGGTCGCGCAGACCGCGCAAGAGGCAATCGACTGGTTGATCGGCGAGGGAGCCCGCCGAGTCCGACTGGATCCGCTCGATGACGAAGCGGTCGCCGAGCTGTGCGCGCACACCCTGGACGCCACACCGGATCGCACCGTGCTGAAGCTGGCCGCGCGCTGCGGAGGGAACCCCTTTCTGCTCTGTGAACTGCTCACCGCGCTGCGCCAGGCAGGACAGCTCCGGGTCGATGACGGGCAGGCGACGGTGGTGGGCACCGGCCTGCCCGCGGACTTCCTCAGTGCCGTGCACGGCCGGTTGTCTGATCTCTCCGAGCGGGTGCGCAGATTGGTCGACGCCGGCGCGGTCCTGGCTCGCCCGTTCACGCTGCACGAGGCCGCCGGATTGCTCGGGTGCAGTGCAGTGAGCCTGGTGCCTGCCGCCACCGATGCGGTCACCTCCGGCGCGCTGGTGGACCACGGTGACGAGCTCGCGTTCCGGCACGAGCTCGTTCGGGAAGTGGTCTACGGGGCGCTGTCCGGGCCGGTGCGCTCGGCACTGCACCGGGAGGCGGCCACCGTGCTGCAAGAGGAAGGCCGATCCGCGGTGGAGGCCGCCGAGCACCTCGTGTTGTGCGGGCGTCCAGGTACCGAACGAGCCAAGGAGGTACTGACTAAGGCGGTCGCACAGGTCACTCCCACCGCGCCGGGCACTGCCGCCGATCTCACGTTGCAGATGCTGGAACTCTTCGACGAGACCGACGCGGGACGGCCCCGGCTCGTCGCGGACGCGGTGCGGCTGCTTGCCGCCGCAGGACGGGTGGAGCAGGCGGTGGAGCTGGGCGAACAGGTGCTGCGCTCCGGGCTGGACGCGCCGTCCGAGGCTGCCCTGCTGATCGGGCTCTCCGAGGCGCTGAAGCACGCCGGCCGCAACAGCGCCGTCATCGACTACACCGACCGAGGACTGTCCAGGGAAGGCGTATCGGAGATGGCTCGGGCGCAGCTGCAGGCCATCCGCGCGCATGCGCTCTTGGCCGCCCCGGACCTGTCCGCCGCGCAGCACGCCGGTGCCGAGGCGGCCAAGCTGGGGGCCCGCACCGGACAGCACGCCGCCACGGTGTTCGGGATGGTCGCGTGCAGTGTGACGGCCCAAGCGGATGGCTCGCTAGACGAGGCGGTCCGCCGCGCTCGAGAGGCCGTGCGCACCGCTGACCTTGCCGGTGGTGAGGCTTCCCAGCGACACCCCCGGCTGTGGCTTGGCAGGGCGCTGGCGGCAGCGGATCAGTTCGCCGAAGCCGATGCGGTCTTTGAGCTGGGGCAGCGAGAAGCAAACCAGCTCGGCACTGCCTGGTCGCAGCCGTTGTGGCACTACTACCGGGCAGAGCTGCGGATGGCCGCGGGCCGTCTTGACGACGCGAACGCGGAGGCGGAGGCGGGCATCCGAGTCTGCGAGCAGTTCGCGGTGCGGGCCCTGACCGTCCCACTGCTGGGCCTGCTCGGCCAGGTGTCAATCCATCAGGCGGAGTTGTCGAAGGCTCGCGAGCACCTGCACCGCGGGCAAGCTCTGCTCGCCGGGGGGCTCGGGGCGGGACCGGAGGATCTGGCCTGGCGGATGGCGCTACTGGCCGAAGCCAGGGGCCAACCGGAGGCGGCGATGGAGGCGCTCACCGAGATCTACGACGGGTTCCCGCACCGGTTGCTGCTCCTCACCCAGGACTCCCTGGCCGGGGTCCAGCTGGTCCGGATAGCTCAGCGGGCCGGCGCCGAGGCGCAGGCTAAGGCTGCGGCGTCGGCGACCCGGTTGCTGGCCGAGCGCAACCCCACAGTGCTGTCACTGGCCGGGGCGGCGGCACATGCGGAGGGGTTATTGCACGGGGACCTGGTCACCCTGCGCTATGCGGTGCAGGCCTACCGTTCGAGTCCCCGGGTGCTGGCCAAGGCCTCCGCCCTGGAGGACACCGCGCGAGCCGAACGCAAAGCGGGTCAGCGCTCAGCGGCGGTGGAGCTGTTGCGGGCGGCACTCGGGCACTACCAGTCCTGCGGGGCGCAGCGGGACGCCACGAGGGTGGCCAGGCGACTCAACCGGTTGGGAGCACGCCGTGCGTTGACCGCGGACGCGCCGGTGAGTGGCCCCTGGGACACGTTGACCGAGTCAGAGTTGCGGGTCGTGCGGCTAGTGGCCCGTGGGCTGACCAATCGCGAAACCGCCTCCCGGCTGTTCCTGTCCCCGCACACGGTGGACAGCCACCTCCGGCACAGCTTCACCAAGCTGGGCGTGAACAGCCGGGTGGAGCTCACCAGGCAGGTTCTGGTTCATGATCGCAACGACTGATCCTTCGAAGGGAAACTCGCCACCACAGTGACATCGGCGCCACCAACCCGCTTAATAACCGGTCGCCGTCGAGCACCAGTAACACGTGCTTCGCTTACGTGGTTTGTTCGGACTCCCTATGGTGTCGAGCCAGGCGGACCGTGGGTGGCGACGTTGGTCGCGGCCGGGTATCGGGTGTTCGTGAAACGGCTTCCCTGAGGGTCCCGAGACTGCATGAAACATTCCCGCGGCACGACGGCGATTGATCCCGTGAAGACGGGATGTCGGGATGGGCTTTGGCGCGGACGCTGTATTCCAGACGGCAGCCGGTATCCGCCGGCCGAACCGGACGGAGGCACCCGTGCAACGAGCAGATCGGCCGAGCGCGCCGGAGGCGCGCGAAGATGACCAATTGGCCGCGGTGCTGGGGACCGATCCTCCTCCGTTCGCCCTGCTGCACCGGCCCGAGTCGGCGGCAGGCCCGGACCGGGTGGAGGTGCTCGTCGGCGACGTCCGGCCGGTGGGCCGGCTGGCCGACCTTCCACTGCCGCCGCAGATCCCGCCCGGCGACCCGCGGCATGACGTGCTTGCGGTGATTCCGTTTCGCCAGGTCTGCGAACGGGGCTTCGAGTGCCGCGACGACGGGGAGCCGATCCTGGCGATGACAGTGGCCAGCCAGTGCACCGTCCCGTTGGCCGAGGTGATGCACCGGCTCCCCACCGGACCGGTCCCGCTGACCGGCGCCGGCTTCGATGTCGACGACGACCGCTATGCCGACACCGTGCGCAGGGTCCTCGCCGAGGAGATCGGCGATGGCGCCGGATCAAACTTCGTGATCAAGCGAAGCTTCCGGGCCCGGATCCCCGGCTACACGCCGCGCGCGGCGCTGGCCCTGTTCCGCGGCCTGCTGGTCGGTGAGCTCGGGGCCTACTGGACGTTCTTGGTGTACACCGGGGGGCGCACCTTCGTCGGGGCCACCCCGGAGCGGCAGGTGAGCGCGCTGGCGGGCGAGGTCGTGATGAACCCGATCAGCGGCACCTACCGCTACCCGTCCACCGGGCCGAGCCTGCCCGGCACGCTGGCCTTCCTGTCCGACCGCAAGGAAGCCGGCGAGCTGTACATGGTCGTGGATGAAGAGCTGAAGATGATGGCGAGCATCTGTGACGGCGGTGGCCGGGTGGTCGGCCCACATCTCAAGGAGATGGCGCGGCTGGCGCACACCGAGTACCTGCTGCAGGGGCGCAGCTCGCTGGACGTCCGGGAGGTGCTGCGGCGCACCCTGGTCGCGCCGACCGTGACCGGCAGCCCGGTGGAGAGCGCCTGCCGGGTGATCGCCAGGCATGAGTCGGCCGGCCGTGGCTTCTACAGCGGGGTGATCGCGACGATCGGCCGGGACGCCGCGGGCCGTCGCACGCTGGACTCCGCGATCCTGATCCGGACCGCGGACATCGACTCCGGCGGAGCGGTCGAGATCGGTGTCGGTGCCACCTTGGTCCGGGATTCCGACCCGGACGCCGAGGTCGCCGAGACCCGGGCGAAGGCCGCCGGCCTGCTCGCCGCCGCCGGCGCCGATGCCGGTGGCGCGCTGCACTCCGGACCGGGCCGGGCGAAGGGCGGTACCACTGATCGGGGCCTAGCCGGCGATCACCGGGTGCTCGCCGCGCTAGCGCGGCGCAATGCCACGCTGGCGCGTTACTGGTTCGACACCGAGGACGACCGGCGCCAGGAGCGCCCCGACCTCGTCGGCCGGCAGGTCCTGGTGCTCGACGCGGAGGACACCTTCACCGCGATGCACGCTCAGCAGCTGCGTTCGCTGGGGCTGGCGGTGACGGTCCGGCCGTGCACCGAGGCCGCTGGACTCGAGTCGTTCGACCTGGTGGTCGCCGGCCCGGGGCCGGGGGAGCCGTGGGATCGGAATGACCCGCGGATCGCCGCGCTCTGGCAGGTGGTCGGCCGGTTGCTGCGCGGGGAGGTTCCGTTTCTGTGCGTGTGCCTGTCCCACCAGGTGCTGGCCTCGGCGCTGGGCCTGGAGCTGGTGCGCAGGGAGACCCCCAATCAGGGGGTGCAGGAGGAGATCGACCTGTTCGGGCGCCGCGAGCGGGTGGGCTTCTACAACACTTTCGCCGCCCGCTCGGAGCACGACCTGCTGCACCGGGTGGGCCTGCCCGGTCCGGTCCGGGTGAGCCGCGATCGGTATACCGGCGAGGTGCACGCGCTGCGCGGTCCCGGTTTCGCCTCCACCCAGTTCCACCCGGAATCGCTGCTCACCCAAAACGGTGTGCACATTCTGAACGAGTTGGTGAGATACGCACTAAATGGCTGGCCAGAAGGTGTATTTGAGCGCTCCGGATGAGCCTCTATTTGGTGCGGCCAGTACACGGCCAAGCCAAGCCCGCGAATACAAGGAGAGCCCCGAATGTCCCTGCTGCAGGAGAGTGCTCTGCCGGCCTCGGTTGCCGGGCCGGCAGCCTGGGAGGGCCTGCCGGCGGCACAGCAGCCGCACTGGCGCTACCACCCCGACTACCTTCGTACCCGTGAGGAGCTGGCGCTGGCGCCGCCGTTGGTGAGTATGGCGGAACTGGACGCCCTGCAGCGGGCCCTCGCGACCGTGGCGGCCGGGGATGCGTGTTTACTGCAGGCTGGTGACTGCGCGGAGAGTCTCGCGGAGTGCACCCCGGCCGCCATCGAGGCCAAGCTCGCCGTGCTGCACAGTCTGGCCGACACGCTCACGATGGGGACCGGTCGGCTGGTCGTGCGGATCGGGCGGATGGGTGGTCAGTTTGCCAAGCCGCGGTCTCAGGCGGTGGAGTGGCACCGCGATCAGGAGCTGCCGGCGTTTCGCGGGCACATGGTGAACTCGGAGTTGCCCACCGTCACCGCCCGCCAGCACGACCCAGGTCGGATGCTGTGCGCCTACCGGGCGAGCGCGCAGGTGCACCGGGCACTGGCCGAGGACCGCAGGCAACGGGTGGCGACCGGGTCCCTCCCGGGCGAGAGCGGTGCGTGGTCCAGCCATGAGGCGCTCGTGATCGACTACGAGGGCAGCGTCATCCGCATCGATCCAGCCACTGGGTGCAGTTTCCTAGGCTCGACGCACCTGCCTTGGGTCGGAGAACGGACTCGGCAGCCGCAGTCGGTGCACGTGCGATTGCTCTCCTCGGTGCGCAACCCAGTGGGGTGCAAGCTCGGGCCGGCCACCGGGGCGGCCGACGTGGCGCGGCTGTGCGAACTGCTTGATCCGGACCGGGTGCCGGGCAGGCTGGTGCTCATCGTGCGGATGGGCGCGTCCCGGATCCGTGAGGCCCTACCCCCGCTCGTCGCGGCGGTGCGCCAGGCAGGCCATCCGGTGACGTGGGTGAGCGATCCGATGCACGGCAACACCGTGCGCAGCACATCGGGTCTCAAGACCCGCCACCTGCCGGACATGATCGCCGAAGCAGTCACGTTCCGGTCGATCCTGGAGCGGGCCGGCGAGCACCCCGCTGGGCTGCACCTTGAGGTGGCAGCCTCCGAGGTGACCGAGTGCGTCGGGGGCCCCGTGCGCGAAGAGATGCTCCCGCACCGATACACCACCCTGTGCGATCCGCGGTTGAACTCCGAGCAGGCCCATGAGCTGATCCGGGCGTGGACATAGGCGTGGGTGAAGGTCGCCGGCGGACACCGTTGCGTTGCCTGAGTGCAACAGGCCAAACCGCGATGTCGCCGCCCAGCCCCAGCCCCGCTGGGGCGGGCCGACCGCCCCACCCCCGAAACCAGATCAACAGGCCGCCTGAGACGTTCGCAACAGGCTCTTATTTCCATAGGTCGAGTTGGCCGGCTTTGGTGTCTCCGATGACGCGGATTCCGGAAATTTTGTCCGATTTGTCCCAGCTCAGGGCGCGGTAGTCGCGCACACCGAACTCACCAATGCCAGCGGCGAGCTGCTGATCTTCCTTCCCCATGACTTCCGAAGTGTCTTCACCACCGATGCGTATGAATGGGATGCTCCCGCACATAGCACAGTTAATCTTGGCCACAAGGACATCAATACCACCGTGGGATATAAGGCGGTCTATCCCGAAGAGGCCATCAACGGCCACCGCGCGTTCATCGCCCGCCGCCGCGAACTGCGGCCCAGCGAGGAGCCGCACACCCACCGACGAGAAATGGGAAGAATTCCTCGGTTTGGTGATGACCAGCCGGCCGCTGCCCTCGCGCGAGCGCTCCGGACGCAGCCCGGCCGCCCACGCGGCCGCCACCCACAGCAGGCATTCGCTCGGCAGGCACCAGGCGACCGAAACCGCCAGTTCGTGCAGCGCCTGGATCACCCGCGAGTAGGGCATCACCAGCGAACGGTTGGCCGCTGGAACGACCGTCGCTCCGCACAACCTGGCAGCCTGGTGTGCGGTGGTCAGCATCGAGTAGGGCAGGCGAGTGGAGGGCCAGCGCGAGGATTTCGGGCAGCCGCTTGTCCTGGAACGGTACAACTCCTCCACGGAGGCCCGCTGGCCCAGCCGCGGCAGCTCGGACGGTGTTAAGTTCAGGAGCCGGTCTCCCCTATGAGTCTGCAGGTGTTCTGCCAGGCCATCCGCTTCCAGTGGTCCTCCGAGAGCTCCAGAACCCGGTACTTGGCCAGCTCGACGCTGGGATGTTGCAGCGGGTACTCGGTGCCGAAGAGCACCCGGTCAGGGCCGAGGCGGCTAAAGGCCGCCCTGACCACGCCGGTGTAGCCGCCCGAGGTCTCGAACACGATGTTGTCCCACGGCTTGATCAGGTCGATGCCGTACAAGTCTAGGTCGCCGACTCCCGCGTGTCCCAGGACGAAGACGACCGTGGGGAACCGCCGGGCCAGCCCGACGAGTTCGGCGATGCCGAAGCCCGGCCGGTGGATGCAGTGCAGATAGACCCCGTGTCCGAGCCTGTCTGCCTCGTCGACCAGTGCGACCGTGCGTTCGTCGAGCAGGCTCACGCCATGGACGGAGGGAGCGAGCTTGAGTCCGCGGAAGCGCTGGCCGTGTATGCGGTAGTCCTCGGCGTTGCGGTGTGGGTTGGCGAAGAAGAACGGCACCAGACGTCCCGCCGACCGCTCGCAGCTCGCCAGCACCGCCACGTTGTTGGCGTCGGTCTCCACGTGCCCGCCTTCAATGATCTGCCGGGACAGCGTGTCCGGGGAGATCGCGCCGCCCGCGACGACGACGGCGCGGTCGATCCCACAACTGTCCATGACCGCAAGAAGTCGATCCGTGGCCTCAGCGCCGGGCGCTAGGTGCGCGTGGGCGTCGAACACCCGCTGCCGCTCCATCGTGGTTGCTCCGGTCACTTCTCCAGGCATAATTCGTTGAACGGATTCGTGCACTGTGATTTCTCCTCACGGGGCGGGGGACAGCAGTCACCGCTGATCAGCGGATTCCTCGGAAAGTTTCGGCCCCTGTTGTGGCAGGACACCGTTCACCATTCGGGCACTAGTTATCGGTCGCATTACGCGCGTATATCGCCAATAACGCCCTTCGGCTCAAGTAGGAACTGTGTGAAGTTGTCGTCGTGCGGAATCCCCGGCACTGTGGACCACGGCAGCACCGTGCCTCTTACGACCTTGCGGACGCTGGGTTCACGCACCGCCCGGTCCACTACGTCTTCCCTGTCGGTCAGCAAGTTCAGCACGAGCGAGTCGCGAAGCGGCCCGATGCCGTCGTCCTCGCTCCATGGGGCCACCACGACGAAGGGAAAGGGCAATTCGGTGCCCACCAAGGGGTGATCGGGCCGGCGTGCCGACAGCACCACCGGGCGCAGCACGAAGGACCCGTTGTCGAGTTCGACAAAGACGTCATGCGCATTGAGGTGACCACTGTGATCGATCAGTTCGTCGCGCATCGCGCTGAGCTGACCCTGTAACTGCTGTGCCCGGCCGCGGTCCACGAAGAGCAAGGTGGCCGCTGGGTCCATGGCGGAGAGTACGGGGAGCTTGCTCAGCCGCAGTGCCAGCCCATCGGCGACCTCGGCGACCGGTTGTGTGGTCAGTACCGCCGACAGGTTCGTGCAACGGGCACCGCCGTCGAAAGAGGCGGAGAAGGCCAGGTGGTCCAGGACCGCGTCGTCGAGATCGGTGTCGAGCAGCGCCTTGGCCTTGCCTGGACCACGGACGGCAACAGACTCCTGCCCGCGCCACCGCGCCACCGCTCGCTCGCCACCGTAGACGATCCCCCGATCGGCCTCCCCGAGTAGATACTCGCCGACCGCGTGTGGACACGGCAGGAAAGCCACCTTGTGCGGGGGCAGTCCCGCCGTGATCAGAGCGGCAATCAGTCGCCGGGGCGTGAAGGGATCCCGGCTGCCCGGCCGGACCAGCACGCTGTAACCATGAAACAACGCCTGCACCCAGGAACCGTTCGGAGCAGGGTGATTGCTGGCCATGACTCCGGCAAAAACCTTGCCACGCGGCACCCAGCGAGTTCGGAAGCCCTCGCCGAACTCCGTGCAAGGCAGTTCCGCTGCGGTGGTCTCGGGCAACTCGTTGAGCTGGGTGACGATGTCCGCAATTGCTCGGCGCACCGCGGACATGGTCAAGCCCGCGCTGAGCATCACAAGCTCCGTGTACCTCTCGGGGGACTCCCCGTCGAGCGTCCCGGTCGCGAACAACCGTGCAGCGACGCCGAAGATCTCAGGCTCGGGCGGCAACCCGTCCGCCTGACCGCGAATCTCGTTGAGCGCCACCTGCGCGAGCAGTCGGGGCGCCATGCCGATGTCGGCGATCGGCTGTCCGCGCACACTATTCAGCAGCGAGCGGTCGGAGCTGGCGGTGGTCCTCGCCCCGAACAAAGGGTCGATCACGACGAGGCTCATCAGTAGACGCCTTCGATGATATCGACATCGTCCAGGGCACGATAGGTTTGGACGTCTGACAGACCGTCCACCTCGCCGCCCGGAACCGGCTCCACGCGCACTGCGGTGTCCCGTTCCAGGATGTTTGGCAAAAACATCTCCTCAGAGACTAGGTGCAGACGCACCCGGCCGCGCCTGCCGTAGTCGACCAATCGGCCGTCATCGTCGACCAGTTCGATGCGGGTGGTGTCTGGGAACGACTCGAAGACGCACGGATGAGTATCGGTGGCGAGAGGGCGACGCTGCGGTGCCACCCCCATCAAACTGTTGCCGTAGACACCAGCAATGACCGCGTTCGGGAAGAACACCTCATCGAGTTGGTGGAGGCTCTCGGGGCTGATGGACATGCCGAACCACAGGATGGCTTTGACCTTCGTCGTCACAAGCTCGTACAGCTCTGGCCGTGAGCAGATCGCCTCCAGCAGCGGAGGGGTCGCGTTCAGGACATCGATGTCCTGTGTCTTCAGGATAGTCTCGCCCTGGTTGAGAAGGTGCTGGATGTACTCCTCCACGATGTCGCCGCGGCCATCAGCCATGAGGTGCTTGACCCAGCGCGGGTCGAAGTCGACGGCGTGGAAAAAGCCACCACCAAGGGCCGTGTGCCTTGCAACGTCGGAACCGGCGACATGCGGACCTGTGGGACCGAGGTGTAACCAGTTGCCCGCTGCCGGGACACCTAGTTCCAGGAGCCTCAGCCGAGCCCATTCCAGCATCCGTGCCCGGTACTCGCTGTCCACGATTCGCTTGGGCGACCCGGTCGTGCCGCCGGATTCGTACACCCGGAACACCTTGTCCGACATTCCGTTAGGGATCAGGTCCTGGACCGTGACCGACCTCAGCTCGTCGCCTATGTCCGGGAACCTGACGAGGTCCGTTAACCCCTGAACATCCCGGATGGGATCGAACCCGAGCTCAGTGAGCTTACGCAGCCAGAAAGGTGACCCGGTGTCTGGATCAAAGTGCCACGCCACAGACTTTCTGACGTGACTATCAAAATTAAAATTCACAATTCCTCATCCTTTCGAGACGTTCCTCGGGTCCATCTGGGGGGTCATCGTGATCGCACCCACAATTTGTCAGCGTTGCGCGACTGCGTTACCGCGTCCACCACCAATCTGGTGGTCACCGTGACAGCGCACCGCTGCGCTGCGTAGTCAAGGCCCATCAGATGCTGTGCCAGCGAGAAGTCGGCCACGGCATCGGCCACCAGGAATGGTTCAATGTCCCTGGTGAACGCGTCGCAAGCGGTCATCAGGCAGCCGATATGAGCGTAGATGCCGCAGATCACAAGCTGGTCACACCGGTATCGGCTCAGGATGTTGGACAATGTGGTCCCATGGAAGGCGCTGTATCGCCATTTGGTGAGTATCACGTCGCGGGGTCCTGGGGCGAGCGGTGCGACGATTTGCCTGCCGTAGCTGCCGGTTCCCATACCCGGGCCCCAAAAGTCGTGCAATAGCCCCCGCTGAGCCCGGGTCATGCCGCCGGGCTGTGCCGTGTAGATCACCGGCATGTCGGCCGCCACCGCGGTTTCTCGCAGTAGTCGAATGTTTTGCACCAGATCGGTCACCGGCGCCTCCCCTGCCGGGAACGCCTCGACGAAGTATTGCTGCATATCGTGGATAAGCAACGCGGCTCGGGAGGCTTGCGGCCGCCACTCCACTTGGGCCGGCGTGAATTCGGATTCGGTCGGCATCTCGTAGGGCACGATCGTGGGTAGTCCCATGAGCTGCTCCTTTCCTGCTCGGTGGTCAGCCTGCGGATCAAGCCCGCAGTGCCGCGCCGCCGTCGACGTAGAGGTCCTGCATCGTGATATGGCTGGCCCGCTCCGAGGCAAGGAACAGCACGGCCTCGGCGACCTCGTCCGGCCGGGCCAACTTCTGCAACGGGATACCGACCTTGTAAAGCTCCGGTGAGCCGTCGATGGTCGACTGTGGTCCGCAGCCCTCGTTCCACATCGACCGCAGCATGTCGGTGTCGGTCGAGCCGGGGGCGACGATGTTGCAGCGAATACCGTGTGGCGCCAGTTCCAGCGCGAGGCACCGGGTGAAATGGGCGGCCGCCGCCTTGGACGCCGCGTAGGCGGACATCTGTGCCCGCGGCACGCCGGCCGCATTGGAGGTCACGGTGACGATGCAGCCCGCTCCGCGGTTCACCATCCGGCGCCCCACCGCCCGGCAGGCATGGAATACCCCGGAGGCGTTGACCGCGAAGACCGCGGCCCAGTCCTCGTCGGAGATGTCCACCGCAGGGCCGGTGCGCAGCACGCCGGCGACATTGACCAGGATGTCGACCGGTCCCAGCTCGGCCTCGGCACGGTCGACGGCTGCCTCCAGGGCGACCGCGTCCCGCACGTCGGCACAGTAGCCGGCGTGGCGCCCCGGCCCGGCCAACGTTGCGGTGACGTCGCGCAGCCCGGCTGCATTGAGATCCACCGCGGCGACGCTCGCGCCATGCTTGGCCAGTGCCTGGGCAACCGCCGTCCCGATCCCGGCCGCCGCGCCCGTCACGAGCGCGACTTTGCCACCGATTCCCTCCATGATTCCCCTCCCGTGGGCCACTGCTGGCCCGCGGTCGTGGTGACCGCGGCCTCCGCGTCGTAGCCGTAGATCCAGTCTTGGCCCGCCAGCCCCGCGTGCGCGGCCAGCACGTCGTCCCGGCGGCGTTGCTCGGCGCCATCCGGCAGATGCAGCGCGACAGTGTTCGCCCGGGAGATCCGGTGCACCTCGCTGGTGCGCGGCTCGCGGATTTGCTCGTAGCGCGCCAGTGCCGCCGCGATCCCGGGTCGGCCCGCGTCCCGCAGACAGGCCGCGAGTGCGGCCGCGTCCTCGATTGCCTGGTTGGCGCCCTGCGCGAGAAACGGCAGCATCGGGTGCGCGGCGTCGCCGACCACCGTGATCCGCTCGGTAGCCCACTGGGGCAGGCAATCCCGGTCGTATAAGGCCCATCGGCTCACCGTGTCCGGAGCCGAGGTGAGCGCGCGCACCTCGGCGTTCCAGCCGGCGTAGGCTTCCGCTAGGTCCGCCACTCGGCCCCGCGCCGACCAGGACTCCGCGCCCCAGTGCGGATCGGGAACGGTGGCGGCCAGGCTGATCCGGTGACCGCCGGAGACCGGGTAGCGCACGCAGTGCTGCCCGGGGCCCAACCAGAGCACCACCTTCGGTTCCGCTGCCACGAACGACGCCCGCTCAGCAGGGATCAGTGCCCGGTAGATGCTCTGTCCCGAGTACCGCGGCCGGTCCCGGATCAGCAACTCCCGCACTCGAGAGTGGATACCGTCCGCCCCCACAACGAGATCAGCGGTGGTGCTGGATCCGTCGGCGAACTGCAGGTGCACACCGTCCGGGTGCTCTTGCACGTCAGTGCAGTGCAGCCCGAGGTGCATGCCGCCTTCCGGGAGCTGTTCGAGCAGGCAGCGGTGCAGGTCGGCGCGGTGCACCGTGTAATAGGGTGCTCCGAAGCGCTGCTCGCACTCCCCGGCCAGCGGGGTCTTACACAGCACTGAGTTGTCGTCCCAGCGGCGCATCTCGATGGCCTGGGCGCGCACCGCCACCCGTCGCAAGCGGTCCGCCAGACCCAGCCGATGCAGCAACCGGGCCGCGTTCGGGGCCACCTGCACCCCTGCCCCGACCTCGCCGAGCAGCCGAGCCTGCTCGAACACGTGGCAGCGCAAACCGTTGCGGGCCAATGCCAGCGCTACCGTGAGACCGGCGATGCCGGCCCCGACCACGGCGATGCGAATGCGTTCGCTGCTCACTTGCTCACCTCGCAGAAGACCGTCGATCGGGCGGTCAGTAGTAGAGAACTGCCTTGCTCCAGTCCTCGTCGGCACCGAACAGGCTCCTTGGTTTCACCACGTCGTGGCTGCGGGTGAGCACGTCGGCAGGGACAAGAGTTCCCGGAGGCAGCGCGGCGACCTCGCAGCGCACGCCGAGCCGCCGGGCCACCGCTGCAGTGAGCGTGGCGACCATGGCGGCCCGCTGATCCTCGGTAACCTCGATCTGCAGGCGGAGCACCTGCGCCTCGGCTCGGGCGCGCCAGAACATCACGCCGTATTCGTCTGGCAGCCCGAAAACGATCTCTTCCAGCTGGTGCTGGGTGACCGGCGTGCCGCCGACGAGATAACCGGACGCGGAGCGACCGAGCACCCGGATGGTGGGCAGCTGCCAGCCGCAGTCGCAGTCGGCGTAGTCCACCTCGACGGTGTCCTCGAGGTTGTAGCGGATCAGCGGCATGGCCTCCCGGTACAGTGTCGTGGCCACCAGCTGGCCGCGCCCATCCCTGGTCGATCGGCCTGTCTGCGGGTCGTGCACCTCGAAGATCATGCGATCGGCCCACAGGTGCATTCGCCCGGCTGGGCACTCCCCGGCCAGGCTGCCGGTTTCGGTGGATCCGTACTCCTCGACCACCGGCACCCCCCACAGCTGACTGATCCGACGTCGCCGGGCGATGGTCAACGGCTCACCGCCGACGAACAGCCCGCGCAGCGCGGGGAAGTCGGTGCGTGGGTCGAGCCCGGCCGCTCGTGCCGCCGCCGCCCAGATCAGGCACTCGGTGGGCACCGACCAGGTGATCGTGACAGCGAGGTCGCGCATCACGCGGATGACCCGGGAGTAGGGCATCGCCAGTGAGCGGTTGTCCCCCGGAACCACGGTAGCCCCGGCGAGCCGGCCTGCGGCGTGCGCCAGGTGGCCGGTGAGCAGCAAGGCGTAGGGCGTGCGGACCAGGAAGGTGTCGGTCGGCAGGATCCCGATCGACTTGCGGGCGAATCGCTCGGCGACGTCCACCCAATCCTCATCGGTGTAGTACGAGGCGGTCGGGGACCCTGCGGTCCCGCTGGACTCGTGGTAGGTGGCCAGCCGCTCCTTGCCCACCGCGAGCAACCCGAACGGATAGGCGTCCCGTAGATCCTGCTTGGTGGTCAGCGGCAGGTCGGCCAGGTCGTCGACTGTGCTGGGCGGTGTCGTCGCCGCGAACCGGTTGCGGTAGAACGGGGAGCGAGCCGCCCAGGACAGCGAGCGGACGAGCTGGCGTTGCTGTAGGTGGCGCAATTGCTCGAGACTGTTCCACTGGCCGAGTTGAGGTAATGGTTGCACGGTCTGGATCACGGCGGGCTCCTCGTTACTGTCGGCGATTCACTGCTCGATGCAGAATTCGTCGATCGGGTATCCGACGTGGCGCTGCTCGGTGGGCAGGTAGCCGAGGACACGGGTGCCGGGGGTCAGCTCGGTGACGTTGAGCACCGCCCCACCGGGGCCGAGCACTCGCACGTGCCAGTCGTCCTGCACGATGAGGTTCACCACCACGCCGGACGGGGCCACCGCGTCGATCGCGAGCAGCGGCCGGGTCTCGATCTTCACCCGGCCCACGGTGACCATCCGAGTCCGGCCGGTCGAGTCCACCGCGAGGACCTTGCCGCCGGACCGCAGTTCACTGAGGTAGTTGGTGCGTCCCGCAGCCGCCAGCGTGTAGGAGTGCAGCGCACCGGCGTTGACCCGGAACGGCCGGGTCGGCATGTAGGGCAGCGGGTGGGTCTCGCTGCAACTGAGGATCATCCCCTGGGCGTGCGAGCCGACCAGGATGCCCTCGTCCAGGCGGAAGTGGCTGCACGTGTCCACGCAGGCCCGCTCGCCCATCCCGGCCCGCCGGATGCCGAGGACCTCTAGCTCGACGAGGTCGAGGTCGGCGGGACGGTCGTGCGCGGCGGCTTTGAGGCTGGTGGCGTCGCCCACTGATCGGGGGGCGAGCATCACGCCGTCCGAGCCGTGCTCGAGCACGCCGAACACGATCTGGGCTTCCTCGACGTCCGCGACGCCGGTGATGATGCTGCCCTTGGCCTTGGCCGCGGCCGCGAGCACAATCTCCAGCGGGATCTTGGTGGGATCCCGGAACAGCAACACAGCCCAGCGGTCGGTCCGGGCGGCCTGACAGGCCAGTTCGAGACTGTCGGCGTCGATGATCTCGACAAACCGGCCGAACTCGATCGTCGGATGTGCTGCGGCCAGCGCGTCTTGGCGCTGATGCGCCTCTGGGCCGAGGATGACGATGTCCGCTGCCGTGAGGTCTCCGGGCAGCTCGCCGCCCCGGGGAAAGAGCACCTTCCTGGTGGTCGGTGGCAGCTTCACCAGGTCAGCGATGTCGGCGGAGACGATGCCGTCGACCCCTTGGTGCACGGCCTCCTCGACGATCGCTTCCTTCGAGCCATTGGTCTCACGGACGTCCAGCCAGCACAGCTTCATGGTTCTCTCTCCTTCGAATCTTGCGGTCGGTGGTGTGGGCGCGGTGCATCAGCCGGTCGCCACCGTGAGTTGTTCCGGGATGCAGACCGGGGTCGACTCGCGATGCACTAGATCTGCGATCATTCGGGCGGTTGCGCCGGGGTCGGCGGCCTGGAAGATGTTGCGGCCCATCGCGACGCCCTGTGCCCCGCCGCGCAGCGCGCTGCTGACATAGCTGCGCAACTCGGCCGCGGTGTTCAGCGGAGGTCCACCGGCAACGATCACCGGGATTGGGCAGGCCCGGGCGATGTCCGCCATTGCGGCCACCGAACCGACATGCACGGTCTTGACGATGTCCGCGCCGAGGTCGGCGGCCAGCGTCACGGCGTGCGCGACGAGGTCAGGATCCTGTGGGTTGTGGATCTGCGGGCCGCGCGGATACACCATCGCCAGCAGCGGCACGTTCCATTGGTCGCAGGCCTCGGACACCGCGGCCAGGTCAGCGATCTGCTGACCCTCGTCCTGCGACCCGAGGTTGACGTGCACGCTCACGGCGTCCGCACCGAGCCGCAGCGACTCCTCCACGTTGGCGACTAGGTATTTGGCGTGCGGGTCGGATGCATGCACCGTGCTCGCGGACAGATGCACGATCAGCGAGGTCTCGGCGAACCAGGTGTGGTCCACGTGTCGCAGGCTGCCCTTGTGCAATACCACGGCGTCCACCCCGTTGCAGGCGAGCTGTCCGACTAGGCGGTTCAGCGCTGTTCCTGCGGTGATCGGTCCCGTCGTGATCGAGTGGTCCAGCGGTACCACGAGCATTCGCCGGCTGCTGTGCCGGTACAGCCGCTGCAGCCGGACCTGGCGCGCGAACGTGTAGTTGATCGACATCTCCTAGCCTTCTTTCCGTGTCATGTGGAGATCACCGTCATGCCGACCTGGCTGCGATCGGATCGAGGTCGCCGCGGTCGAGCCCGAACTCGTCGTGCAGCAGTCGCACGGCGCCCACAACGCGATCCCGTGGAATGACGACAGAGGTTCGGATCTGCGAGGTCGACAGCCAGCTGGTGCGAATGCCGGCCTCGCTGAGTGTGGAGAGCATCCTGGCGGTGTACTCGGGACGGTTGAGAAAACCCATACCGATCAGCGAGAGCTTCCCCACGTTCTCATCGACATGAATTGTCGCGCCTACGTCGACCATTTTCTCCCTGATCGTGGACAACGTTTCACCGACGTCTTTCCTGCGCATCGTGAAACCCATCCGGAACTCATCCTCGTGCGGACCGGATCGGGCCACCAGATCCACTGGGACGGCACGCACGGACAGCATCCCCAAGATCTCGGCCGCGAGGTCGCTGCGGCGCGGTCCACACTGCACGAGTACGCGGGCTACATCCAGATCGTGGGCAATCGCCACCACGACTCCGTGGCTTTCGAGCATGGTCCCATCACTCCCCGCCGGGATGATGGTTCCCGGCCCCGTGGAATCAGCTGCCGTCGAACTGCCGGCCTGCGAGCTGCGGACGTGCAGCTCGACCCGATGCATCGCCGCGAGCTCGACGGCCCGGGAATGCAGCACCTTGGCCCCGGCGAAGGACATCTCCGCCATCACCCCGACATCCACCACGGGCAGCACCCGCACGTTCTCGACGACCCGGGGATCGGCGGTGAAGACGCCGGGGACGTCGGTGCAGATCTCGCAGCAACCGGCGCCCAGCACCGCGGCGAGGGCCACCGCGGTGGTGTCCGAACCCCCCCGGCCTAAGGTGATCACGTCACCCACGTCGTCAACGCCCTGGAAACCAGCCACCACGGGGATTTCGCCGTCAGCGAGGATCCGCTGCAGGCGCCGGGTGTCGATATCGGCGATAACCCCTGATCCGTGCTTTCCGACCGCCCGGATACCAGCTTGCGCTCCAGTGAGTGAGATCGCGGGGACACCGAGGTCCTGCAGTGCGATAGCGAGCAGGGCGGCCGAGGCGCCTTCGCCGGTGGCGAGGAGTTGATCGGTTTCTCGTCCAGTGCGTTTCCGGCCGGCCACGTCCGCGAGTCCAAGCAGTTCGTCAGTTGTCCTACCGCGCGCCGATACCACGACCACGGTGAGCCTTCCGGATCTGTGTGTGTCGGCCACCAGTCGCGCGACCCGGCGTATCTGATCAATGGTAGCAAGCGAGCTGCCGCCGTATTTCTGCACCGAGATTCCGGGCGTGCCGCGATTCCCGGTGCGAGCCGAGTCGACCCTCGAAGTGCTGCGAGGCTCGTGCTGTCCGGCGGTGACCCCCGGGCTCCTTACGATCACGTCATTGCCCCTGTGCCGTTTGCCGTTGTTGGTGTTGATGCAGCAGTTGTGCCACCACCTTGTAGTACCGGCAGGGGTGCAGGCATCACGGATTCACGGGATCTGTGGACCGCCGTGACTTTCAAGATCGGTAGCTGGGCTTCACCCAACCGTGTGTATTTGGCTGCGGGTTCTCAGCGTCTAGATGGTGTACATGACCGGGGAGATCGACTTGTCTAGCACAGTTGAACTGTTGATCGGGCGCGACGAGATGCTGAGTGAGCTGCGGACCGCGCTTGCCGGCACCGCGGATGGTGCCGGTGCCTGCGTCGTACTGGAAGGTCCGGCGGGGATCGGAAAGAGCCGGCTGCTTGAGTCACTGGCGGCCGAGGCGAATCTGCTGGGCTTGTCGGTGGCCGCCAGCCGGGCGGCCGAGCTGGACTGGGTCACCCCCTTGGTGACGCTGAGGCGGGTGCTCCGCAGCCTCGGACCGGAGTTCACTGCCGACGCCCTGGAGGACCTCAAGTCCAGCGGCCTGCGGCAAGTGGACCGGCTGCACGCAGCGATGGAGTGCCACGTTCGCAACCATCGGCTGGTCGTCCTACTCGATGACGCCCACTTGGCCGACGAGCTGACCGCGCGGGCGCTGCGGATCCTGGTCCCGTCACTCGCGTCCGCGCCCGTGCTATGGGTGTTGGCGCGCCGGCCGGGCCCGCTGCGGGGTGCCGCCCAGACCGTGCAGGAAGCGATCGACTGGTTGGTCGATCAAGGAGCCCAGCGGATACGGCTGGACCCGCTCGACGACGAGACGGTTGCTGCGCTGTGCGCGAACGCGCTCGGCGTGATGCCGGATCGCACCGTGCTAGCGCTGGCCACCCGCTGCGGGGGAAACCCGTTTCTACTCTGCGAGCTGCTCACCGCACTACGCGAGACGGAACAACTACGGGCTGGCAGTGAGCGGGCGACGGTGGTGGACGGGGACCTGCCGTCGGACTTCCTGTCCGCAGTGCACCGGCGGCTGAGTGATCTCACCGTCCCAGTGCGCCGACTGCTCGACGCCGGTGCAGTACTCTGCCGGCCTTTCACCCTGCACGAAGCCGCTGGGTTGCTTGGCTGTCGTGCGGTGGACCTGCTGCCTGCCGCAACTGACGCAGTGGCGTGCGGCGAGTTGGTGAACCGCGGGGATGAGCTCGCCTTCCGGCACGAGCTCATCCGGGAGGCGCTCTACAACGCGCTGCCCGGTCCGGTGCGCCTGGCGTTGCACCGGGAAGCGGCCACCGTGCTGAAGGAGAAAGGCCGGTCCGCGATGGAGGTGGCCGAGCACCTCGTGCGGTGTGGGTATCCAGGCAGCGAGCGGGCCAAGGATGTGCTGCGTGAGGCGGTGGCGCAGGTCGCACCTGCCGCGCCCGGTACCGCAGCTGACCTCACGCTGCGGATGCTGGCGCTGTTCGATGAGCACGACTCGAGCCGCCCCCAGCTCGTGTCTGACGCGGCGCGACTGCTCGCCGCCGCAGGACGGGTGGACCAGGCGATGACGCTAGGTATGCACACGTTGCGCTCCGGGCTGGACGCGCCGTCCGAAGCTGTCCTGGTGACCGGGCTCGCTGAGGCGCTGAACGATGCCGGGCGGACCAGTTCCATCATCGACTACACCGGCCGTGCGCTGTCCAGGGAGGGGATACCGGATCCCGCTCGGGCACAGCTGCTGGCCATCCGAGCGCACGGGCTGCTGGCCGCGGCGGACCTCGCCGCCGCGGAACGCGCTGGCACCGAAGCGGCCGAGATGGGCGCCCGCACCGGGCAGCACGCCGCCGCAGTCTTCGGGGCGCTCGCGTGCAGCGCGGCCTCCTGGGCGGCTGGTGCGCTCGACGATGCGGCCCGCCGCGCGCGGGAGGCTGTTCGCACCGCCGATGCCGCCGGTGGTGAGGCCGCCCAGCGCCACCCCCGGCTATGGCTTGGCCGGGCGCTGACGGCTGCAGATCAGTTCGCTGAGGCCGACGCGGTCTACGAGATCGGGCAGCGAGAGGCGGATCAGCTCGGCACTGCGTGGTCGCGGCCGATGTGGCACCTCAACCGCGCCGAGCTTCGCCTGGCCGCGGGACGTCTCGACGACGCGAACGTGGAGGCGGAGGTGGGCGTGTGGGTCTCCGGGGGGTGTGCCCCCCGCGCCTCCGCCGTCCCCCTGCTGGCCCTGCTCAGCGAGTTGGCGCTGCAGCGGGACGAGTTGTCGAATGCCCGCGAGCAGCTGCAAAAGGCCGAAGCGCTGCGCGCCCAGGGGATCGAGACAGGAGGTGTGGATCTGGCCTGGCGACGGGCGTTGCTGGCCGACGCCGAGGGTGAGCCCGCGGTGGCTCTGGAGGCGCTCGCCGAGATCTATGACGGGTTCCCGCACCGGCTTCAGATCCTGGTTCAGGATCCGCTGGCCGGTGCCCAACTGGTCCGGATCGCTCAGCGGGCCGGCGCCGAAGCACAGGCCAACGCTGCGGCCACGGCGATCCAGTTGTTGGCGGAGCGTAACCCCGCGGTGGCGTCACTGGCCGGGGCTGCCGCGCATGCCGAGGGGTTGTTGCGAGGTGACCTTGCCACGCTGCGCTATGCGGTGCAGGCCTACCGCCGGAGTCCCCGGGTGCTCGCCAGAGCAACTGTTCTTGAGGACACCGGGTGGGCCGAGCGTCAAGCGGGTCAGCGCTCCGCCGCGGTAGAGCTGCTGCAGGCGGCGCTTGAGCACTACCAGTCCTGCGCGGCGCGGCGGGACGTCACGAGAGTCACCAAGCGACTCCACGGTCTTGAGGCCCGCCGTGGGCCGGCCCGGGAAACCCCAGCGAGCCGCCCATGGGACACGTTGACCGACTCGGAGCTGCGGGTCGTGCGACTGGTGGCCCAGGGGTTGACCAACCGCGAAACCGCGTCTCAGCTCTTCCTGTCCCCGCACACGGTGGACAGCCACCTGCGGCAGAGCTTCACCAAGCTGGGCGTCAATAGCCGCGTTGAACTCACCAGGCAAGTGCTGACCCATGACCGGGATGCGGGCTGATCCCGGCCAGGGCGAGACCAGCTCACGCAGTGCTCTTTGATCGACTTTGGCGTAGCTCGCCGTTGAGCTGAGGTGGCGCTGGCGCAGGACGTGCGCGACTAGCCGCTTGCCGCCGAGTGGCTGTCGGCCGCGTGCCGGTAGTCGACGGTGCTGTAACGCTGCAGGCGGTCGAGGTGGTGGGTGCTGCGGACCTGCCGGACGGTGCCGCTGCGCGAACGCATCACCAGTGACTCGGTGATGGCACGGTCACGCCCGTAGCGCACTCCGTGCAGCAACTCGCCGTCGGTGATCCCGGTCAGGACGAAGAATGAATCGTCACCGCTGACCAGGTCATCAGTCGTCAGCACCGCGTCGAGGTCGAGGCTGGCTTCGTCGGCGCGCCGTTTCTCCTCCTCGCTGCGGGGGTGCAGCCTGCACTGCAGCACGCCGCCGAGGCACTGGATCGCGCAGGCGGTGATCACGCCCTCCGGGGTGCCGCCGATCCCGAGCAGCAGGTCGACGCCCGAGTCGGGGGTCGCGGTCATCACTGCCGCGACGACGTCGCCATCGGTGATGAACTTGATCCGCGCGCCGGTGCGGATCACCCGGTTGGCCAGTTCGTCGTGCCGTGGCCGGTCAAGCATGCAGACCGTGATGTCGTCAGGCGTGCACCCCTTGGCGCGGGCCAGGGCGGCGATGTTCTCCTCGGGGGACTGCCTGATATCGACCACTCCGGCGGCGTCGGGACCAGCGACCAGCTTGTCCATGTAGTACACGGCGGACGGGTCGTACATGGCACCACGGGGCGCGACCGCGAGTACCGACACCGCGTTGCCCATGCCCTTGGAGGTGAGCGTGGTGCCATCGACCGGGTCGACAGCGACATCGCAACGCGTCCCGGTCCCGGAGCCGACCCGCTCGCCGTTGTAGAGCATCGGGGCGTCGTCCTTCTCGCCCTCGCCGATGACGACCACGCCGTCCATTGCGACGGTCACCATCATCGCGCGCATCGCCGCCACGGCCGCAGCGTCGGCGCCGTCCTTATCCCGGCGACCGACCCACCGGCCTGCCGCCATCGCAGCAGCCTCGGTGACCCGTAGCAGATCCAGCGCCAGGTTGCGGTCCGGTTGGCGCTGGATAGCCGGGGTCGTTTCTGATGCAGTAGTCACCTGAGCCATGTCAGCACGCTAGGGGTGATACACCACAGCCCACCTCCCTCAGTGGGAGGAGGTGGAGGGGGATCAGCATCGATGCTCCGACCTGGCAAGCAGATCTCAGGCCGACGCAGCTCGTCGTGATGGGCGTGTCCGGTTCAGGCAAGAGCACCGTGGCAGCGCCGGTCGCCAGCCGGACCGGCTGCGCACTGGCCGGCGGCGACGACTTCCTCCCGCGTCGAGCATCACCAGGATGGCCGCCGGGCGTCCACTCTTTGACGCCCTGCGGGCGCCCGGGTTGGCGGCGATCGCGTCCTGGCTCGCTGAACGAGCTTGAGAGGGAGGTCTCCAGGTCGTGCCGCGAGATGACCGAGGTACTGCGCCGACCGCCCCGCGGGCGGCGCTGCTGGTGCTGTCCAAGGCACCGGTGCCAGGTGAGGTGAAGACCCGGCTGTGCCCACCAGCCACCCCGGATCAGGCCGCCCGCGTCGCCGCGGCGGCCCTGCTGGACACCCTCGATGCCGTGCTGGCGGTGCCACACGTCATACCCGTGGTGGCGCTGACCGGTGAGCTCGCGAGAGCGGTCGACGCGCCCGAGCTGACCGCGCGATTGCGGTCCACCACGGTACTGGCCCAGCGCGGGACGACGCTGGGCCAGCGGATCGCCGCGGCCTACGCTGACACCACCGCGGTGGCCGGTGATCTGCCGGTGTTGCAGCTCGGGATGGACACCCCGCAGGTCGATGCCGGGCTGCTTGGCCAGTGCCTGGACCTGCTCGACGGCGATGGCGTGGACGCCGTGTTCGGGCTGACCGCCGATGGCGGTTGGTGGACCCTGGGAGTGCGGCGACCCACGGTGGCCGATCTGATCGCGGATGTTCCGACGTCGCGCCCGGACACCGGGGCACGGACCCTGGCGGTGTTGCAGGCCGCGGGATGCCGGGTGGTCGAGCTGCCCGAACTATCCGATGTGGACACCTGGGAGGACGCCATCACGGTGGCCGCCGACGTGCCCAGTGGACGGTTCGCCGCCACGGTGGCCGCAGTGTCGGCAATGCTGGGCTGCCACCGGTGAGCGCGGCAGTGTTCGACCCGGCCTGGCCGGTAGGCCGGCCCGGTTCGTCGGTGACGACGGACGGATCCTTTCGGTGGCGCGCAGCGCTGGCTGGAACCCGCCCACGGCAAGGACGACTGGCTGTTGGACCGTTGCACCGGGCCGAGCCCATGATCGCCCCGATAGCGCCGATCACGATCGTGAGCCAGATCGGATGGACTGCTTGCCTGGCAGGACCAGGCGGGCCAGCGCGCCGATGATCAGACCGATCACGATCGCAGTGAAGATCAGGTCGAGGACCAGTTCGCGGGCAACCTGTGCCGCTGCACGGTTACCAGTTGGTGCCGGCGTCGGCTAGGGTCGCGTCCAGGGTCCGCCGCACGGCGGCGAGGCAAAACGCGAGCAGCCCTGCGGTGACCTCCTCGATGATGGGCACCATGTCGGGATAGTCCGGGTGGAAGCTCTTCGAGATTGACGACTGCTGCGGCCCCCATTCGATGGTGTAACCCAACACCGTGTCCTTGCTTGAGTCGAGAAAACTCCGCGAGTACGCGTAGTCGTCGGACGTACCCGAGGTGGGATAGAGGCCGACCGCCTGCTTCAGCGTGTATGGCCGGCCGTGCGCTGCTTGGATCGCATCGCGCATCATAGTGCCCAGCGTGACCAGGGTGTGCCGGTCGTCGGCCGGAATGTATTCCCGGTATTTGTCGGGATCGCCGCCTGGCGTGCCGTCGGGGATCCCGCGCTTGCCGTCGTATACCGGGTTGGAGAAGTTCATCGAAGGGTCGGTGACCTGGCCGTCGTCGTCGCCCCAGTTAAAGAGAATGGCCTCGCCGAAAGAATGAACGTCGATAAAATAGCCCACACTCGGGTAACGGTCGAGCAGCCACACGACGTTGCGGGTCTCGGGTTCGGATACCGCGCCGGGTCCATAGTAGATCTCGCTGCACGGATCGGCGGAAGTCGCCACCGGCGCCGATGTGCTAAACGTCGTCGGGAAGTCCCAGAGGAAGTTGTAGTTGCGGTTGATGTCGACCCCGGGGCCGTTGCCACCTCCGCTAAGGCATCCCGGGTCGCCAGCATCCGCCGGCCGGCGGTTCTTGCGCCACATCGGGTCGACCGTCATCGAGTAATGCCGACCGTCCGGGTTGGCCTGTGGGAAGACCACGACATCCAGGGTGTCGACGATGGCGCGCACCTGCTCGGCGCTGACCTCCGCGCCGCCCTGAGTGATCCCGGTCCCGCTGCGGTAGGCGTCGGTAAGCAGTTGCACGAAGTTGACCAGGATGTCCGGGCTGCCCCATTCCCGGGCATGGACGCCACCCAGCAGATACACTCCACTGCGAGCCGCCGCGTCCTGGTGCACCCGGATCGCGTGACAGGTGCGCCCCTCCCAGGTCTGATGCGGCAGCGTGATCAGCTCGGTGAAGCTGGCATTCGCCGGACCGGTGGCCAGCGCGATCGCAGTCTCCACCTCGTCAACGTTGAGATAGGTCATCGCACGTCTCCTGCCTGGTCGAGGAAACGGTTGCCTTGCCCGACGTGGCGCAGGCTGTCCTGCGCGGCTTCGTCGACGTCCTCATGCTGCTCAACCCGGTAACCCGCGCCCTGCAACCGCTTGATGGTCTCGTCGTCAGCGAGCGCGCTGACCCGGTAACCGGTGTCCTCATCGGTGAGCGTCTGGTCGTATACACGGACGTGGTGGGCGCGGACGAGGTCGGCCATCGCCTCGCGATCGGCGCCGTGGATGCTGACGTGGTAGTTCGGCATGGGTGTGACTCCTTGACGTGGGTTCCCGCGACGATGCGAGGGCACGGTACCGGGCTGGTGCTATCAAGAGATGTGCCGGCGAAGCGCTGCCCTGATAGAAGCGCTGCCCTGATACTTGCTGCCACGGCGGATATCGTCGCGATCAGACCCATGAGCCGATCATGAGGAGTCCGATTCCCACCCCGACCGGCGCAGCCCGGGAAGGGTGGCACCGCGTGATCAGCTGCACGCCGGTGGTGATGTCGATCTAGTACGATCGGGCGTCGCTGGCTGCCTTGTCGGCCTCTCGGGAATAGTTCGGGTCGGTGACGAGACGACTGTGTCTGGCCCCGTAGGAGAAGTACACGACGAACCCGATGGCCATCCAGACCATGAACCGGATCCAGGTGACTGCAGGCAGGTTGAGCATCAGGTAGAACGATGCGAGTGCCGCGAGGACGGGGACCACTGGGACGCCAGGGCATCGGAACGCCCGGGGCAGATCCGGACGTGTGCGGCGCAGCACCAGGACGCCGATGGCGACGAGGATGAAGGCGAACAGCGTGCCGATGTTGACCAGCTCGGCTAGCTCGGTGAGCGGCACAAACATCGCGACGAGAGCAACGACGACACCCGTCGTGATCGACGTCCGAATCGGGGTGCCGAACCGCTGGCTGATCGTGGAGAATCCGGGCGGCAGCAGCCGGTCCCGGCTCATGGCGAAGAAGACCCGGCTCTGGCCCAGCAACAGGATCAACATCACCGTGGTCAGGCCGAACAGCGCGCCCACCGAGATCACGGTTGCGAAGCCCGGTTTGCCCACCGAGCGGAACGCCTCAGCCAGCGGCGCGTCGACCTTGATGTCGGTGTATTTCACCATCCCGGTGACCACGAGCGACACTGCGACGTAGAGCGCTGTGCAGATGGTCAGGGAGGCGAGGATGCCGATCGGCATGTCCCGCTGCGGTTTCTTGGTCTCCTCCGCGGCAGTCGCGACGATGTCGAAGCCGACGAACGCGAAGAACACCAGGGCGGCGCCGGTGAAGATGCCACTGACGCCGAAGGAGCCGGGCGAGACGCCGAGGTCCTGCAGCAGCGACGGGGTACTCTTCGCACCCCCAGCACCCGGGGAGCCGGGCGGTGGAATGAACGGCGAATAGTTGCTGGCCTTGATGTAGAACAACCCGGCGATGATGACGAACAGCACGACGCTGACCTTGACAACAACCATCACCATGTTGACCTGCGACGAGATCTTGATCCCCAGGCAGATCACGCCGGTGAGGACCAGGACGATCCCGGCTGCGACGATGTTGTGCCCGTTGCCGTACGCCCAATCCGGGATGGTGATGCCAGCCGATTTCATGACGTCAACGAAGTACGACGACCACCCGACCGCGACCGTGCTCGCACCGAGAGCAAGCTCGAGGATGAGGTCCCAGCCGATGATCCACGCCACCAACTCGCCGAGGCTGGCGTAGGAGAAGGTGTAGGCGGAGCCAGCTACCGGCACGGTGCTCGCGAACTCCGCGTAGCACAGCGCCGACAGCCCGCAGGCGATGCCCGCGAACACGAACGAGAGTGCGATGGCCGGGCCCGCTTGGACCCCGGCGGCCTTGCCGGTGAGGACGAAGATGCCGGTCCCGATGATCACGCCCACCCCGAAGACGGTGAGCTCGACGGGGCCGAGCCGTTTCCGGAGTTGGTGGGTCGGCTCCTCGGTGTCTGCTATGGACTGCTCGATGGTCTTCGTGCGCCAGAGGTTCACCATCTACATCCTCGCCGGGTAGCAGAGGCGGCCCACGATCAGAACCGGAGGCGCCTCAGGTCATTAGGTACTCCTAGGATTTCGCTGAAACGCTCGACAAGGAAGAGCCGTTGTCTCCGGCTGTCCAAGTCTCGGGCTCGAGGATCTCGGCCCGGGGGGCGGGAGTCGCGGCGTCCTCAGCCGGGGACATGTCGATGCCAGGGTGCCTGCTCTCGGCGAATGCCCTCGCCGAGAGCAGGAAGCCGATCACGTCGATGCCGGTCATGGTGGGTCGATGGCTCAACGATCGGCAAATGCAGCACCTTACCGAAGCCCGCGCCGGAACCCGGCCGCTGCTGGTCACCGTGCGGCCTGCCATGCTGTACGCATGCTGGCCCATCAGCTGCTGCTGGTCACTACCGATCACCTCATGGCGGCAGGATTTCTCGAGACCCTGCGCCGGGCTGTGGTGGCCTTCCTCGCCGTGGTCTTTGCGGTTGGCCTGCTCGTCGGCGGACTGTTGGGATTCTTCCTCGGCCGGGCGGTGGGCCGCCGGGGGTGACCTGATCTCCAAAGCGGTGCCGCGACCGCGCGCACTTCCTGGCCAGCCGCGTGGCCGCATCGATGGGGGATGTATCCGCGCTGAGCGGGGTGGCCTGATCCGCTCAGTCACGCGTGCCGCGCCCACAGCGGTCGCAGGGTCAGCGTCGGCGATCCGTGGTCACGGACCTACGGCTTAGAAGCTTTCGCGCGAGTGAACAGGGGACGCACAAACGTCGGCCTGGAGAGCGTGAGTAGCGGTGGTCCGCTGACACTTTCCTGCAGGGCCGCTTAAGCAGCGGCGAGAGGCCCGCCGAGAGGACCCCCTGATTCGACATCGTGAGGCCGCTGCGGCAACTGACGAAGATCCCTCGGACCGCTTGGCCCAGCCTGCGATGCCGCAGCGAGGGCCGCTGAGCATGAGAAGGGCATGGCCATGACACCCTCGACATCCCCGCAGCCTCCGGCCAGCGAACCGCCCAACCCGCTGCCTCCACTCGGTCCGCGGACCCCGCCGACACCCGCCTCGGCGCCCAGGACCCACCCCCACCGCTCGCAAACACGCAGCCCGCACGACACGTGGGAGCTCCCAGTCCAGCAGCCGCCCTACGCACCTCCACCTAACACAGCACGGCCAGCCGACCGGGAGGCGGAGGTGTCCGGTCGCCGGCTGTGGGCCGGTGGTGGTGCCACCGCGCTGGTGGCGGCCGGGGTCGGCGTGGTCGGAGTCCTGCTCATCCGCGGCGTGCTTAACATCCCGATCCTGTCGGCGAGGGGCCAGTTGGTGAACCAGGCGATCGCGGTCGTGCCGCTCTCGGCGGGGCTGGCCGCGCTGGCGGCTACCGCGCTGCTGCACCTGCTACTGCTCACCACGCCGCGACCGACGGCGTTCTTCGGCGCGATCTGTGCGATCGTCATCGCCGTAGTAGTGCTCCAGGTGTTCCTTGCCGGCGGTACCAGGGAAGAACAGGTGGCGACAGCGATGCTCTACGTGGTCATCGGCGTCGCGGTGATCTCGCTCTTGTCCGGCGTGGCGCGCACGGCGGTGCAACCGGCCCTGGTCCGGCCCCAACCGGGGCCGGAGTACTGACGCTAGGCGGCCAGTGCGTCGGTCAAGCGTTGATGCAACCAGCTGGCCCCGGTATCCCAGGACCGCGACCCCAGCAGCGTGCTAGGTGCATCGTGGTCGCCAAAGTGCTGGCTAGGGGGGCAGATACTGGTGTCACTGACCGGCTGGCTGGGAGTGCTGATGACCGATGCTGTGGCCCGCGCGGTCACCACCGGCACGGCAAGGACCCGCGACGCTGCGCATCACTTGCACATCCCAGCCTGGTTGCGTGTCACCCGGGGAGAGAATCGGTGGCCGGTCGTCGCCACGATCGTGGTGGCCATCTGGTTGCAGCTCGCGCTGCCCGACAGGTTGGCTCTGCAGTACTGGTGGCTGCTGCCCGGCCTGGAGTTGGCCATGCTGATCGGTTGATCATCGCCAGTCCTCCTTAAATAACAGGCCCCGACAACCCGAAGAGTGGCTCGTCGTCGGTCAGCTCCGGGTCCGTGGCGGCATCGAGCACATGCATCACGCTAGCGTGAGCCGGTGACCGATGGGATCTATCGCTGTGTGGCCCTCACCGCGCAGGGTCTTTTCCGTGCCCTGGATCTGCGGATCGACGTTGCCGGGCAGGAGCACATCCCGGCTACCGGTGGCGGTGTGGTGGTGATGAACCACACTGGCTACCTCGACTTCGCGTTCGCCGGTAGCCCGTTCTGGCGCGAGCGTGGGCGGTTGGTGCGCTTCTTGGCCAAGCAGGAGGTCTTCACCGGTCGGGTGACCGGGCCGGTGATGCGTGCCATGCACCACATCCCGGTCGACCGCGCCGCCGGGGCCGCATCCTTCCGGGCAGCGGTCGATGCGCTGCGGGCGGGCGAGTTGGTGGGGGTCTTCCCGGAGGCGACGATCAGCCGCAGCTTCTGCCTGAAAGAGTTCAAATCGGGGGCCATGCGGATGGCACGCTCCGCGGGGGTCCCGCTGATCCCCGTGACGCTGTGGGGCAGCCAGCGGGTGTGGACCAAGGGCCGCAAGCCCACCATCCGTGCTGCGCGGCATATCCCGATCAGCATCACCATCGGGGCACCGCTGCTGCCCGGGCGCGGGGCAGCGGTCGACACCGCGCTGATCGACGTGATGAACGACCTGCTCGACGTGACCCGCGCGCGCTACCCCGAGACGCCCGGCCACGACCCCTGGTGGGTGCCGGCACACCTCGGTGGCACGGCACCGACGCCGGACGAGGCCGCCGAGCTGGACGCCGAGGAGCGGTTGGAGCGCGCTCGCCGCCGCGAGGCCCAGGACTGACTTACTGCTGGGTCGCCGCCCGCGCTTGAGCCTGCGCGCGGCGCTCCTCGAACCGGCTGGCTTGCCCGTCGAGCCGGGTAAGGAAGTCGGCGAGCTCGGCGCGGGCTTTCTCGCCCTCCTCGTCGAGGCCGCCCAGGTCGAATACCCCCCATTGGCGCAGCAGCGGCCAGATCACTTCGTCGTGGTGGATGCGCAGGTCGTAGATGCCGGCTCGGGCGATCTGCGCGGCTTTACGGGCGAATCCGGGTATGACGTTGCCGGGCATCTGGAAGTCGGTGACCTCGTCGGCGATCGCGCGCAGGGTAGAGTCGGGGGAGACGTCGAGGGCAGCTTTGACGAGGTTGCGGTAGAAGACCATGTGAAGGTTCTCGTCGGTGGAGACTCGGGTGAGGAGTCTTTCGGCGATAGGGTCTTCGGCGTAGCGGCCGGTGTTGCGGTGGGAAATGCGGGTGGCGAGTTCCTGGAAGGACACGTAGGCGAGGATGTGAAGCAGGGGCGCGTCTTGGGTGTTGTAGCCGGTTTGCACGACCTGCATCCGGGCCCGTTCCAGCTCCTCCGGGTCGACCCCGCGGGTCACCAGCAGGTAGTCGCGGATGCAATACGCGTGCCGACCCTCCTCGGCGGTCCAGCGGTGCACCCAGGTGCCCCAGGCGCCGTCACGTCCGAACGTGCGCTCGATCTCTCGGTGGTAGCTGGGCAGGTTGTCCTCAGTGAGGAGGTTGACCTCCAGCGCGGTCCGGGCGATCGGCGACAGCCGCGACTGCTCCGGGTCCCAGGGCTGCCCGCCGAGGTCGGCGTAGTCGCGGCCCAGGCTCCACGGCACGTATTCGTGCGGCATCCACTCCTTCGCGGCGGTCAGATGCCGGTTGAGATTCTCGGTGACTACCGGCTCGAGGTCGTGAAGCAGGCGGACGCTGTCCGAGGTCGTCGTCATGGTCATGGCGGGTCCTCAGCTGCGGGTCGGGTTAAGCCTACCTTCGCCACCGTAGTCGTCGCAGCCACCGATCGCTGTTTGTTGTGACCTGGGTGACCGGATGCTTCACAGCATTAACATCCTGACTGGCCCGCCAGCGCTGGGGCCCGGCGCCGAGCCTGGCCGCATTCCTCATCGCTTACCAGGACTTCCTGGGCGCTCACCTGGATCTGGTCCGGATGTGGGAGACTGCCAGCCCCGGCGCCTGGTACGGGTTCTGGCATCGACACGTCGCCGTGCTCCTGCACGTGGCCCGCGCAGACCTCGACGCCGACTACCTCGCCCACGCACTGCTGGCCGCCGACACACACGCGGCCTTGCGGGAGCGCACCGACGTCCACCGGGTCAGCAGCGGCATCCAAGCCCTTGCCGCGCTGATGCTACAAGAGCCTCCGTGCGCTGTCCGCGCGAGCTGCTCGGTGAATATTATTTGAGAATTGCGGCGGTCCGGGCTCCGGAGGGTCACGATCACCATGAAGAAGCTCGTCAACGATCCCGCCGACGTCGTCTCCGAGGCGTTGCGCGGTATGGCCGCGGCCACCCCGAAGGTCGGGCTGATCTCAGGGGGTGGCTCTGGTGACGAGCCATTGCACGGCGGATTTGTGGGCGTGGGGATGCTGGACGCAGCCGGCCGCTGGCCTGGTCAGCGGCCGTCACCCGGATCGCCGAGGAGCTGGCCGCGATCCCCGCCCCATACCTGCAAACCCGCGCCACCGATGTACGGGCAGTCGGAGACCAAGTGCTTTACGCGTGGCGCGCCCCTCGCCGCGGAACGCGGCAATGACGCCGTGGCCGAGCTCGGTCCGTGAACTGAGCGTCACGCCGCGGGCCATCCCGATGATCAAACAGGCCGTGCGAGCCCTGAACAGCGGCGACGCTGCCGACCTCGGCGCGCTTGCGCTCAACGTCGAGAGCGCCGCCGCGGTCCGCGAACTACTTGGTCCGCCTTCGTAGGTACCTGCGGTGATCGGGCACCCTGGAAGGTGTGTCGCGCCCGGATCCCCCCGAGTCGCTGACGGCGCTGCTCGGCGGCCGGCGGGCAGCGCTGGACGCCACCTCGCCCGCCGTCGCCTTCGTGGCAGTCTGGTTGGTTTCTGGACGCTCCCTGGGTTGGGGCGCGGGCGCGGCGCTGGTTATCGGTGCCGCGGTAGCCGCGCTGCGCTGGCGCCGCGGTGACCGCCCGCTGGCCGCCCTGCTGGGCTTGCTGGGCGTCTCGGTGGCGGCGCTGATCGCGCTGTACACCGGCCGCGCTGCCGACTTCTTCCTCGCCCAGTTGCTGTCCAACGTCGTCAGCGCGTTGGTCTGGGCGGTCAGTGTGCTGGTCCGCTGGCCGCTGCTCGGGGTGATCGTGGGCGGGGCGCTGGGCCAGCGAACCTCATGGCGTCAAGACCCCGCCCTGCTCCGGGCGTATTCGCTGGCGTCCTGGGTGTGGGTGGGGCAGTACCTGATTCGGATCGCGGTGTTCACGCCACTCTGGCTCGCCGGCTCAGTGGTGGCCCTTGGCGTCGCCCGGGTTGCGCTGAGCTGGCCGCTGGTCGCGGCCTGCGTCGCGGTGAGCGGGGCGGTACTGGTCCGGGTGCTGCCCGCCAATCACCCTGGGCTGCGCTCGGTGCGCCGGTCCTGACTGACTGCGCTCTGGCCACTACGAGTAGTGAAACGGATACTCACCGTATGAGCTACCGGGTCCCACCGAATGGGCTCTTCACCGCTCCGTGGATGATCAGTAGCGTAGGGCGACCGTCGGGGGGATATGTGGATCATTACTGAACGAGAGGACTCATTCGTGCTCCCCCGACGCTGCCCTCGCTCGCTGGGTGCTGCCTTAGGCTTCCTGCTCAGCATGGGTGTCGCGCTACCTGCATCGGCTGCGCCAGCACCCTCCGGTGCCGACTCTCTGGGCCGGATGAGCGCTGCACCGCGGCTGGCCAAGGAAGCTGCCGCGGGTGGCGTCGAATCGATGCTGGTCGAGTCAACCCTGGTCGAATCAACCCTGCGGGCCGCGCTGGGCAGCTCGTTCGCTGGTGCATGGTTCGAGCCTGGCAGTTCCGATTTCGTCGTCGCCACTACCGATCCGGCCGCTGCGCCGCGGGTGCGCACCGCCGGCGCCCAGCCGCGGCTGGTGTCCCGGGACCTGCTGGCGCTGGACCGGGTCATGACCGTCTTGGACGCTCGGGCCAGCAACGTCCCGGATACGGTGACCGGCTGGTACGTCGACCCGGCTAGCAACTCCGTTGTGGTGTCGGCCACCGACGACGCTGCGGCCAAGGCGTTCGCGGCAGGTCAGGATGCGGTGCGCATCGAGCACGTCGACGCCCGCCCAGCGCCACGGGCCGAACTGCACGGCGGCGACACGATCACCAGCAGCTCGGGTGAGCGTTGCTCGGTCGGTTTCAACGCCATCTCGGGCGGTACCCGTTACATCATCACCGCCGGGCACTGCACCGAGATGGGTGGCATTTGGTCAGGTCCGGACGGCAGAGCCATCGGCCCAGTCGCCAAGTCGTCGTTCCCCGGTCACGACTTCGGCCTGGTCGAGGTGACGTCGCAGTCCTGGGAGCAGACCCACGACATTGAAACCGACAGCGGCTACCTCACCGTGACGGGTACCAAGGCGGCCCCGGTGGGCTCCTCGGTCTGCATGTCCGGTTCCGTCAGCGGCTACCACTGTGGCCGGGTGAAGGCCATCGGCGAGACCGTGAACTACGGGGGCGGCGACGTCGTCCAGGGGCTCACGAGGACCACTATCTGCGCCGAGGCCGGTGACTCCGGCGGCCCCTTCGTCAGCGGCACTCAGGCTCAGGGCACGCTGTCCGGCGGAACTGGGGGTTGCACGCTCGGCGGGCAGTCTTACTTCCAGCCGATCGACGTGGTGCTGTCCACCTACGGGTTGACCCTCGTCACGGGCACGGCGTCCAGGGACGACAGCTAGCGCGACGATCGCAGCCGCTGCGCGAAGGCGGCGGCCGCCACCTGCGGATCCGCTGCCTCAGTGATCGCGCGCACCACGACGACGCGGTCCGCACCGGCGGCAAGCACCTCATCCAGCCGTTGGGTGGACTCGATACCGCCGATGGCGAACCAGATCCGGGTTGAGCCGGGCTCCGTGTTGGCTCTGGTGCTGCGCACCAGGTCCAGCCCGGCGGCCGGGCGGCCCGGCTTGGTCGGGGTGGGCCAGCACGGGCCGGTGCAGAAGTAGTCCACCCCGACCTGCCGGGCGGCGTCGGCGACCTGCGCGAGATCATGAGTGGACCGGCCGATCACCACGTCGTCGCCGACCACCCGGCGAGCCCAGCCGACGGGCAGGTCGTCCTGGCCCAGGTGCAGTACGTGCGCACCGGCGGCCAGCGCCACGTCGGCCCGGACGTTCACCGCGAGCTGCGCGCCGTGGCGCTGGCACGACTGTGCGAGCACTTCCAGCGCAGTGAGTTCGTGGCGGGCGTCCAGTGCCTTGTCCCTCAACTGGATGATGTCCACCCCGCCGGCCAGCGCCGCGTCGGCGAACTCGGCGAGGTCACCGCGGTCGGTCCGGGCGTCGGTGCACAGATACAGCCGCGCGTCGGCCAGCCGGGCCCGGATCTGTGCCCCGTCCATGGGGCACCGTATCGAGTAGGGTGGGGTCCGGTCCGCACGGGAGCCTGGGCCACACCGGGCTGAGAGGGGGTCATGGCGACCCCGACCGTCGAACCTGATCCGGGTCATGCCGGCGCAGGGAGCGTGATGAGCAGTGGGTACGTCTGGGCGTCTCGGTACCGTCGCCCTCGTCGGTGGCGGGGTCATCGGGCTGAGCTGTGCCTGGCGGGCTGCGTCAGCGGGGTTCGCGGTGACCGTGCACGACCCGGCGCCGGGGTCGGGCGCTTCGCACGTCGCCGGTGGGATGCTCGCCCCGGTCACCGAGGCGGTGCCCGCTGAGCAGGAGGTGCTCGCGCTGGGGGCGGCCTCGCTGCGCCGCTGGCCGGACTTCGCCGCCGAGCTCGCTGCCGCCGGTGCCGACCCCGGGCTCCGGACCGGAGGCACTCTGGTGGTCGCGCTGGATCCCGGCGACCGTGCCGAACTGGGCCGGCTCGCCGAGCAGCTGTCCCGGATGGGACGTCAGATGGAGGTGCTTTCGGGCCGGGAGGCGCGCCGTGCCGAGCCATCGCTGGGCCCGCAGGTGTGCCGTGCGCTGTCGGTCCCGGAGGATCTGTCAGTGGACAACCGGGCGCTGATGACCGCGTTGCTGGTGGCATGCCGCAGCGCCGGGGTGGGGTTCCGCGGCCAGCGCTGTACGGCGCTGCCGGCGGCCGATATGGTGGTGCTGGCCGCTGGTGCGCACAGCGCCGGGCTGCACCCTGCGCTGGCTCGCGCGATCCGCCCGGTGAAGGGGGAGATCCTGCGGCTGAGGTCCCGGCCGGGCACGTTGCCGCCGCCGTCGCGGACCATCCGCGCGATCGTCGGTGGGCGGCACAGTTACCTGGTGCCCCGAGACGGTGGGCGGCTGGTACTTGGAGCCACCCAGCGCGAGGCCGGCTTCGACACCGACGTCACCGCCGGTGGGGTGCGCGAGCTGCTCACCGACGCCGAGCGGGTGCTCCCCGCGATCGCGGAGTACGCGCTGGAGGAGACCGCGGCGGGGTTGCGCCCGGGCAGCCCGGACAACCTGCCGGTGATCGGGAAGCTGGAGCCCGGCGTGCTCGCCGCGACCGGCCACCACCGCAACGGGATCCTGCTAGCCCCGCTCACTGCCGACGCGATACTGGCGCTGCTGCGCGGCGAGCCCGTTCCGGCGGAGGCCGGGCCAGCTGCGCCGTCGAGGCTGGCCTGTGGACAACCCGTGAGTGGGAATGCGAGCCATGGCTCGCATTCCCACTCACGGGGCGCGCGGAGCGAGCCATGACGGTGACCGTGAACGGGGAGCGTTGGGAACTGCCCGACGGCGCCACGCTGGCCGAGGTTCTCAGCCGGCTCGGCGCGCCGTCCGCGGGTGTCGCGGTGGCCCTGGACGGTGCTGTGGTGCCGCGGCGGTCCTGGCTGGGCACGTCGCTGCGTGATGGTGCCTGGATCGAAGTGCTCACCGCGGTGCAGGGAGGTTGATGGAGATGGCAGACGATCCGCTGGTCATCGCAGGGCGGGAGTTCGGCTCGCGACTGATCCTGGGCACGGGGGGAGCGGGCAACCTCGCCATCCTGGAACAGGCGCTGCT
The DNA here is from genome assembly GCA_035997545.1 of Pseudonocardiaceae bacterium. Classification (GTDB taxonomy): domain Bacteria; phylum Actinomycetota; class Actinomycetes; order Mycobacteriales; family Pseudonocardiaceae. Next base: position 47,170 of record DASYIL010000321.1, read on the forward strand.
CGCCGCGCAGACCGAGCTCACCACGGTCGCGATCCGCCGGATGGACACCGGCGCACGCACCGGCGTGCTCGACCTGCTAGCCCGGCACGGGATCGAGCCGCTACCCAACACCGCGGGCTGCCGCAGTGCCCCAGAGGCGGTGCTCACCGCGCAGCTGGGTCGGGAGGCGTTGGAGACCTCGTGGGTGAAGCTGGAGGTGATCGCTGATGATCGCACCCTGCTGCCCGACCCGATCGAGTTGCTCGACGCCGCCGAGCAACTCGTCGACGACGGCTTCACCGTGTTGCCCTACACCAATGACGACCCGGTGCTCGCCCGCAAGCTGGCCGACGCCGGATGCGCGGCGGTGATGCCGCTGGGCTCACCGATCGGCACCGGGCTGGGCATCCGCAACCCGCACAACATCGAGATGATCGTGGCGCAGGCCCGGGTGCCGGTGATCCTCGACGCCGGGATCGGCACCGCCTCAGAGGCGGCCCAGGCGATGGAGTTGGGCTGCGACGCGGTGCTGCTGGCCACCGCGGTGACCCGGGCCGACGACCCACCGCGGATGGCCGAAGCGATGCGGCTGGCGGTGCAGGCGGGCCGGCACGCAAGGCTGGCTGGCCGGATCCCGCAACGGTTCTGGGCCCAAGCCTCCAGCCCGCACCGGACGGATAAGGGTTAGGGTTGCGCCCGCAGTTCGGCGACCTCTGCGCGTAAGGCGCGTACCTCGTCGAGGATGGCTGCCGCGGCCACGGCGTCCTCCCGCTGGTGCTCAGCAATGTCGGCCTTCGCCTCGGTGGCGACCTGCTCCTCCATCGCGCGGACTACCACGGCAATGAACAGGTTCAGCACGGCGAACGTGGACAACAACATGTAGATCACGAAGAAGATCCAGGCCAGCGGCTGGACCGCCATCGTTGCGCGGGCGACGTTCGCCCAGTCATCGGTGGTCATCACTTGGAACAGGGTGAATAGCGAGGTGCCGAGATCGCCGAAGCGGTCCGGCACACCGTTGCCGAACAGCTGGGTGGCTATCACCGCGGCGATGTAGAGCAGCAACCCGAGCAGCGCGGCGATGGACGCCATCCCCGGTATCGCAGTGAGTAGTGCCGCGACCACCCCACGCATGCTCGGCACCAACGCGACCAGCCGCAGTACCCGCAGGATCCGCAGCGCCCGCAGCACCGAGAACGCCCCCGAGGTGGGGACCAGCGCGATCCCGACGATGATGAAGTCGAACACGCTCCACGGGTCGCGGAAGAAGCGCCACCCGTGGCCGGTGAGCCGCAGCATCAGCTCCACCACGAAGATCGCCAGCGCGATCCGGTCCACCGCGTGCAGCAGCCAGCCGTACTCGGCCACCATCCGGTCGGAGGTCTCCAGCCCCAGCGTCACCGCGTTGACCACGATCACCGCGATGATGAACCGCTGGAAGCGGTCGCTGTCGACGAGGCTGCGCAGGCGTTTCCGCCAGGTCATCGGCCCTCTCCGCGGTCGTGCTCGGATGCTGCGGGACCTGATCCTATTGGGTGATCGGTAAAAAACCGGCGCACGCTTGGTCTTTCAGAGCCGGGACATTCGCTCGCCGAGCCGGCGTGACGATCGGCACCGCGTTCCGGGAGGTCGGTGCGCAGAATGAGGGCGCGTACGCGCTCGGCGGCCGAGGCCGAGGACTCCCGGCTCAGCGGGCCCCGCAGCCCGCTCTCGTCTCTACGATGGCGGTATGTGCCGCAACATCCGCCCGCTGCACAACTTCGACCCGCCCGCGACGCAGGACGAGGTGCGCAGCGCGGCACTGCAGTACGTGCGGAAGATCAGCGGGTGCACGACGCCGTCGCAAATCAACGCGGAGGCGTTCGAACGGGCGGTCGATGCGATCGCCGACATCTCGATGCGCCTACTCGATGAGCTGGTGACGGCTGCGCCGCCGAAGGATCGAGAGGTCGAAGCCGCCAAGGCTCGTGAGCGAGCCGCCGCCCGCTTTGCAACGTGACGGTGTCCGTCACCCCATGCCCTAGCGACTTCACCCCGTGCCCTAAGTCGGAGTGGGCAACGTCCCCACTTGGTAATGACCATGAAACTCGGGCGCACAACGCGAACGAGGTCGGCGGCGACATCGGCGGTGGTGCGGGCGACCTACGCCAGTTCATCGCCCGGCCGGTGCTCTCGCCCGCCCGTGGCAGACGCCGCTCCCTCCCAGGTGTGTACCTCTGCTCGGTGTGCTGATGTTCAGGGAGGTTGAATTCGCCAGAAGGGGGAGACCGGGCCCACCCCGGCGCCGAGTGGGTAGGCGTGGGCTACCGCCTGTTCGATGTAGCGCTTGCCGTACCCGACGGCCTCGCGCATCGCGACGCCGCGAGCCAGGGCAGAGGTGATCGCCGCGGCCAGGGTGTCGCCACTGCCGTGGTTGTGTGGGGTGGCTAACCGGGGACCGGTGAACGCGGTGAACTCGTTGCCGTCGTAGAGCAGATCCAGGCATTCCGGGTCATCGTGCAGGTGTCCGCCCTTGACCAGCACCCACTGTGAGCCCTGGGCATACAGCTCCTTGGCGGCGGTGTACTGGTCGGCTCGGGAACCGACGTCGAGGTCCACGAGCAGCCGCACCTCGTCCAGGTTCGGGGTAACCAGGGTGGCTCGGGGGAACAGCTCCGAGCGCAGCGCGGCCAGGGCGTCATCTGCCAGCAGCGGGTCGCCATGCATGGAGGCGGCCACCGGGTCAACGACGAGCGGCACCGAACGACCGATGCCGACCTCGTCGCACGCCCCGGCCACCGCGGAGATGATCGCCGCTGAGGCCAGCATGCCGGTTTTCGCGGCGGCGACCCCGATATCGGTGGCCACCACCCTGATCTGGTCGGCCACTGTGGACGGGGGGATCTCCACGAAGCCAAACACGCCCAGCGAGTTCTGCACCGTCACCGCAGTGACCGCGACGCAGCCGTGCACACCGCAGGTCGTGAAGGTGCGCAGATCGGCCTGCAAACCGGCCCCACCACCGGAATCCGACCCCGCGATGGTCAACGCGACGGGGGGCGCAGCGGTCACGACCCGGTCACTGGCAGGTACAGCCGGCCCCCGGCTGCGGTGAACTCGTCGGATTTCTCGGCCATCCCGGCCTCCAGGGCATCCACAGTGGACAGCCCATGCTCCTGCGCGTAGGCCCGGACGTCGGCAGAGATCCGCATCGAGCAGAACTTGGGCCCGCACATCGAGCAGAAGTGTGCGGTCTTCGCCGGTTCCGCGGGCAGCGTCTCGTCGTGGTAGGACCGTGCGGTGTCCGGGTCCAGCGCCAGCGCGAACTGGTCCTGCCAGCGGAATTCGAACCGGGCGGTCGACAGCGCGTCGTCCCAGGCTTGGGCGCCCGGATGGCCTTTGGCCAGGTCGGCACTATGCGCGGCGATCTTGTAGGTGATCACACCGGTCTTGACGTCGTCGCGGTCGGGCAGGCCGAGGTGTTCCTTGGGCGTGACATAGCAGAGCATCGCGGTGCCCGCCTGCGCGATCATCGCTGCACCGATCGCCGAGGTGATGTGGTCATAAGCTGGCGCGATGTCCGTCGCCAGTGGGCCCAGGGTGTAGAACGGCGCCTCGTCGCACCACTCCTCTTCGAGGCGCACGTTCTCGACGATCTTGTGCATCGGCACGTGCCCGGGGCCCTCGATCATCACCTGCACGTCGTGGCGCCGCGCGATCTGGGTCAACTCGCCGAGCGTCTTGAGTTCGGCGAGCTGTGCCTCGTCGTTGGCGTCGGCAATGGAGCCGGGGCGCAGGCCGTCGCCCAGCGAGAACGTCACGTCGTAGCGGCGCAGGATCTCGCACAGTTCCGCGAAGTTCTCGTACAGGAACGACTCGCGGTGGTGCGCAAGGCACCAGGCCGCCATGATCGACCCGCCACGGGAGACGATGCCGGTCACCCGGCGAACCGTCAGCGGGATGTAGCGCAGCAGCACACCGGCGTGCACGGTCATGTAGTCGACGCCCTGCTCGCACTGCTCGATCACGGTGTCGCGATAGACCTCCCAGGACAGCGCCGCCGGGTCACCGTTGACCTTCTCCATCGCCTGGTAGATCGGCACGGTGCCGACCGGGACGGGGGAGTTGCGCAGCAGCCACTCGCGGGTCTCGTGGATCCGTTTGCCGGTGGACAGGTCCATGATCGTGTCAGCACCCCAGCGGGTTGCCCACACCATCTTGTCCACCTCCTGCTCGATCAAGGAGGTCACCGCGGAGTTCCCGATGTTGGCGTTGATCTTCACGAGGAACTTCTTGCCGATGATCATCGGCTCGGCCTCGGGGTGCTTGCGGTTCAACGGAATCACCGCACGCCCGATGGCCACTTCGTTGCGCACGAACTCCGCGTCGAGGTTCTCGCGCACCGCGATGTATTTCATCTCCGGGGTGATGATCCCGGCCTTCGCGTACGCGAGCTGGCTGACAGCTCCGTTGATCGGTTCCCG
>DASYIL010000322.1:0-1753 GCA_035997545.1 Pseudonocardiaceae bacterium
TGCTTGGTCATGGTCGCGATCCGCATAGCCTTGTCCCGCGGGGGTTTTGGGTTCTCCGCTGTCATGCTTGGTTGGTCGAGTGCGCTGCTGCTCGTGTCGGTGCCCATGGGGGAGGTCCTCTGTGGGGTGGAATGGTGATTCGGGTTGCGCGCCGGTTCTGCGCGATCGCAGCTACCGGTGCCGGCGCACCGGCCCGGCCCGCAATGGTGGCGCTGAGAGGTGGGCTGCAGTGGCGTTGGTGCTGCGGTAGGTGATGGGGATCTGGACGCGGCCGGCCGGGGGACGGTCAGCAGGTGTCGGCCCTCGTGAGCCGTTTGGTGGTGATGTGGCGGCGCGGACGGTTGCGCGGTCGTAGTCGGCGCGGCGAGCGGGGTCACGGAGCAGGGCGTAGGCGGCCAGCACTTGCCGTAGGTGTTCGTCGGCCCTTTGCGAAGACGGTGTAGGTCGTGTGTCGGGGTGATGGGCGCGTAGCCGGGTGCGGTAGGCGTGGGTGATCTCGGCCTGGGTTGCGGTCGGTGACACACCCAACACCAGGTAGGGATCGGGATTCTCGCGCACCATCGCTGCTACCTTCGAGAACAAGGTGCGGTGACTCCCGGGTCAACCGGGAGCCACCGCGGTGAGACGGTCCATCTGCCATTGAGGCCGATGGGGCCGTCGGGTTGCGGCCACGCCGCCGGCGACTGTCACTGATGCTCGTTGTGAGGGACGCCCGGGCGGCCGGCAGGGAAGGGCCGGCGAGCCATCCCGCGGCCTGCCCGGGCGTGGCAACGACGTGGTGCACGGTCCACTTCGAGCTGCCACCCGCAGTGGCGGTGCGTGCGCAGACCGACTCTGGACGCTGGAGTCGGCCGCGGTGACGCGACATCTGAATCGTTGTGGGCGACACCAGAGTCGTTGCCTGCTGGTGATCATCGGTGGGGGATCACCTCCCTTGTCCGACAGTGCCTTTCAGCAGGACAACCGGGCTTGACGGAGGCGACCGCTGGGTAGCCCATACCGGCATTGGGGGCCGTCGCCGCGTCGGCCACGTGCAACGGTCGTCTGGCGTCGGTTGGCCTGACCACCGCCGCTGGGTGGTGGTGACGCCGACCCGGGGCGGGCCGGGCCGGGGCGCAGGCACCTCGGCGAACAGGCCAGCGACCTCACGCTCCCACAGAGCCTCGTCCTGCTGCAGGCGCATCCACTCGGCCTCCACGATCGCCGCCGCCTCATCGAGCAGGCTGGTTGCCCACTGGGTGTTGGTCGCCACGTCACTCACCCCCTTCCCCGAATGCTGCGCCCCTGGCCCAGCGGTTCGGTGCGCCGTCATTAGGCGTTGATTGCGTTCTTCTCGTCGCTGGCGATCTTGATTCGGCGCGGTTTGGCTTTCTCGGCCACCGGGATGGTCAACCGCAGCACCCCGCCGCCATAGCTGGCCTCGATCTGATCGGCGTCGAGGGTCTCGCCCAAGAACAGCTGCCGACTGAACACCCCACGTGGCCGCTCGGCGGACACCATCTCCCGGTCGGGATCCAGCTCGGGTCGCTTGGCGTGCACGGTGAGCACATTGCGCTCGACGTCCAGATCCAGGGAATCCTCGTCCACACCCGGCAGGTCGAACTCGACGATGAACTGATCCCCCTCACGCCAGGCATCCATCGGCATCACCGCCGGGCGTGCAGCGGTGCCCAGCACCTGCTGGGCGAGGCGATCGAAGTCGCGAAACGGATCGGTGCGCATCAACATGATCTCTTCCTCCTACCCATTTGAC
>DASYIL010000323.1:0-2203 GCA_035997545.1 Pseudonocardiaceae bacterium
GGCCACGAGATCGTCGGCGTCATTGACGCCGTGGGTGCCGGCGTGACTGCATGGCACGCCGGTGATCGCGTGGGTGTCGGCTACCTGGGAGGCCAGGACAACGAGTGCGAATTCTGCCGCCGCGGCGATTTCGTCAACTGCACCAACCAGCCATGGACCGGCACCACCGTCGACGGCGGATACACCGAATACACCTTCGCCCGGGCCAGCGGGCTGGTCCGCATTCCGGAGGGGCTGAATGCGCTGGAGACGGCTCCGCTGCTGTGCGCAGGTCTCACAACCTACAGTGCCCTGCAGCAGATCCAGGCGCACCCCGGGGCGCTGGTCGGGCAGTTCCATCGAAAACGAGGACAGCCTCGCCTTCAGCCTTGCTCGAGGCATCCGCCCCATCATCGAGGTGTTGCCACTGTCTGAGGCACCGAAGGCCTACGAACGGATGATGTCGGGTAAGGCCCGATTCCGCGTCGTCCTGGACGCGGCAGCCTAAGACCAATGAGCTAATCGATCTTGCGATCGCTGCCCACGGCCGGGTGTCGGCTCCGGTCGTGCTGCGCTGGTCACGCCGGGGTGAGGACGAGGTCGAACTCGATGAGCTGGAACGGCGTCGGCACGCCGTACTCTTTGGCGCGGGCGGCGTCGTCGATTTCCACGACGGGCCGGATCAGGCTTGCCTTGACGCCGAACACGGCGTCGGAGTCCAGATACGGGCTGCTGGCGAGGAACACGTGCGTGGTCACCGGCTGGTAGCCCGGGCAGCCGCCGATGAAGTGGATGTACGCAGGACGGTTGGGGTGGCGGCCGGTGGCGTGCAGCAGGTGACCGACCGGGCCGTCGTCGGGGATCGGGTAGTGGCGCGGGACAACGCTGCGGAACCAAAAGCGACCCTCGTCGTCGGCGGTGAACAGGCCACGCAGGTTGAGTTCGGGCTGCACGCCGGGCTGCTGCACGTCGTGGTGTTCGTCCACGGTGATCAATCGCCCGTCGGCGAGGACGAGGTCGGCGCTGAGGAGGTTGTCGAGCGCCAGGCCGAAGGGACCGCTCAACGGGCCGTACCCACCGCCGAGGATCAGGCCCGCCATGCCGACGCTGCCCACCGTGCCGGTGGCGGCGGATAGTGCGTGAGACGCCGCTGCGCCAATGACATCGGCCACTCGTGTTTGCGCATCCACGGTGACCTGCCGCATGCCGGTCAGATCGATCACTAGTCCGTGGTGCCGCAGGCTGCGTCCGGCCCAGTCGTGGCCACCCGAGCGTACTGACAGCGGCACGTCGCGGCGGCGGGCCGCACGCACCGCGGCTTGCACGTCATGCTGCGTGCGGCCGCGTACGACGAGGGCCGGCCGGCTGGTCACGGCACCGTTCCAAATTCGGTGGGTGTCCTCGTACGCCGAGCCGGACGTCACCACCACGCTCGGATCGAGCTGGTCGGCCAGCTCTCGGGCCACCGTCAAGGCCGAGACTTCTTCCTTCATGATGTTCGCCCTCTGGTAGTAAGGTCCGGTCCTCTGGTGGCTGTCCGGTGCGCTACTGCCGTGGCATCACGTCAGCGATCCATTTCCCGGCTTGCTCGATCGCTGTTCTCGCGGCCGTGAGGTGGGAGTGGAACCACGGGAATATGTGGATCATCCGCGCCCAGACTTTGAGCGTGACGTCGGAGCCGGCGTGAGACGCTGGGCGTGCTAGTGCCAGGGCGTCGTCGAGCAGTGCCTCGTCGGCTCCCACATGAAGCAGCAGCGGTGGGAATCCCGAGAAGTCCCCGAAGACGGGGGATGCAGCGGGGATCGGGGGTCGGCACCGTTGAGGTAGATGCGAGCCAGGTCCTGCAGGGCGGTGCGGCTGAGTACCGGGTCATGCGGTCCGCGCGTGTGGTAGGAGGCGTTGGTCTGGGTGAGGTCGGCCCAGGGGCTGATGGCGTAGATCCCGGCAGGTCTGGGCAGGCCCCGGACCGGCGCCTGTTGCGCCACCGCGACTGCCAGTCCTCCGCCCGCCGAGCCGCCGGCGACCACGATCTTTTCGCTGGGCAGCCCACTGTCCAGTAGTCCCCGGTAGGGGTGTATCGCGTCCTGGAGTGCGGCGGGGAATGGGTCTTCGGGTGCCCTGCGGTAGTCTCCGGTACGTACCCGGTGGCGTCGGCGGTCAGGGCCAAATGCGCGGCGAGGGCGACGTGATCTGCAGCGGTCCCGCTGGAGTAGCCGCCCGAGTG
>DASYIL010000324.1:0-22110 GCA_035997545.1 Pseudonocardiaceae bacterium
GTTGCTGCCGACCTGCGCACCTGGGTAGGGAGCGAGGTTGATGGTGCGAGTCACCGCCGCCGTGACGGCGTCGATCACGCTGATCTCATCGGAATCGCCATTGGCCACGTAGAGGACACGCCCGTCGGCTGAGGCCACCATCTTGTTGGGGTGCATGCCGACGGTAATGGTCTTCTGCGCGGCCGGTTCGAGACCGGTGAGGGCAAACACCGATACGGTGTTGCCGCCCTGGTTGGTGACATAGGCACTGTTCCCGTCGACCGACGCCACCACCGCGTAAGGGCGGTGCCCAGCGGCGGTGGTGTGCACCGTCCCGGTCGCCAAGTCGACGACAGACAACGCGTCAGCCTGCTGATCGGCAACGAGCAGCCGGCGCCCGTCGGGGGTGAGCGCGATCCCTGCCGGTAACGGGTTGATCTTCGTTCCGGCCGGGGTAGTGGTCGGCAGCGGGATTGGCGTGCTCTCGGTGAGCGTGCCGCCCTTGACCATGTAGCGGCGGATCAGGTTCATCAGCTTGTTGTCACCACCGCTGGCGTAGAGCGTCTTGCCGTCCTTAGCGAAGGCCAGCCCGACGAACAGTGCCTTGGGTGCCGGGTAGGACAGCGTCTGGGTCACTTTGCTGGTGGTGGTGTCGATGACTTGCAGGGACTGTGTGCCTTGCCCGTCGTTGCTGACCACCAGCCAGCGGCCATCCGGCGAGGTCACGGCACCCAGCGGCAGATCACCGAGGTTGGTTTGCTTTCCAGCCGGGGTGACCGTGTAGCCGATCGGGGTCACCCCTGTGCCGTCATCTCCGGGCCCGGCGTGTTGGAATCCCACGGCCAGGGCGGTACCTCCCAGCGTGAGGTTTTCGCTAAAAGCCAGCGCCCACATCGCACAAGCTCTCGGCGACCCAACGGCGGAGCCATCACCCGCCTATCGGCCGCGAAGAATTCCCCGCGCCGCCGTCTGGCCGGGCCCCGAACGGTCGCGTGGTGGCGGCCGGGGCGGAGGGTCAGTACGCGGTCAGTCCAGCAGTGCTTGGGTGTGCTCGCGCTGGACGGCCTTGAGCTCACCGGGGTTGAGCCCGAGCAGGCGCAGGATCGTCGGCGCGATTTGGGTGGTCTCGACCGGCTGCTCGCGGAGGGTTTGGGCGTCGTCCACGCCAGCGCCGGCCAGGACGATGGGCACGTTGCGGTCCTGCGGGTCGGCACCGCCGTGTTCGGCGATCTTGCCCTTGCCGCCGGTGTAAACGACGCCGTGTTGGACGATGCCGAACAGGTCGGGCACCCGCGGGTCGCCGCCGGGGACGCCGAAGTAGTTGGCCGCGGCGCTGCCAGCGAACACCGTGGCCAGCCCGGAGGAGGTGAACGCCTTGGGGTGGCCGTTGATGTCGTTGCCTAGGCCGGACTGGGCGAGGAGGTAGGTCTTGGCGAATTCGGCGGCGGCCTGCGAGCGGTCGGTCAGCCACAGCAGCATGGCGTCGTCGTCACTGGCGTGCGCGACGACGTCACCCGCGCCCGGGTGGGCGGCTTTCCAAGCCGCGTTGAGACCGGCGAGCAGCGGGCCGTCCGGGATGCGGGTCAGCGCCGCCGGTTGGGTGGGGGATTGCCCGTGCTTGGCGGACAGGATGATCGTGGTGTTCTCCTGGAGGCCCTTGGTGCTGATCTCCTTGACGAACGAGCCCACCTGCGAGTCGACGAAATCCAGCGCGCTAGCGAGCACAGGACCGGGCGTCTCGCCGTCGGCCAGGTAGCCGCCAGTGTTGCCGGGGTTACTGCCCGAGGTAGGCAGCTTCTGCGCGGTGGACACCGACTGGAAGTTCATCCCGAAGATCGCCGGCACGCCGACGTGGTTGGCGCGGCTGTGGTTGAAGCCGTCGATCTCGTTGCGGATCGCCTGGGCCTTGTAGCCGTCGTACTGCTGAGTCTCGGCGTTGTCTTTGGTCCAGTCCTGACCGACCGGCAGCCTGTCGGCCTGGCTGTTGATCTCGGGGGTGAACAGATCCTGCACGCCCGCACCGGAGGGCCCATCGAGGATTTCATAGGCCGGGTGTTTGTCCGACCACGCAGTGCGGAGGTCGTGTTGGCGGGCTACCTCGAAGATCGTGTTCACCTTGAGGTACTGGTGCGGGAAGACCGGCTTACAGGTCTTGAGGTCCACCGGCAGCTTCGTCGAGTCGATCAAGGTTTCCGGGTGACTGGTCATCTGCAGGATGCTGCCCGGCAGCACCGCCAAGCCCTGACCGGCGTCGAGGCGGGTCTGGTCGTGATCCAGGTTCTCGGCGTACTCCACATCCGCGCCGGTGGCCGCCCCCGCCGGGCAGCTCGTCGTGCCCGCTGCCAGCAGCACATGATCGTAGCTCGAGTCGTAGTACACGCCGGTGGTGTCGGGGTTGCCACCGGTCGCCTGCGCGACCATGCCCGGGAAGGAGTCCGAGGGCACCGGGGTGCTCGCGTGGGTGAAGTCCACCCCCCGGTGCACCAGCGCGGCCAGCGCCGAGTCCGGGTGGTGCTCGACGTACCAGCTCAGGTCGGCCTGATGCAGCCCGTCAACCGAGAGCAGCAGCACGTGGCGGCCGGCGTCCTCGTGCGAGGGGTCGGCGAGGGCCGTGGCCGGCGCGATCAGGGCGCCAGCGAGAATGGCAGCAGCTAGGACGGTGGTGCGGCGCGGTATGCGCATGACATTAAGCCTCCGGACGGTGACCGGCCGGGATGCCGGTGTCACCCGAAAGGGGAACCGTCGGAGGCGGCTCGCAGGGCACGCGGACATGAACCAGGAATGAACCCGGCAAGACGGGACGGAGCGGGGCGGGTACAGAGGTCAAGGTGAAGCACCCGTCGCGGCTGCCGTCTCGGCACCAAACACAGGCCCCGCAGTGCATGCCCCCTGCATGCCGTCCGTTCAGGTGCCGTTCTGCGATCCGTCACATCCGACTCGTCTCATTCGAGTGGCCTCGACACCACTGGCCACCCGATCGAGAGACCCGATGTGACTAGACGCAGGACCCGGCTCGGCGTTATCGCCGCAGCGGCGGCCGTGGCTACGGCCCTGGCCTCGGCGGTCCCAGCCGCAGCGGGCGCCAACAAGCACGACAAGCTGACCACAGCAACCCCGATCGAGCACGTGGTCGTGATCTTCCAGGAGAACGTGTCCTTCGACCACTACTTCGCCACCTACCCCCGCGCCACCAACCCCACCGGGGAGCCCGCGTTCCACGCCGCGCCGCACACCCCCACGGTCAACGGCCTGTCCCCTGCGCTGCTCAACAACAACCCCAACGCCGCCAACCCGATGCGCCTGGACCGCTCCGAGCCACTGACCTGCGACCAGAACCACGACTACACCGCAGAACAAAAGGCGTTCGACGGCGGCAAGATGGACAAATTCGTCGAAAACACCCAGACCGCGTCCTGCTCGCCGCCCGACATCGGCAAGCCCGGCCTGGTCATGGACTACTACGACGGCAACACCGTCACCGCACTGTGGAACTACGCCCAGCACTTCGCCATGAGCGACAACAGCTACAACACGGTGTTCGGCCCCTCTACCCCCGGAGCGCTCAACCTGGTCTCCGGCCAAACCCACGGCGCGACACCCGACGCGGTGGGCAACGAGGTGGTCGGTGGCACCGTGATCGGCGACCCCGACCCGACCTATGACGACTGCTCAGCCGGCACCACGGTGGCCATGAGCGGCCCCAACATCGGCGACCTCCTCAACACCAAGAGCGTGACCTGGGGCTTTTTCCAGGGCGGCTTCCGACCCACCACACCAGCGAACCCGGCCACCGGCACGAAAGCGGCCTGCAAAAGCTCCCACGCCAACATCGGCGGAGCCACGGTGACCGACTACAGCGCCCACCACCAGCCATTCCAGTACTACAAGTCCACCGCCAACCCCACCCACCAGCCGCCGTCCTCCGCCGCGATGATCGGGCACACCGACGCGGCCAACCACCAATACGACCTGACCGACTTCACCACCGCGCTCCAGGGCGGGAACCTGCCCGGGGTGTCATTCCTCAAGGCCGCCAAATACCAAGACGGCCACCCCGGCTACTCCGACCCCCTCGATGAACAGCACTTCGTCGTCGACACCCTCAACGCGCTACAAAAGTCCAAAGACTGGGCCTCCACCGCCGTGGTCATCGCCTACGACGACTCCGACGACTGGTACGATCACCAACCCAGCCCGATCAAAAACCCCAGCCAGTCACCACAAGACGCGCTAACCGCACCAGGGATCTGCGGATCCACCGCGACACCACTCGCCGGCTTCCAAGACCGCTGCGGCTACAGCCCACGCACCCCGCTACTGGTGATCTCCCCCTTCGCCAAGCACAACTTCGTCGACCACACCGTCACCGACCAAACCTCGATCCTGCGCTTCATCGAAGACAACTGGCTCTCCGGCCAACGCATCGGCGGCGGCTCCTTCGACACCCTCGCCGGCCCACTCACCTCAATGCTCAACTTCAATCACCACGACGACGGCGACAACAGCCAACTCATCCTCGACCCCACCACCGGCACTTGCGCGGAGGAATGACCCCGCGCCCGTTTCCAACGCGACGGTGGCCTTCGGGAAGCTCAATTACCCGAAGGCCACCCTCGGCTACCAGGCGCATCATCGTCGACACGTCGTGCTCGTTGTACCAGAAGCTGTAGCCGCGCAGGTCGTTGAGCATCGGCTCCCCTGCACGTGTCACTGAGCACCATCGCGCCGACGACCAGCACTCGACTGGCGATGCAGGGTTGCGGCTGCGTCGCCACGCCGAGGGGACGGAGATCTGGTGGACGCTCTTCGTGTGTGACGCGGATGGACACACCGCCGCGGGAGTGCCGCGCCGATCTTGACCTCAAGCGCGGACCAAGTCGCAGCCTGGTATACCCACGCTCATGATCTTCCATGTAGTTGCGCTCGACGACTGGCTCGCCGTCCCCGACCGGCCGTACTCGCCCACGTCACTCTCCGAGGAAGGCTTTGTCCACTGCTCCCCTGACGAGGCGGTAACCCTCGCCGTCGCCAGCGCCTTCTACCGCGACACCCCGGGCCCGCTCATGGCGCTGCTCATCGACGAGCACAAGCTCGACGTCATGGTCCGCTGGGAGGCCGCCTCCCCGGAGCCGCCCCCCGGCATCACCCCCGACGCTCTGTTCCCGCACGTCTACGGGCGCATCAACCGCGACGCGGTGGAGGGAATGATGGAGATCCAACGGGACGCAGACGGCCGCGCCATGGGGCTCGCGGTGTGGACATAAGGTAGAGCACCGCATGCGCTGAACGACCCCTGCCCCTGCCCTGTTACGCCCTTGGGCGCCGCCGTGACGGGATACCCGCGCCCTAGTGACCCACCACCTTCGTGCCCAGCCTTGGGATCATCCTGGAGCTGAGGCCCGCCAGAGGCGCGAGATTGTCGATCTCAGCATTGGTTGTGCTCTTCGTGTGTGAACGCTGATTCGCCGTGCGTCCGCGTGTCTGAGAGTGTCGTTGTGTGCCGCAGGCCGCGGTCCCGGAAGTCAGGAAGATACGGTGACGATCCGATGGGGAAGAGGACAGCCGTGGGCTCGACGCCCCGCTGGTCGATCGCATCACGTCGCTTCTCTCATCGAAATGATTTGACTGGCGATGTCCCCTCCATTGTTGCATGCGTTTGTTCTGCGCTGTGGTGGTCCGTTGTGAGGCAGCGTGATTGTGTGAGGCTGCTGGTACCGTGCCGAGGCTTTGTGGAGAAGCCGCGGGCGCTGCCCGGGGCGACCGCCCGAGATTCAAACAAGCTGATCAGCCATGGGGTGCCATGGGTTGAGGGGATCGGGCGGACGCCTTGATTAACCCCTGGCTGGTTTGCGTCCGGGGGTGAGGTGGGTTGGCGTGCTCGCTAAGGCGCTCAGTCCACGCCGCCCGGGCACCGGAGTCCCCAATCTTGTACACGGTAAAGATCGAACCAGCCGCAACGACCAGGGCCAACACCGCGATGACGACACTGACAGCGCGGCCGCCGCTCCCGTCGCCGCGGGTCGTTTGGGCCCGGGTGACGGGAGCATGTGCCGCTCCCGGATGGTCGGTGCGCGCGCTGGTCGTGGTGCGGCCCGGTGAACGCAGGATCTCGTGCACCGCGACAGCGGCGGCCAGCACGAACAAGCCAATGGCCCAGGGCAGCATCGTGTCGCCGAGCCGGGTATGCGCGCGCACCAGCGTTGAGGGCGGGACACGGTGCTCGAGCCAGTCGCCAGCCTCGGTGGTCAGTGGCACGCTGACCACCGCAACACCGGCAATAATCGCGGTGAACACGCTGAGCCGACGGCGAGCCTGCGGCCAGAAGGCCATCACGACGAGCAGAACCGCGGCGAGCGGGATGAACACCACGACCACGTGCACCAGCAACGCGTGTGCGGGCAAACCATTGATCGTTGTCATTTGATTCCTTGATTTCGCGGGGCGCTGGTGGCACGAGCGGCACGGGCGAGGTCAGCTCACCATGACCGGCCGCTGCGGATGAGCTAGGGCGACCGTTCGTGGTGGGGGTTTCCTCCTACGCTGGGCGGCGAGCAGGCTGCTCGGTCCACCGGCAGCCTGCTCGCTAACCACCTAGTTAGCGCCGGTATTTGCCCGTACATCGACCCGGGTCTACGGCCCGCTGTTGAGCTGCTGGAGCTCGGTGGTAAAGGTTTGGTGATGTCCCTGCTCGTCGCCCATGACGCTGCGGAAGGTGGTGGCGACGGTGGGGTTGCCGGCCTGCTGTGCCTGGGTCGCGTACTGCCCGTACATGTCGATCGCGCCCTGCTCCGAGGCGATTGAGGCCTGGAGGTTCATCGCGTTGCTGTTGGCGTAGCCGGCCACGTTGGACAGCTCGGTGAAGTTTTGCACCTCCTGTGCCTCGAGCCTGGACAGCAGCTGGGCCAGGTTGGCTTGGCGGGTGTCGACGGCGGTCTTGGCGTCGAATTGGTATTGCGCCCAGTTCCAGGCTGCGGTCTCCAGGGCTGAGTTCGAGGCGCCGGTCAGGTCGTTGTAGAAGGCGCCGGAATAGTTCGGCTGGGCGGAGGCCTCAACTTGGACTGGCTGGACCGCTGGGGGGGCAGGCACTGAGCCGCCCTTGCCCTGTACGGCGTTGAGCGCTTGGGTGAGCAGGTTCGCGGCGGTGGTCTCTCGCGCGGCGACGGTCAGGAGCTCGCGGGCTGCCGCGGAGCCCTGGGGTGCCTGAGCCGCCCAGCCCTGGTAGGCCGTCGCGGCCTGCTGCGCCTGCGTGATCGCCAGCTGCAGGTTGGCCACGTTGTCCGTGCCGCTGTAGAGCCCAGCCAGCGTGATCTCGTGAGTCCAGTGATCCTGGTGCTCAACCTGGCCGACTGTCCGCCAGACGTCGGCCAGGGCGGGCTGGGCGCTCTTGTCTGCCGCGTCGGCGTAGGTGTGGTACTGCAGGTAGGCGGCGGACTCGGTCTGGGCCGCGCTGATCAGCAGCTGGTTCACCGAGGTCGGCGCCGATGCCGGGGGGCTCGGGCTTGACGGTGGCGTGGCGGCCAGCGCGACCGGAGCGGAGACGGCGAGCGCGGCGAGCGCAGCTATCCCCGAAAGAATGTAGCGGATACGCATGGTGCGGGAACCTCCCTTGCCAGATCAGGGAATTCCTGACCCAGCGAACGATGATGGCTTGGAGCACGCGCATGCATCTGGGTAGTCCGAAGTCGACAGATTCAGTACGCGCACTACCCGACGATCGCCTACGGGAGCGCTGATGTCTTCACAGCAGCCACCCAACTCACCTACCGGCTAACCGGAATACCGCTATTGGTGCTGGCTTGCCCGGCTCGCTTGATGAGCTGGATCAGCCTCGGCTGGCTGGGCATCGAGTGCGGCATAGCGATCCTCGCCGCGGTGCTTGCTGGATCGGTGGCCTTCTTGGGCTTCGGCATCGACACCGCCATCGAGGCGCTCGTCAGCATCATCGTTGTCTTGCGGTTCAGCGGTGAGCGGATCCTGTCCACTACTGTCGAAGCCAGAGCGCAGAAGGCCGTCGCAGTCTCGTTTTCCTCCTCGCCCCTACATCGCCGCGGAGTCGGTACGCACCCTGGTTGTCGAGCGCCACGCCGAGACCACCTGGCTTCGTTCCATGCGGTCGACGCTCACCTTTGGGCGGTTTACGCCAAGCTGGGCATTCGCCCCCGCGTACGGCTTGCCCAGCTCTGGGAAGCTTGGGAGAGCCACCCGCGGGCGAGCTGATCGACCCGCGGGGGACCCTGCTGCTGGTGCTGAGGCCTCAGCGCACGACCGGTCGCTTAGTCTTCGGCAAGGCTTCGATCCATGATCGTGGCACGTTGATGGTGTCCGCGCTGACCTGCGGCGGTGTGTTGGCCATCCATTGCGTTAACGAGACGTCCTCGAATCGCGGCTGGCGGAATAGCTCTAGGAACACCAGCGGCTGGTTGCCGATGTTTTCGACGTAGTGCCCGTAGGCGAAGGGCACGTAGCCGACGTCGCCGGCCTGATAGTCGAAGGTGCGGGCGACGCCCGAGCTGGCGAAGACCCCCATCCGGCCGAACCCGGAGACGTAGTACTGCCACTCGTCATCGTTGGGATGCCAGTGCAGCTCGCGTAACCCACCGGGTTCGACTTCGACGAGCGCCGCGGCCGTCGTGGTTGACGCGGCGAAGTTGGTCGAGTCTGCGATCCGGACAGATCCGCCCGGGAAGCGCTGCGGTGTCTGGGCGTGCAGCTGATGTTTGAACGTGCGGGGCACGTCGCCGGTCGGGCTGACCACCCGGTCGGTGTCCAGCGGCGGCGGTAGCTGCCCGGGGAAGATGTACTTTTCCCGCTCCGGTATCTGCTCCAGTTGGTCGATAGACCAGCCGAAGTTCTTCGCTAGCACGGTCTTGGGGGTGTGCGCGAAGAAGTCGCTCATGAGGAACGTGCTGTTTTCGGAGAACATGCCGTCGTCGAAGACGAGCAGAAACTCTACCCCGTCGCCGAGGGCCTGGATGTGGTGTGGCACTCCCCTGGGGAAAAACCACAGATCGCCTTTGCGGGTATCGTCGAGGAAGTTGCGCCCCTCCTGGTCCACGGCACCGATCCGGCAGCTGCCCTCCAGCACGTACGCCCACTCGGACTGCTTGTGCCAGTGCAACTCCCGGTACGCTCCAGGGTCCAGCTTCATGTCCACCCCGGCCAGGGTGGTGGCGATGGGCAGCTCGCGTTGGGTCACCTCGCGGGCCCACCCACCCTGGGACAGCCGGTTACGCGCCATCGAAAAGGAGAACTTCAGATTCGGCACCGTGCCGGAATCGGTCGGCGGTGAAACGAGCAGGTCGGGGTTCTGGCGATCGAGTTCGACGTTGCGGGGGCCGGTGTCCAGGCCACCCTCCTCACCGAATATCGGCTGCGGAATGTCAGAACTGATTTCGGACATGGCAACTCATCTCCTCAGGCAGCGGCCGGGCCGGTAGTGGCCGGGCCGGATGAACAACAACGCACGTGCCGCACTCGGTCCGTCCTGGATGGCGACAGCGACGGGCATGGCCAGGCAGCCCAGCGAGAGGACCAGCACGGCCCAATGGGCAGCGCCCGACGCCGCGCCGGCGACGGCGAGCTTGGGACTGATCCGGTGTTGCGGGGCGAACCGCTGGGTGGCGGACGTGGCGCGCGCGGCAGACGGGGGGTCGGTTAGCGATTGCATGGCACGTCTCCTCGGGTAGAGCTGGGGTCAGAACGACAGCAGCAGCGGAAGACTGCAGCTGGCGGCCGCGACCACCCCGCCGACCAGGGTCGCGACCCAGGTGGTCAGCGGGGCGTTGACGAGCGGGCCCATTACCACCTGGTCGCGGCAGAAGAAAACCAGCAGGAATAGGGCAACCGGGACGCCGAAGGAGATGACCACCTGGCTGACGACCAGCAGGGTGGTCAGCGACACGCCCAGCAGCAGGGCCAGCACGGCCGGCGCCATGGTGACCAGCCGGCGCAGGTAGACCGGCACCCGCCGGGCCAGGAAACCCTGCATCACCACCTCACCGGCGAGCGTCCCGATACCGCTGGAGGAAATCCCCGAGGACAGCAGCGCGACGGCGAACGCGAGGGCGGCAGCACCACCGATACGACCTGCCAGCTGCGTGTGCGCGGCGAGAAGGTCACCGGTCCAGGCCCCGGCGGTGGCGGCGCCGAGTCCTACGCCCAGAGCGATCATCGAGATGTTGACGACGGCGGCGAAGCCGAGGGCAAGCGTGCAGTCCAGCCGCAGCGCCCGGCGTACCAGCGCCGGTTGACGCCGGACGGTGGCGGGCGAGCACGCCGGCCGCTGCACCAGCGCGGAGTGCAGGTAGACGGCGTGTGGCATCACGGTGGCGCCGACGATGCCTATCCCGAGGATCACCGAATCGCTGCCAGCGAACCGGGGGATGAGCCCACCGACCACGTCGCCCGCGGACTGGTGGCCGACAACCAGCAAGTCGTAGCCGATCCCGGCGCCGACCAGCAGCAAAGCGGCCGCACTCATCAGCTCGAAGGGACGCGTGCGGCCACGCCGACGCAGCTCAAGCAACAGCAGCGACGCCACGGCGGTCACCACCACCGAAACCGCGACAGGCACGCCGAACAGCAACCGCAACCCGATCGCCGCCCCGACGAATTCGGCGAGGTCGGTGGCGAGCACGACAAATTCGGCCTGCAGCCACAGCAGCCGGCTACCCCAGCGGGGGAATCGTCGACGGCACAGCTGTGGCACGCTCTGGCCGGTCGCCAAGCCGAGTTTGGCCGCCTGGAACTGGACGAGGACCGCCACCAGACTGGCCGCCACCACTACCCACACCAGCAGGTACCCGAAGCTGGCGCCGGCCGTCAGGTTGACGGCGACGTTGCCGGGGTCGATGTAGGCGATCGCAGCGACGAAAGCGGGGCCCAGCATAGGCGCTATCCGCCGCCCACCGGCGCGGACGGGACCGCTGGCGGCGGTCGATGCGGGAGCAATGGTCGTCGTCGACGCAGTCCTGGTGGAGTTCACCAGCTGGCGCAGCGTGTTGCTGGTCAACGTGCCGGTCGGCGTCGCCGCTGTGCCGAGGGCGCCGAAGCTGCTGCGCGAGTCGGGGTGTGCCGCCGTGGGCTGCGGTGCGGATTGCGGCCCTGTGCGCGAGGCGGCTGGCGACGCAGCAGTCTCCGGTGCGGGGGAAGTCTCTGGCAGTGCGTGGGTCCACCCCACGCGGCGCCAAGAGAGGATCGTGGATGGCATCAGGAAACCAATCGGTGGGATGGCTCGACCGCCGCGGTTTTCAGGAGTGGATTCGCAGTTGCGGGCCAGTGCGGTGGTGTGCGATCTGGTCGCCGCCCTCAACCTCCACGGGGGGCCTCGACGCTGTTCATCAGTGGGATATGCCGATAGAGCAAATCCATGCCCAGCTCCGCCATTCCCGCCTTGCTGATAGTGCTCGCGGTGCTGGCCTTAGAGTACCCTCTGCTATCGGGTGCGTCATGTCGCCCTCCTCAGCGGCCTCCGCGCTGCTTCCTAGAGCGCGGCAAGCCGTCACGCGTAAGGTTGGCGCTTCAACGGTCGTGGGTCGTCCCGACCAGCAACCATCTTCCCTGCCAGCTGGCTGGAGTCCCGTGCTGCCTGCTACCGGTGTC
The DNA here is from genome assembly GCA_035997545.1 of Pseudonocardiaceae bacterium. Classification (GTDB taxonomy): domain Bacteria; phylum Actinomycetota; class Actinomycetes; order Mycobacteriales; family Pseudonocardiaceae. The sequence goes on from DASYIL010000324.1 coordinate 11,581, forward strand.
GATGGGCCAGTCAGAAGGCCGAAGGCGCACCGGTCGGCGCGGGACAGCGAGCGGCTCTCATGAACCGAGCATGACAACTGCTCCCATCACCGGACGCAACTGTGCCCTTCCTAGACAGCCGGCTCCCGAACTTCAACGGCGATGCCCACGATCTACGAAGGAGGCCACCAGCGTGGAGCCTGGCGGTAGCGACCGTCCGGTTGGCGAAGCCGAGGACGTGCTTGGCGATGTGGTAATGCCCCGACTTATCGCCGAGGTTCGAGCGTCGACTTCCATTCGATCCACGTGCTTCGTTGTTCGAATCTGTCCTCTTGGCCGCTTCGACCCGCTCGAAGCTCGCTCGGCCACCGGCATGGGCGGAACGAGTCGATGACCACGGTCATAACCGGCCCATTGCCACGCGCGACGGAGGGATCCACCACGGGCGCACGGGTGGTCTCACCCCGGCTCTCATCGGTGTGCAGCCCCCTCACCTGCTGGTTGCTACAACTCGCCGGGTGAATCAGCGTCACAGGCTTCGCATCACCGTCTTCGGCCTCGTGTCGGTTCCCCGAGGCCGCAACTGGCAGACGACACACTGTGCTGGTCGAGGGGCCTGAGATCATGATCCGCCCGGTGGGCACGCGGCGTGTGGTGGTAGGCGGTGTCCGATGAGCAACCACGATCATCACGGGTGGACGCCATTCCTCGGCAAGCTCCGTCCAGGGGCATGACCGCATCCAAGCCCGCGCGAGGCGGACTGCTGTCACACTTGAAGCGTGAGGGCCGACGATATCGCGGAAAGACTTGTCGATCACGCACTTGCTATTCAGCGGGAGATCAGCCTCTTTTCTGGGCTATTCGAGCAGACCGGCTTCCTTGGCAATGGCAGCAACCTGCCACACGCTCACTACAGCTACCAGATGACACCAAGCAGCGTGCCGCTGCGGTGTCCCACCGTTGTGCGAAGTAGACGTCGATGACCTGGTCGAACTGGTCAATCGCCCGGTATACGTAACGCCACTGACCGGACACCTTGACGTAGGTTTCATCGGCACTGTTGCATTAAGCGATCGGCCCGCCCGAGCTGGCTCACCTGCTCGCCCTGAAGCCACGCGGCAGGTCTTAAAATGCCCGGTTTGTTACGGTCTCAAGGTGCCTGAGGGGCCTGCGTACCATTTTGGGGCATGGCGAGGACGCCCTTCGCCTTAATGCAACAGTGCCCGTTCAGACGCGTCAGGTGCGGAGCAGTCGGATCACCGCGGTCTCCACGGCGGCCCGGACGTTGTCATTAGACAGGTCGATTGAACTCGGCGTCGCACTGTTGAGCCGGCGCAAGGTGGGTAGCACGGTGTGGCCCTGCTCGAACTGCTCGATCAGCCTGGGGTCCACGTAGGACGCCCGGGCCACTGCCGGTGTGTTGCCTAGGTGGTCGGCTACCTCCCGCATCGCGGTGGCCACCAGCTTGGCCTGAGCGCGCGGCGTGGCTGGTACACCATCAGCTGCCTGTGCGGCCAGAGCTGCGGCGGCGAGCACGGTGGCGTTCCAGGTGCGCAGATCCTTGCACGTGTAGCGGCGTCCGGCGAGTGCCTTGACGGCATCGTTGAGGTCCGACGTATGCACGTCGCGCCAGCTACGTCCGTCCCGGTAGGAGAGCAACTCGTCTCCACCGCCGCGCCGACGCAGCAGCGAGGCCACCACCCGGTGCACCGACGGATCGCGCAACTCCACCGTGCGCGGGATGCCGCCCTTCGCGACGTAGTCGATCAGGACTGTGCCGCGGTGCAGCCGGACGTGCTCGCGGCGCAGCGTCGCCAGCCCGAAGGTGCCCTCGTCATCATCGCAACTTGGGGCGTACTGCTCCCCACCGGGTCGGAACACCCCGATGTCCAGCATCCGTACCGCCGCAGCGAGCACGCGCCGCTGTCCGAGCCCCGGTTCGGCCAGCCGGTGCACCACCTCGCGCCGCACCCTGCGCAGGCGCCGCCCCAGCGCGAGCACCCGCTGATGTTTCTCTGCGTCCCGAGCCCGCCGCCACTCGTCGTGGTAGCGGTACTGACGTCGCCCGGCGTCATCGGTACCAACGGCCTGGATGTGCCCATCCTCCAGCGGCGAGATCCACACGTCCCGCCAGGCCGGCGGGATCACCAACGCGCGGATCCTGGCCAGCGCCTCCGGATCGGTCAGCAACTGGCCCCGCTCGTCGTGGTAACTGAACCCACGGCCCCGCCTGCGCCTGCTCCACCCAGGAACGCCGGGGTCGACCCGGATCAGATCATCAACAAGCTCGGCCGGGGAGCCAGCGGCAACGGACACGCCGTCCTATTACCCGAGAAACGTGCCGTCCTAACACCGCGGCAGCGATCCACCCTAGGCACGGCGCAGACGGGCGTGGGGCTGGCCTCAGAGCCACAATCTGAGATCGAGAAGAACGATCCGCGGCCTATCTTTGTCCAATTAGCTGTGCACACTCGTTGGCGTGGCGGTGTCCAACGTCAACGGGCTGTCGAAGGTGACTGTGACGTCGGTGAAGCCGAGTGAGCGGGCCAGCGTGGTGAGTATCTGGCGGGTGTTCTCCTCGCCGCGTTGGGCTAGGTCGCTCGCCTTGGCGGCGTCGTTCAGCTTAGTCTGGGCGAGCTGGTAGAGCTGCTGCTCGCTGGTCGGGTTGTCCTCAAATACGGCGGCAATCCGGTTGACAAGGCCACGCTCGCGGCCGACCACGCGGCTCGCGGCCGGGTCGACGACGGCGGACGCCAGCCGCGGGGCCGGAAGGGCGATGGTGACCGAGCGTCGGTCCGGGGACACCGTGACCTGGTCCGTGCCGACGTTGGTGAAGTCGACCGTCGCGTCGACCGAGCCGATGCCGAGGAAGGTCGTGCGCTCGCCGCTGATCAGCGACGGCATGTGGGGAGTGTCGTGCTCGACGTCTACCACGACCTGAAAAGTGCCGGTGGCGGCGTGGTACTGCGACAGGTCCTGCAGCGCCAGCAGCAGCGGCGCTGGACTGTGGTCCACGACCTGCTGCCTGAACGGGTTGCTCCAGTCCGGAACCGCGCCCACGAGCTGCGTAGCGACCGGCACCAAAACCGCGATCCCGACGGCGGCGGCAAGCAGTTTCCGGCGGGTCCGCTTGCGGTCGTGCGATCGGGCCGAGGAATCGACCATGTCGCGCTCGAGCAGTTGGGGCATCCGAATCTCCAACGGTTGGTCATACGCTCAACGGTGTGCGCCACCGCCGACAGTATCAACGTTCCCCATCCGGCTTTCGTTCCCTTTTCCCGATCGGGAGCCACCGCCGCTACAGCGTTCAACGCGGTCGCTACTGGCCGGCAGCGCGGCGCAGAACGCCAACGGCCCGGCGTAGTCTTCAGCGGTGCATCTCGAACCGGCGCGGCAGCGGGTAGCTGCGGGTCTCGATCAGGTCCCGCAGCCGGTCGGGGTAGTCGGTGATGATGCCGTCGCCCCCGATGTCGATGAGCCGGTTCATAGGCGCGATGTCGTCGACGGGGGCACTGTTGCATTAAGGCGAAGGGCGTCCTCGCCATGTCCCAGAGTGGGGAGGCAGGCCCCTCAGGCGCCTTGGAGAACCGTAACAAATCGGGCATTTTAAGATCTGCTGTGAGGCTTCAGGGCGAGCAGGTGGACCAGCTCGGGTGGGCCGATCGCTTAATGCAACAGTGCCCGCGCGGGTCATCACCCCGGCACAGCACCATGACGCGGTGGCCTTCGAACCACTGATGGTCGGCATCCGGATCCGCCGCCGCGGCCGTGGTCGCCCCCGCACCCGACCCGACCGGGTGCTCGGCGACAAGACCTACTCCAGTCGGCCCCGTCCGGCCCTTGAGCAATGTACCCACCTATGCACTCCCTCCCGGACAGGCCAACAAGCTGGCCGTGCTGCTCGACGCGCTGGACGGCGTGGCGCTATCCGAGGTCCGCTCCCGCAGCGGAACATCCAGCGCCAGCATCGATGCCACCTGCGGTTTGTGGGCTCACGAGGCCGATGTAGGACGAGGTGACCGGGGGTTTATCCAACTTATGTTGTGGGTAGATGAAGGATCGTGTTTCTGGTGCGACCGCCGGGGGTGTACCCGGCTAACAGCGATACCTCTTTGTTGGTTGATGTCCTGCGAGAAGGTGGTTACGCCGCTGGGTGCCGTGTGTTGGATCTGGGGACCGGCACGGGGGCGTTGGCCTTGGCGGCCGCCCGGTGCGGTGCGGCCTCGGTCACCGCGGTGGATCTGTCGCTGCGGTCGGTCGCGGCCGCGTGGCTCAACAGTCGCTTGCACCGGGTTCCGTGCAGGGTGTACCGGGGTGATCTGGGTGGGCCCGTGGCGGGTGAGTGCTTCGACCTCATCCTGGCCAACCCGCCCTATGTTCCCGCTGCCACCGATGTCTTGTCCCGGCATCGGATGAGCCGGTGCTGGGATGCTGGCCTGGATGGGCGGGTGCTGCTGGATCGCATCTGCGTGGAAGGACCCGCTTTGCTGTCGCCGGAGGGAATGATGTTGCTGGTTCATTCCGCGGTCTGCGACGAGGACATCACGTGCAAGCGCTTAGCGGACGCTGGTCTGCAGGCTGAGGTGCTGACCCGGCGCACGGTGCCCTTCGGTCCGGTCATGCACGCCCGGGCCGCCATGCTCGAAACCCGCGGATTGGTCGAACCCGGACAGCGTGAGGAGCAGCTTGTGGTTATCGGAGCCCGCCGTGTGCACTGAGCCGCTCCGGCGCCGGGTCATGCTGACCGAGGAGGGACCCGTGTTGGTACACGGTCCCATCGAGGTGGTCCTGACCGACGGCCGGACGGTGAACTCTGATCGGGCGGTCACCGCACTGTGCACCTGCCGCCGCAGCCGCCGCTATCCGTTTTGCGACACCAGCCACCGCCGGCGGGTACGGCAGGGACCGGAATGCTAAGCACTGCCGCAGCGCACCGCGAGAGGGCACCGAGGCTTCCGGCGCCGCGTGGCCCGCTGTCCACGGCGGTGCTTGACACCCTGCGCGGGCACACCACGGCAGCTACCACGCAGATCGGGCCCTGGACCGTCGAGCAGGCCGATCCGTACGGCGAGGACCTGCAGCTGGCGTTGTATTGCTGTTATGAGCTGCATTATCGGGGTTTCGCCCACGTCGATGATGCTTTGGAGTGGGACCCTGGGCTGCTCACCGTTCGCCGGCAGCTGGAACAGTCCTTCCTCACCGCGCTGCGGGCCGAGGTCCCGGGCGGCACCGACGTCGCCACCGAGGTGGACAGCCTGCTGGTGGAGGTGGTCAACGCTAGTGGTGTCTCGGACCATCTGCGCCGCGCCGGGCAGCTCTGGCAGCTGCGCGAATACGTCGCGCACCGCTCGCTTTACCACCTCAAAGAGGCCGACCCCCAGGCTTGGGTGATTCCCCGGCTCAGGGGGCCGGCGAAGGCGGCGCTGGTCACCGTCGAGCACGACGAGTACGGCTCGGGCAACCCGGACCGGATGCACGCCGGGTTATTCGCCGCGATGATGACCGAGCTCGGGTTGTCCCCGGAGTACGGCGCTTACCTCGACGCCGCGCCGGCCGCCACACTTACCGAGGTCAATTTCATGTCACTGTGCGGATTGCACCGCCACCTACGCGGGGCACTCATTGGTCAGTTCGCCACCGTGGAGCTGACCTCCTCCCCGGGGGCTGACCGCCTGGTCCGGGCCATGCGCCGGTTAGGTTGCGACCCTGCTGCGACCGAGTTCTACGCCGAACACATCGAGGCCGATGCGGTGCACGAGCAGCTCGTCCGCCATGGCGTCATCGCACCGCTGCTCGCGGCCGAACCCGAGCTTGCCGCTGATGTGGTGTTCGGCATCCAGGCCAGCACCCTGCTGGCCGACCGGCTTTCTGAGCTGCTGCTGCGGCAATGGGCCCAGAACCGGCCCACGCTGCGCCATCCCCTTCCCGACGCCCCAGCCGTAGCCCCACCGCGGAGCATAATCCGGGGCGGGTGACCGCTCGGAAGTAGAACGATCACTGCTCGCACCGCTTCGCCGTTATCACCGCCCGGTTCCACGTCCTTGCATTGCCACTGCACCGAAAGGATGATTGATATGGTCGAGCAGCTGATCGCCAAACGAGTGGTGGCGGTGCAGCAAGCCCTGCATCCCTTCTTCGAAACGGTGCTGCACTCCCCACTGCGGGGTGAGCGGACAATGATCACCAATTTCATGACAGGTGACCCGCAGGAACTACCCCCGCCCGGGTTCGTCGAGGCCATGCAGCGATGCAGCGTTCCCACCTCCAGCGACTGGTTTGCCTACCGTTTCCTGCACGAGCCCGCGCGTCAGGCAGCGGCAGCGTCGCTGAGTGCCGAGCTGGGCATGGGCTTTGCCGCCGAGGACGTCTTTTTGACCCGCGGTGCTGGTGGGGCCATCGCACTGGCCCTGCACACGGTGGTCGATCCGGGTGATGAGGTCATCTTCTTGAGCCCACCGTGGTTTTTCTACGAAGCAATGATCCTCAGCAGCGGCGCCACCCCAGTCCGGGTCCGGCTCAAACCTCCAGCCTTTGACCTTGACATCGAGGCTATCGTCGCGGCGCTGGGACCACGGACCAGAGCCGTCCTGATTAACACCCCCCACAACCCGACCGGGCGGATCTACCCGGCGGCTGCCTTGCAGCGTCTGGCCGACGGGCTGGTCAAGACGGCAGCACGGTATGGCCGACCAATTTGGGTGATCTCCGATGAAGCGTACAGCCGCATTCTGTTCGACAATCACAGCTTCGTCAGCCCCAGCATGCTCCACCCGTATTCGATGATCGTCCGCACCTACAGCAAAAGCGCGCTGACACCGGGGCAACGGCTGGGCTACCTCGCTCTAGCACCCGGCTTACCGCAGGCCGAAGCCATGCGCACAGCCCTGTTCCACGTCCTGTTGTCCTCCGGGCTGGCGATGCCCGACGCGGTCATGCAGTACGCCCTGCCTGACATCGACGGCCTTCTCCTCGACATCGCCGCGATCCAACGCCGCCGCGACCGCATGGTGGCACGATTGCGGGAACAAGGTTACCAACTGCACAGTCCCGAAGCGACCTTCTACCTCCTGCCCCGAGCACCAATAGCGGATGACCGCGCCTTCTGCACGCTGCTGACAGAGCAAGGAGTTGCCGTCCTACCCGGCCACGTCATCGAGCTGCCGGGCTACTTCCGCATCTCCCTCACAGCCACCGACGAAATGGTGGAACAGTCGCTCCCAATCTTCGCTCGCGTCATCGAACAAGCCCGGTCTAGCTTGCCTGCGTGATGGCCGATGCGTCATCAGATAGCACAGCCGGAGACTTCCGTGCACACGGCCCGTCACTCGCTGTGAAGACGAACTGTGGATAACTCCGTTCTCCGTGATCGGTCATGTGCGACGACAACACGACGATGCTGGCGCCTTCTGCCATGCCGACCGGGCCCGGTTGCCCAGTGGCAAGCCCGACCCGCACCGCAGGCGCGCCAGCGCCGAGGAGCGGAAGCGGCGCAGCAGCACTGCCCAAGCCGGCCACAGAACCGGCGTGCGGTGCCCGGCAAGCCGGCGACACGATGGCGAGGGTGGCGCCGTTCGTCGAGCGCCGCTACGTGTTCACCGGCAACGGCGTCTTCGTGTGCAAAACGAACGTCAGGCAACAAGGCACCGGCGAGGTTAGTGCGCGAGATCAGGGTGGACGGGTGGTCGGGGCCTAGCACCCGCTCACGCTCGGTCAGGTTCGCCTCGTACAGTTGGATAGCTTGATCCAGCCGCCCCACCAAGTTGTAGGTGAGGGCGAGGTTGTTGCCTGAGCCCCGGGCGGATGGGTGGTCGGGGCCCAGCACGCGCTCGGAGTCGGCCAGGTTCGCCTCGTACAGTTGGATGGCTCGATCCGGTTGCCCCGACTCATAGGCGGCTGCGAGGTTGTTGCGCGAGTCCAAGGTGCAGATCCACCATCCTGCCCATCCCCGCGGTTGTCCGTGTCAGCCCCTTACCGTGCAGCAGGCTGCTCGTATAGGCATGCACGGACCGCGTTCGATCACAGGCGGGTATTACTACCTCTGACGAGGAGTTGCGGCCACTTCGCCTTGAAAAGCCGCCGCTACTCCACCACCCTCGGCGCCATCCGCCGCGAGCGCCGCGCCTACCGCCAACGCCAATCCGCCGAACACGCGCGCGAGCTAGCGCCAGACGAACAAGACACCACCCTCGTCGTCGCCCGCTGGGAATTCGTCGGACTCGGCTACCTCACCACCGGAGACACCGCACTCGCCCTGTCCGCAGCAGCCCGAGCACGCGAACGACGACAAGCCGCCCGCGACGCCTTATCACACCACACCCGGGAAGAGGAGAACTGTGAACGTCGTGGTCTACACAGTCGAGGAAGCCGCGCACGTACTCAAGATCAGTCGATGGAAGATCTTCGACTTGATCCGTACCAACCAGCTTCGGTCAGTCAAGATCGGTGGCCTGCGTCGGATCCCGCACGCCGCCATTGATGAGTACATCACACGACTCATGGAGGAGGCGGCCTAAATTGGCCATGGAACCCAAAGAGAAGAGGCCCCACCGTCGCGCAAAGGTGAGGGCTCAATCTATCAGCGATCGTCGGACAATCGCTGGGTGGGGAGCGCCTATATCTACACAGCGACCGGGCAGCGGAAGCGACGACCCGTGTACGGTGCCAGCTTCGATGAGGTACGAAAGAAGCTCGACAAGCTTAAGGGCGACTCAGTCAACGGTGTGCTGGTGCCGGACCGGAGCACGAGCCTTCGCGAGTATCTCGAATACTGGCCGCACGAGATCGCATCACACAAACGGGCAACCACGATGCGCGGGTATGAGAGCGCCGTTCGGCTTCGCATCGTTCCCGTACTGGGCATAAAGAGACTCGACAAGCTCACAGGCGCTGACGTACGTCATCTCATCGCAGTTTGTCGACAGAAGTGCCTGTGTTGCACGAACGGCTACGACAAGAACCGTGAGGAAGCGAAGCGGTGCTGTCCCGCCGGTCGCTGCTGTGGTCGGACGCCCTCCCGTCGGCAGATACAGTACATTCACGCAGCATTGCGCAATGCGCTCAACAACGCTGAACGCGAGGAACTCATCACCCGCAACGTCGCCAAACTTGTCCAGATACCTACTCCACGCTACAAGGTCGGCAAGGGCATCCCGGTCAGCGATGTCAAGAGAATTTTATCGGTGGCCAAGGGAACTCGTTTCAACCCAGTGTACGTACTCGCAGCGACGCTTGGCCTGCGCCGTGGCGAGCTGCTCAACACCCACTGGGAAGGCATCCGGGCACAAGCCGGGCTGCCCGGAGTCCGCCTGCACGACCTCAGACACACAGTCAGTCTGCTGCTTGAACTGGGCACCCCGCCGCATGTGGTCCAGGCGATCGCCCGGCACGCCGACCTGGACGTGACGATGAGGATCTACGCGCACACCAACCTTGACACGATGCGCGAGGCTCTCGACAAGATCGATTGGGATGCCGGGTGAGGAGCCATTGCTACATGACTGCTACATCGAGGGCTGGACACGGCCACTCCGATGGCCATGCCAGTCACCATCATGCCTGGTCAAAGGTGGCGGAAGCGGAGGGATTCGAACCCCCGGGTGGTTGTCCACCTCTCGCTTTCAAGTCGCAGGGGAGCCGTGTGCCGGGGTATGTCCCAGGTTGCCGACCTGCGGCGTTACCTGCAATTCGTTTGGTTCAGCGTGGGGCACACAGCAGTCGGTTGCTACACGGCTGCTACACGCCGACGCCTAGGTCGTCAGCCCTGCGGCGTTTGTCTGAACCGGGCACACGGTGGTCCGTCTCGTGGTCGTTGGAGGACCAGCTAGGACGCCCTTGGACAGACTAGCGATGGGACCTGGTGCCGTGCTGGCCGAGCCGGTGTGATCACTCGTGCCGACTCGTAACTGAGTAGGTGGCCAGGGCAGGTGCTGCAACACCTGCCCTGGCCTTGATCCCCAACCCTGGGATAGAGGGCGGAGACCGATGGCACAGGCTACGCAGTTCGATCCGGACCGGCTTCGGGTGGCTCTGGATCACGGTGAGGTAATGGAGTTAGACGGCGGCACGGTCGCGCTGGGGAGTGACGAGTCCCCGTCGGTGGTGTTGCGGTTAACACCCTGGCGGGCTCGGTCAGTGGCGCGCGTGTTGGAGGAGTGGTCGGCGGTCTCCCGGGTGTTTCACCGGGCGCCTCGGCCGATCCTGACTGAGGTGGAGTTGTCCCGCACGCTGGACCTGGCCGCGTCCGTGCTCGGCGATCCCGAGCCGGCCGTTCCCCTCATGCGGGGTGATCGTGTGGTGCCGAGTCGTCAGCGGCTGGACGCGGCAGCGGTACTCGCCGACCGTAAGACCCGGCTTTCCGCGCTGCAACGGCTAGCTCTGGTGGACGCGGCAGCCTCCTGGTTGTCCGAGCCCAACGGCGGAGAGCAGTTGGCCCATGCGCTCCTCGGCGCGGCATGCACGACCGATGTCACTGCGGAGCATGTTTATCTGACACTGATCACCCCACCGGAGAATCCAGGTGATCAGTCTGAGGGCCTGTCTCCGTAGTGGCCA
>DASYIL010000325.1:0-2375 GCA_035997545.1 Pseudonocardiaceae bacterium
GGCGCGCCGGATGCACGCCGTCCACCGACACGTCGTTCAGCCCGCGCCGGCGCAGCTGCGCGGACAGCGTGGCCACCGCGACCCGGCCCAACCCGGTGAGCAGCTCGTCGGGTCCCTCGGCTCGGTCGGGTTGCTGGACCGGGGCGGCCGGCGCTCCCCACGCGTCGGCGCGCAACTGGTCGTCGACCTTGGGTGGGGCGCCGATGTCGGCCAGCGGCGGCCCGTCGACGACGGTGGTGCGCAGTCGGCCGGTGTGCGCCGGTCGGCCGGGGGCCAAGCTGTCCACCTCCACCTCGACCACCGCGCCGGGACGCAGTACCGAGGCGCCGGCGGGGGTGCCGGTGAGGATCACGTCGCCACGCTCGAGGGTGGACAGCCGGGACAGGTCGGCCACCAGCTCGGCGAACGGGAAGAGCAGGTTCTCCGTGTCATCCGATTGCGCCAGCTCCCCGTCCACCCAGGTGCGTACCCGCAGCGCGGTGGGGTCCAGCAGCTGGGCGTCGAGCAGCGTGGGGCCCAGCGGGGTGAACCCGTCGCCGCCTTTGGCGCGCAGGTTGGAGCCCCGGTCGGCGTAGCGCAGGTCGTAGAGGCCCAGGTCGTTCGCGGCGGTCACCCAACCGACGTGCGCCCAGGCCCGATCCACCTCGACCTTGCTCGCCTCGGTGCCGATGACCAGCGCGATCTCGCCCTCGAAGGCGAGCAGCTCGGTGCCCGCCGGCCGTTGCACGGTGCCGCCGGTGCCGGCCAGTGAGCTGCTCGGCTTGAGGAAGTAGGACGCGTGCGCGGGGGCGCGGCCGCGCTGCGCGGCCCGGCTCGGGTAGTTGAGGTGCACCGCGATGATCTTGCCGGGCCGGACGCCCAGCTCACCGGTAACCGGATCAATGACAGAACTCACCAGGTGACCTCCTCGACGTCGATACTATACGAGATCATATACGATAAGCCTAGACCTCGCCCGCTCCTCACCTGCCCGCCGGCGTGCGGGACCGTCGCTCCGCCGACTTCGCATACGCAGCCTGCACTTCACACAGGTTGTGAGGTATCTGAATTGACAACACATATCTGACACGCTGGTGACAGGACATCTCTGACACTGACGGGCTTGTCGATCAACCTTCGTCGATGAGCCGGAAAGTGGTCACGATGGAGCAGAAGCTCGCCGCCGTGTTCGCGGATTTCGCCCATGGCCGAGCGACGGTCACCAAGGTATGCGCCGAGTTGGGTATCTCCCGAGACACCTTCTACCGCTACCGGCGCCAGTTCGCCGCGGAGGGCCTGACCGGCCTGCACCCCCGCTCCCGGGCACCGAAGACCACACCGACGCGCACCGGCGAAACGATGACCGCGTTGATCGTGACCGCGCGCAAAGAGCTCGAACGCGAGGGCTGGGACAACGGCGCCCGCTCGATCTACGCCCGGCTGCACCACGACGGCCTCAGCGAGGTGCCCTCGGCCCGCACCATCCACCGGGTGCTGCAACGCCAGGGCCTGATCGAGCCCGAGCCGCGCAAACGGCCCCGCTCGTCCTACCGGCGGTTCGTGTTCCCCGCCACCGACGACTGCTGGCAGATCGACGCATTCGAACACACCCTGGCCAACCTCGCGGCAAGCGTGGTCGTGGTGTTCGAGGTTCTCGACGATCACTCCCGCTACAACATCGACTCGCTGGCATGGCCCAGCGAAAGCACCGAAGGCGCCTGGACCGCGATGACCCGAGCCATCGGCCGCTACGGAACCCCCCGCATGGTCCTGAGCGACAACGGCCTGGCCTTCACCGGCCGCCGGGTCAACAGCCGGGTGCTGTTCGAGAAGAACCTGGCTCGCCTGGGCGTCAAGCTCATCAACACCCGGCCCCGGCACCCACAGACCAACGGCAAGAACGAACGCGCCCACCGCACCGCTCAGCGCTGGCTAGCCGCCCAACCCCCGGCCACCACCATCGCCGGCCTGCAAACCCTGCTCGAGCGCTACCGCACCGCCTACAACCGCCGCCCCCACCAAGGCATCGACCACCACACCCCCCTCGAACGCCGCCTCGCCGGCACCCGCCCAACCCCACCAACACCCGCCCAACCCATCGAGCACACCGAGGCCATCGAAGCCCGCACCAGCAGCCGCGACGGCTACCTCGCCCTGCAAAACACGATCATCCCGCTCGGAGTCGAATACGCCGCGCTACCAGTCACCGCGTTCATCACCGGCGACCACACCCTGATCTTCTACCGCGAACAACTCATCCGCGAACTAGTCATCGACCGCACCCGCAAACGCCAACCACCCGCCCGACCCCGCCCCGGCACCCGACGTACCCTCACCTACAACCCCCACCCCTGACTGTCAGACATGTCCTGTCACCAACTGTCAGAGATCTCCTG
>DASYIL010000326.1:0-2231 GCA_035997545.1 Pseudonocardiaceae bacterium
ACTACCGAGTTCGTTAGCCCCGGCCGGGTTCACTCTGGCCACCGATCTCGCCATCGATGAAGACGTCAAGTGACGCCGACCTAAACATTTAGGGACCGGAATATTGACAGTCGCTATTGCGGCACTGATCGCATCCGAGTACGTGGTCGCGGCGGGCCGGCGACGCGTCCGGCTATGCACCAGCCTCGTCGTTGACCGCGGCCTGATCGGTCAACGTGACCTGTACCTGCGAATCGAGGCCCCGCGGGCTTCGGTCTCCGGCTAGCATCGGCTCTGCTGGTTGATGCCGGTTGATGCCGGTGACCCGAGACGCGCGAGCGCGCAGGAAGCAGGACCCACGCACACGTGACCCCTACCCCAGTGAAGGGCACCTCCCCTTCCGGTTCGCCGATCACCCAGCCCGAACCGGTTCAGTCCAAGATCGTGATTCCCGACCACGCCGTGCTGGCGCTGCTGGGATCCCGCGATGAGAACCTGAGGTTGATCGAGCACCTGCTGGCGGCCGACGTGCACGTGCGGGGCAACGCGGTTACCCTCACCGGCGCGCTGGCAGACGTGGCGTTCGCCGAGCGGGCCTTCAGCGAGCTGCTCATCCTGGCCTCCCGCGCCCAGCAGATTGGCCCGGACGTGGTCCGCCGCACCCTGGCGATGCTCGAGCAGGGGGAGGCGGATCCCGCCGAGGTGCTCAGCCTGGACATCCTCTCGCGGCGAGGTCGCACGATCCGACCCAAGACGCTGAACCAGAAGCGTTACGTCGACGCCATCGACCGCTACACGATTGTGTTCGGTATCGGCCCCGCCGGCACCGGCAAGACTTACCTTGCAATGGCCAAGGCGGTGCAGGCACTGCAGGCCAAGCAGGCCAACCGCATCATCCTCACCCGGCCCGCGGTCGAGGCGGGGGAGCGGTTGGGTTTTCTGCCCGGCACCCTGTACGAGAAGATCGACCCGTACCTGCGACCGCTGTACGACGCGTTGCATGACATGCTCGACCCGGAGTCGATTCCCAAACTGATGGCCGCGGGGACCATCGAGGTCGCTCCGCTGGCCTACATGCGCGGTCGTACCCTCAACGACGCGTTCATCATCCTCGACGAAGCGCAGAACACCACACCGGAGCAGATGAAGATGTTCCTCACCCGGCTCGGCTTCGGCTCCAAGGTCGTGGTTACCGGTGACGTCACGCAGGTCGACCTGCCAGGCGGTCAGGTGTCCGGGCTGCGGATCGTGCAGCACATCCTCGATGGGGTCGACGACGTGCACTTCGCGCAGCTGTCCAGCGTCGACGTGGTCCGCCACCGGCTGGTCACCCACATTGTGGACGCCTACGCGCGGTGGGACGCCGTCCAGGAGGGCATCGGAGCGCGCCCGGTGCCCAACCGTAGCGACCGCCGCCGGAGGCGGTGACCGGCAGGTGGGCATCGAGATCGCCAATGAGTCCGGCACCGCCATCCAGGAGGCATCCATCGCGGCGGTGGCCCGTTTCGCGATGGATCAGTTGGGTGTCAGCCCGTTGGCCGAGCTGTCGGTGCTGCTGGTCGACAGCGGGGTGATGACCGAGCTGCACGAGCGCTGGATGGGCGAGCCGGGGCCCACTGATGTGATGGCCTTCCCAATGGACGAAGCCGACGACGGTGAGTTGCTAACGGGCGGCAGGCCAGACAGTCCAGCGGGCAGTCCAGCGCTACTCGGTGACATCGTGCTGTGTCCGGAGATCGCGGCCGGGCAGGCCGCCGCAGCGGGTCACTCGATGCTCGACGAGTTGCACCTGCTTACCGTGCACGGGGTGCTCCACCTGCTGGGTTACGACCACGCCGAGCACGCTGAGGAGCACGAGATGTTCGCCTTGCAGGGCCATATCCTCGATGAGTTCCGGCGTGCCGCCCAGGACAGCCGACGCCGCGCCCAACGTGACGCGGACACCCGGCTGCTCGGGACAGTCGGTCTGGACGGGCCGGAGGAGTCCGGCCCGTCCAGATGACCTGCGGGCGCTGAGCGGTGCTGACGTCGTCGGTTCCCCTGCTGGTGCTGGCTGCCGCCTTGGTGGTGGCCGCCGGAGGCTTTGCCGCAGCCGACGCCGCGCTGGGCACGGTGTCGCGGGCCCGGGTTGACGCGCTGGTGCGCGCCGGCCGGTTTGGCGCCCGCCAGCTCGCGCTTGTCGTCGCCGACCGGCCCCGGCACGTCAACCTGCTGCTCCTGCTGCGGCTGAGCTGCGAGCTGACCGCCACGGT
>DASYIL010000327.1:0-11160 GCA_035997545.1 Pseudonocardiaceae bacterium
GGGCTGGGCAGCACGCCAGGGTCGGTCACCGGTCCAGTGTGCCTACACCGCACCAGCCGGAAACCGATAGTGTCCCCGCATCGTTGTCACAGAGTGATTGAGGACACGTCGTTCATCCCCGGTTCGGTGTGTTGGATCGACGTGTCAACGGTCGATCCGGCTGGTAGTCGGGACTTCTATGCGGGGCTGTTCGGCTGGACTTACCAGATCGACGGGGATCCACGCCGCGGTCGGTACACCACCGCGCTGCTCGACGGTCGGCCGGTGGCCGGTCTGGCGGGGATCCCGGCGCCGGCCGGGCAGCCGGTGACCTGGATGCTGTATCTCGCCAGCGCCAACATCAAGCACACCGCCGGGGTATTTCACCAGTGGGGCGGCCGGGTGCTGTACGGGCCGACAGCTGTCCCCGGGCAGGGCAACATGCTCATCGGGGTGGACCCGACCGGCGCTGCGATCGGCTTCTGGCAGCCCACGAGGGCGTGGATGTTTCATACCACCGACCCCGGGTCCCTGTTCTGGGCCGAGTTGAATACCCGGGACGGCAAGCGGGCCGACGAGTTCTTCGCGAACCTGTTCGGCTACGTCCAGCAGCAGATCGGTGACGGCATCGACGTGGACTACACCACGTGGTCACGCGGTGCGCAGCTGATGCTGGGCAGGCTACAGGTGGGCGGTGACTGGTCTTCCGACATCGCTGCGCACTGGATGCCTCACTTCGCGGTGGACCCGCAGACCGGCACCGACGTTGCGGCCGGTCGGGTCCTCGAACTGGGCGGTCGGGTGAACATTTACCCCTATGACACCGAGTTGGGTCGGATTGCGTTGGTTGCCGACCCCTCCGGTGCCGCCTTCGCGCTGATCGATCCCACCGCGCGGCTGGAGCTGACGACGAGCGGTCTCGCCGCAGTGGACGATCCTGACGACGACTGATCTCTCAACCACCGGTCGGGACGAACACGCTCAGCAATAGCCAGGCAACGACCGCCGATGGCAGCAGCGAGTCGAGCCGCTCCATCAACCCGCCGTGGCCGGGCAGCAGGCTGCCCATGTCCTTGACGCCGAGGTCACGCTTAATCAGGGATTCGATCAGATCCCCTCCGGTGGCCGTGACCGCGATCGCCGCCCCGAAGATCACCCCTTGCCACAGCTGCCCACCGAGTAAGTAGGTCACCGACAGGGCACCAGCAGCGGTTCCGGCCACCAGCGATCCGATGAATCCCTCCCAGGATTTCTTCGGGCTGATCGACGGCGCCATCGGGTGCCGTCCGCCTAGCGCGCCCGCGGCGTAGCCCCCGATGTCCGAACCCACCGCTGCTGCAAGCAACAAGCACAGCGTCCGCGCCGCGCCATCGGCCGGAACCACCAGCAACGTGGCGAACGCGGCGAATCCCGGCACGTAGGCCGCGGTGAACACCGACGCGCTGACGTCTCGGACGTAACCTGCTACGCCCTTGGGGAATCGCCACACCAGGCAGACCAGCGCAGTGATCACGAACGCGACGAGTAACCCGTCCCGGCCGAACGGCCAGGACAACCAGACCATGGCCTGTCCGCCGAGCAGTACCGGTGGTAGCGCGACCTGAGTGCCGGCCCGGCGTAACGTCGCGGCGAGCTCCCAGCTGCACACCGCCACCGAGGCGGCCACGATCCCGATGAACACCTGGCGCACCGTGAACAGCGCAACGAGGACTCCAGCGCCCATCAGCAACCCGACGATGATCGCAGCCGACAGGTTCCGGCCGGCCCGCGTAGTGCGAGGCTTTTCGGCCGGATGCACAGCGGCCGAGGGGTGCTCGGGCAGTCCGGTGGCAGACAATCAGACCTCGAGCAGCTCAGCTTCCTTGTGCTTGACGAGCTCGTCGACCTGTGCCACGTATCGGTGCGTGGTGGCCTCCAGCTCCTTCTCGGCCCGGGTCACGTCGTCCTCACCAGCCTCGCCTTCACGAGCGATGCGGCTGAGTTCCTCCTTGGCCTTGCGACGGATATTGCGGATGGACACCTTGGCGTCCTCACCCTTGGTGTGCGCCACCTTGACCAGATCCCGGCGGCGTTCCTCGGACAGCTGCGGGATGATCACGCGGATGATCGTGCCGTCGTTGGTGGGGTTGACGCCGAGGTCGGAGTCCCGGATCGCCTTCTCCATGGACCGCAGCTGGCTGGGATCGTAGGGCTTGATCACGGCCATCCTGGCCTCTGGGACCGAGACGCTGGCCATCTGGATCAGTGGTGTGGTGGCGCCGTAGTAGTCAACGACGATCTTGGAGAACATCGTCGGGCTGGCTCGACCGGTACGCACCGTGGCGAGGTCCTCCTTCGCCACCGACACGGCCTTGTCCATCTTCACCTCTGCGTCGAGGAGAGTGTCGTCGATCACGGCTGCTCCTTGTCCGGCATCCGTCTGGCGCCTGGGCCGTGTGGCCTTCCCCAAAATCCCTTGTCACCAGTATCTCCCTTGCCACCACCGAACGACCGACCGGTCTCACGCCGGGGTGCTGACCAGGGTTCCCATCGGTTCACCCCGCACCGCACGGGCGATATTACCCTCGGTGAGCAGATTGAACACGATAATCGGCAACTTGTTGTCCATACACAGGCTGAACGCGGTGGCGTCCGCCACCTTGAGCCCGCGCTCAAGCACCTCACGATGAGTGATGTGGCGGAACATCGTGGCCGACGGGTCGGTCTTGGGGTCGGCGGTGTACACCCCATCGACCGCCTTGCCCATCAACAGAACCTCGCAACCGATCTCCAGCGCCCGTTGAGCGCCGGTGGTGTCAGTGGAGAAGTAGGGCATCCCGACCCCAGCCCCGAAGATCACCACGCGGCCCTTCTCGAGATGCCGGATGGCCCGCCGAGGGATGTAGGGCTCTGCTACCTGACCCATGGTGATCGCGGTCTGCACGCGGGTTCCGATTTTGTGCTCACGTTCCAGGAAGTCCTGCAGGGCCAGGCAGTTCATCACCGTGCCGAGCATGCCCATGTAGTCGGCCCGGGCCCGTTCCATGCCGCCTAGCGTCAATTCTTCACCACGGAAGAAGTTCCCCCCGCCGATCACCACGGCCATCTGCACCCCAGTGGCGACCACGTCGGCGATCTGCCGCGCGACGGCCTTGACGACGTCGGGGTCCACCCCGACGCCGCCGCCGCCGAACATCTCACCGCCGAGCTTGAGCAGCACCCTGCGGTAAGCGGGACCCACGAAGCCGTTCATCACTGCGTCAGGCCTGGCCGACCTCGAAGCGGGCGAACCGTCGCACCGTCACCCCGGCGTCGTCCAAGATCGCCTTGACGGTCTTCTTGGAGTCCTGCACGGAGGACTGCTCCAGCAGCACGGTGTCCTTGAAAAAGCCGTTGAGGCGGCCTTCGACGATCCTGGGCAGCGCCTGCTCGGGCTTGCCCTCCTGGCGAGCGGTCTCCTCGGCGATACGCCGCTCGCTGGCCAGCACGTCGTCGGGCACGTCCTCGCGGGTGACGTAGCGGGGTTTCATCGCTGCCACCTGCATCGCCACGGCACGCGCCGTCTCGGCCGAGCCACCGTCGTATTCGACCAGCACGCCCACCGCGGGCGGCAGATCCAAGGCTCGTCGGTGCAGGTAGATGGCCACCTCACCGTCGAAGGACACCGCCCGGCGCAGCTGCAGCTTCTCGCCGATCTTGGCCGAGACGGCCTGCACCTCGTCAGCCACCGTAGCGCCGTTCAGCCCGGCCTGCGCGAGGGCTTCGGCGTCGGCAGGCCGGGTCTGAATCGCCTCGGCGACGATCTTGTCGGCGAGTTCCTGGAAATCGGCGCCCTTGGCCACGAAGTCGGTCTCGCAGTTGAGCTCGATCATCACGCCACCCCTGGCGGCCACCAGGCCGTTGGTGGTGGTGCGCGCGGCCCGCTTGCCGACGTCCTTGGCGCCCTTGATGCGCAGGAGTTCAACCGCTTGGTCGAAGTCGCCGCCGGACTCCTCCAGGGCTTTCTTGCAGTCCATCATCCCGGAACCAGTCAGGTCCCGAATTCGCTTGACATCGGCGGCGGAGTAGTTCGCCATCGTGGCTTTCCGTCCTGTCGTTCGTTATCGGATCGTCTCCAGGTGCAGCTTCTCAGGCGTGCGACACACCGTTGGTGGCAGCCATCGGTTCGGCCTGCGGCGGCGAGGCCTCCCGCTCGACCGGGTCGCCGGAGACCATCAGCTCCTGCTCCCATTCGGCCAGCGGCTCGTCGACACCGACCCCAGCCTCAGGCTTGTCCGAGCCGTCGGCTCCGCCCGAGCGTCCGGCCCGCGACATCAACCCGGCGGCGGTGGCGTCGGCCACCACCCTGGTGAGCAGCGCCGCAGAGCGGATCGCGTCATCGTTGCCCGGGATAGGATAGTCGACTTCGTCGGGGTCGCAGTTGGTGTCCAGAATGGCCACGACCGGGATGCCCAGCTTGCGGGCCTCGCCGACGGCAATCTGCTCCTTCTTGGTGTCCACAATCCACACCGCGCTGGGAACGCGCTGCATGTCCCGGATTCCGCCCAGGGTCTTCTCCAGCTTGTCCTTTTCCCGGGTGCGCATCAGGATCTCCTTCTTGGTCAGCCCGGTGAAGCCACCAGTCTGCTCCATGGACTCGAGTTCCTTGAGGCGCTGCAGGCGCTTGTGTACGGTGGAGAAGTTCGTGAGCATGCCGCCCAGCCAGCGGTGGTTCACGAATGGCATGCCCACTCGCTGCGCGTGGAGCGAGATCGCTTCCTGGGCTTGCTTCTTCGTGCCAATGAACAGGATCGAACCGCCGTGGGCCACGGTCTGCTTGATGAACTCATAGGCCCGGTCGATATAGGTCAGCGTCTGCTGCAAGTCGATGATGTAGATGCCGTTGCGCTCGGTGAAGATGTAACGCTTCATCTTCGGGTTCCAGCGACGGGTCTGGTGCCCGAAGTGCACGCCAGAGTCGAGCAGCTGCTTCATGGTGACGACGGCCATGGCCGGTGCACACCTCGATGTGTCGGTCGCGACGGGCTCCGCCGGCGCGCTCATGCGGTTGTCGCGGCGGGCCGGGTCAGACCGCCGCCCTGGCGCCAGGCCGACGACCGGACCCCGCACGATCACCGACCGTGACGGGGACCGCCGGACGCCGAAGCCCCCGCGAGGGCCCGCATAAAGCCGAGCCCCGGCAGAGATGAACGCTGGCACGCGAAGTCGGCCCGCGCACGCGGGCCGCTCCTGTAGTCTACGGCGTGCTCCACGTTCAACCCCAGCCGAGGGGGATCCGCCGCCCGCACCTATCCACATAGCCCTGGCCATCCACAACCAGGTGCCTCGTCGCTGGGCAGCCTGTGCCGGCGCGGGGACGCTGTTCAGCGTGTCTCGGGTTCTGACCTGCACCATACTCATGGCCCTGCTGTCCGGCGGGCCGATGGCCGCGCCGGAGGCTGCAACGGGGAGTTCGACGACGACCCTGACCGGCTTGGCGGTACGGCCTGGGCCGGATGACGCCGATGGTCAGCCCCGGTTGCGCGCCGGGATGTTCGGCTGGCCGCTGTCCGGCTCCCCGACTGTGGTTCGGCCCTTCGAGGCGCCGGCACTGCCGTACGGACCAGGACATCGCGGTGTAGACCTGGCTACCGTGCCCGGAGCACCGGTGCTCGCCGCAGGCGCTGGCACCGTGGTCTTCGCAGGGATCGTGGCCGGCCGTGGTGTGGTGTCGGTGGACCACCCAGGCGGGCTGCGCACGACGTATGAGCCGGTGTCTCCTACGGTCTCCGCCGGAGACCACGTGGCCAGGAGCGAGCAGATCGGCACAGTACAGTTCGGCGCTGGGCAGTTCGGCCACGCTGGCTGCACTGCTACCGCCTGCCTGCACTGGGGCCTCCTCCGCGGTCCAGCACACGACAGGGACTACCTGGATCCGTTGCGCCTGCTCGCGATGGCGCGGGTGCGCCTGCTGCCGGTCGACGGCTCACCCGACAGGTAAGTGATGTCGCCAATGATGGTCGGCGGTGCCTGGGTGCTCAGCCAGCGGAGGCTTCCAGCATCTTGCTCCGTAGCCGGAGCACCGCCCTGGTATGCAGCTGGCACACCCGGGACTCGGTGACTCCGAGCACCCGGCCGATCTCGGCGAGCGTGAGGTTCTCGAAGTAGTAGAGGGAGACCACGACGCGGTCCCGGTCTGTGAGCTGCGAGACCGCCTCGACAAGCAGCCGCCGGCTCTCGAGCGAATCGAGGAAAGCGCTCGGTTCTTCCACTTTGTCGTCGGGCAGCGTCTCCGCGAGCGAGGTGCCGCCGCAGCCGACGGCAATGAGTTCATCCAGCGCGACCACGCTGGTCAGCTGCAGCTGGGCGTAGAGCTCTCGCAGTTCGGCAACGGTGATGCCGAGCTCGGCTGCCACCTCAGCGTCGCTGGCGGAACGCTGCAACCGACTTTCCAGGCGCTCCAGCGCACGCTCCACCTCCCGCGCTCGGCTGCGCACCGAACGGGGCACCCAGTCCTGCGCGCGCAGCTCGTCCAGGATCGCCCCGCGGATCCGCTGCATCGCGTAGGTCTCGAACTTCAGACCGCGCTCGGGTTCGAACCGGTCGATGGCGTCCCACAAGCCGAACACGCCCGACTGCACCAGGTCGGCGATGTCGACGTGGGCGGGCAACCCGGTTCCTACCCGACCGGCCACGTACTTCACCAGCGGCGCGTAGTGCAGGACCAGGCGGTCGCGCAGCGTGGCGTCGCGATCCTGCCCGTAGGCCCGCCACAGCGCGACGATGCCGGCTTCCACCTCCTGGGCCCTGGCATCAGCGCTCCCGCTGCACGGCTCGCGATCGGCCCGGGAGGGATCGGCCCGGTCGACCCAGGGGCAATCGGCACAGGGTTGATCGGCACAGAGGGGATCGGCGGAGGGGACAGCAGTCAGGATGCGGTCGCGACCCCCGGAATACTCAGGAACGAGGGTGGCTCCGCTCATGGATCGCCTTCAGCCTCTCGACAGTGACATGCGTGTAGAGCTGCGTGGTGGCGAGCGTAGCGTGACCGAGTATCTCCTGAACGGCACGCAGATCTGCGCCCCCCTCCAGCAAATGGGTGGCGGCGCTGTGCCGCAGCCCGTGCGGGCCCATGTCCGGGGCGCCCGGTACCGCCCCGACCGCGTCATGCACGACAGCTCGAATGATTCGCTGATCTACCCGTCCACCTCGCACACCGAGAAACAGCGCCGTGGGTGAATGGGGATGCACGAGAGCCGGGCGCCCGTGTTCGAGCCAGCGGTGCAGGGCGCGTTCCGCGGGCAGCCCATACGGCACTGCGCGTTCCTTCGCGCCCTTGCCGAGCACCCGGACCAGGCGCCGCTGCTTGTCGAGATCGCCGAGGTCAAGGCCACAGAGCTCAGCGACACGTATCCCGGTCGCGTACAACAGCTCCACAACGGCGAGATCACGCAAGGCAACCGGATCGTCCTCGGTCGTGCCCCGTTGCGCCGCGTGGAGTACCGCCGCCACCTGTTCCGGGTGCAGCACCGCGGGCAGGGCTCGGTGCGGCCGCGGCGCCACCAGCCGCGGCCCCGGATCGCTGCCCAGCACGCCGACCCGGGTGGCCCAGGCGGTGAACGCGCGGGCCGCCGCCGTCCGCCGCGCCAGCGTGCTGCGCCGGTGGCCACTGCGGTGCTGGGCCCCCAACCAGCCGCGCAGCAGCGGGAGGTCCAGGGTGGCCAGATTCTCACGGCCTGAATTCACCAGGTACTGCAGCAAGGCGGTGACGTCACCGCGGTAGGCCCGCACGGTGTGCGATGACAGCCCGCGCACTGATCGCAGATGGGCCGCGAAGCGCTCCCGACACGCCGCCAGGTCATCCGGCAGCGACTCGGGTGCCGGCGGATCCTCGCTCACCGGCAGGACGGTGCGCTCCCGACGGCGCTAGGTCAAGCACCGCCACGCCCGGAATTCGCAGATACCCGGTACCAGCCGGTCACCCCGCACCCCACCAAGCCCTGCAGTTCCAGCGACGGCAGCGCGGACCGGACCCGATGCAACGGTACCCCGGATTCGCGCACGAGTTGCTCAGGATACCGGCAAGCCCGGGCGGGCAGCGCCTCGTACACCGCAAGCAGCTCTGGGCTCAGCCCATCGGTGCAGCGGCGGGGGGTGCTCAACGGCGGCGCGAGGTCCGTCCCGATCCGCCCCACGGCCTCGACCACCTCCGCTACCCGAGTGACCAACACCGCCTGCTCCTCGCGCACCAGTAGGTGGCAACCCACAGACAGCGCCGAGGTGATCGGTCCCGGCACCGCCATCACGATCCGGCCCAGCGCAGCCGCGGCGGTGGCGGTGCGCCGGGCGCCGCTGCGCAACCCGGCCTCTACCACGAGGGTGCCGGACGCGAACGCGGCGATCAAGCGGTTGCGGACCAGGAAGCGGAATCGCGCAGGCCGCACACCCGGGGGATACTCGCTGACCACCGCGCCGCGCTCGGCAACCCGGTCCAGCAGCCGCTGGTGGCCTGCGGGGTAGGCCCGATCCAGCCCGCAGGCCTGCACCGCGACGGTGCAGCCCTCGGCGGCCAGCGCGCCCCGGTGCGCCGCGCCGTCGATGCCGAACGCGGCGCCGGAGACCACCGCGAGGCCGCGCTCGGCAAGCCCGTAGCCGAAGTCGGCAGCGACGTGCTCCCCGTAGCTGGTGGCGGCCCGGGCCCCGACCACGGCCACGGCCCGCTCGCCGAGCTCGTCGAGGCGGGCGGCTCCCCGCGCCCAGAGCGCGACCGGGGCGCGCCAGCGTTCGTCGGCAAGCGCAGTAGGCGTCGCGAAGCAGGTGAACGCCTCGGCGGGCCACTCGTCGTCCTCGGGAACCACCAACCGGCCCCCGAGCGCGGCGATCGCCGAAAGGTCGGCCTCGGCTCGATCGTCACCACGGCGGGCACCGGTTTCCGCGGCCACCCGGCGGGGAACCTGCCCCGCGGCCACCAGCCGGGCCGCCCGCACCGGGCCGACCTCCCTGATCAGCTCGGACAGGGCAGGGGCGGGGGCCTCGGCCACCCGGTTGAGGTAAGCGCGGGCCCGGCGCAGCTCGCGTTGTCCCGGTGTCGCGCCGCGCTGGGTCACGCCGCGCTGGGTCATGCCGCACCCCGGTCTCGCAGGCCCATCGCAACGGACACGTCCTCGTTCAGCGGGCGGTCCCGCCCTGCCAGGTCGGCCACCGTCCAGGCCAACCGCAACGCGCGGTCGGCACCCCTAGCCGTCACCAGGCCACGGTGCAGCGCCGCCTCGATCGGCTCGGTCACCGCCCGCGGCAGCCGGAACCGCCGCCGCAGTACCGGCCCGGGCACCTCGGCATTGATGCTCCACCCGGTGCCCGCCCAGCGCGCGCGGGCAGCACCGCGGGCCTGGAGCACCCGCTGGCGCACCGTCGCGGTGCTCTCCGGCTCCGTCTCGGCCTGGCCCATGTCCTTCACCGGCCGCATCGCCACCTGCAGGTCCACCCGGTCCAGCAGCGGCCCGGATAGTCGGCCCAGGTAGCGTCGGCGGGCCGACGGGGCGCAGGTGCAGTCGCGCTCGTCTGGCGGAGCGCAAGGGCACGGGTTCGCCGCCAGTACCAGCTGGCATCGTGCCGGGTAACGCACCACCCCGTCCCGACGTGCCAACCGGACCTCGCCGTCCTCCAATGGGGTGCGCAGCGCCTCCAGCGTCCGTGGCCCGAACTCGGCGACCTCGTCGAGGAACAGCACGCCGCGATGGGCCCGGCTGACCGCACCGGGCTTGGCCAGCCCTGAACCGCCGCCGATCAACGCGGCCAGCGAGCTGGTGTGATGCGGCGCGACGAACGGGGGCGCGGTGATCAGCGGGGTTTCGGAGGCGAGCAAGCCAGCCACCGAGTGCACCGCGGTCACTTCGAGTGCCTCCTGGTCGGTGAGGGCAGGCAGCAGCCCGACCATCCGCTGGGCCAGCATGGTCTTGCCGGTCCCCGGCGGTCCGGTCAGCAGCAGATGGTGGCCACCGGCCGCGGCGACCTCCACTGCCCAGCGGGCGTCGCCCTGTTCCAGCACGTCGGCGAGGTCGGGGACCGCCATCGGCGGGGCTGGGCGCAGCCTCCCGGGGCGGGCCAGCCCGACGGCAGGGTCGCGTAACCAGCCAAGCACCTCCTTCAGGCGGGTCGCGCCGTGCACTCGCACCCCGTCGACCAGCGCCGCCTCGGCTAGCGAGGCGGTCGGCACCACCACCTGGCCGATGCCTACCCGGCGGGCTGCGAGGACGGCTGGCAGCACCCCACGCACCGGACGCAGCCGGCCGTCCAGGGCAAGCTCCCCGATCAGCACCAGCCCGCGCAGCCGGTCGGCCGGAATCCGGCCGTCGGCAGCCAGCAACGCGCACGCAAGCGCTAGGTCGTAGCTGCTCCCGCCTTTGGGCAGGGTGGCCGGTGACAGCGCGAGGGTCATCCGGCGCGGTGGCCACCGCTGGCCCGAGTTGAGCACTGCGGCCCGCACCCGATCTCGGGCTTCGGACAGTGCGGTATCGGGAAGGCCGACCATCTGCAGCCCTGGGAGGCCCGGACCGATGTGGGCCTCGATCTCTACCAGCACCCCGTCGACCCCGTGCAGTGCCACCGCCCAGGCGCTCGCCAGCGACATCAGAACGCACCCTTCAGACCGCCGAGCGTCACCGGCCTCGGCATGAACCGAGCACACTGACGATGAGCTGCGTGGACAGTGCTCAGTGTTTGTCAGCGATCGTCACGCATCGCCGACGTCTCACGGCATGGAGACGGCATGATCTTGGAGTGGGAGTGCGGGCGAACCCCGGCTTGGAGACTGCGTCATTCATGGTCATCCATAGCCGTTGATGCAGCAGCTGATGTAGGCGAGGGACTATCCAGTCGCGGGCTTTAATCGGCTTTGTGCCCGCTCGCCGAACATCTAATTCTTTCTCGGGAGCTCTCAACCAGGTTCCTCAACGGACAGCTGGATCGCCGATGATCTTGCACACTGGGGCTGTGTGGCATCTCGTCGATCTGGCGCAGCCCGACCACACGGCAGCCCGGGGGCAGCCCTCAACAAACCGATGCGTGCGTCGTCTGGCTCTGCCCCCGGGCTGCCGTGTGGTAGCCCTCGGGAGGTCGACGAGATGCCATACCCGGCCCAACCCGGCCTAGCCGCAGCAATACTCGTAGCCGGCCATCTCGGAGATCTGCCCGCCCGGCGAGGGCATGGTCCGGCAGATTGAC
>DASYIL010000328.1:0-4850 GCA_035997545.1 Pseudonocardiaceae bacterium
ACAGT
This sequence comes from Pseudonocardiaceae bacterium, assembly GCA_035997545.1. Lineage (GTDB taxonomy): Bacteria > Actinomycetota > Actinomycetes > Mycobacteriales > Pseudonocardiaceae. Next base: position 6 of record DASYIL010000328.1, read on the forward strand.
TCAGCCTCGCGCTGACGCGTCCCCTCAGGCAGGAAGCGGTTAAGGCCCAGTTCGTCATAGACCCTGACGCCACCCGGAGTTCGGGCAGCCTGCCGGATGGTCATGGCCCGCAGGGCCTGAAACCACGACCGAGGGACCTCGACCGGCGCCTCGCACGCGCCCCCGACCCCGATCTCCACCGCCGACCTCACCAGCCGCAGGCTCACATCGCTATATAACTCCCTCCACGGTGGATCTTCATCTGCAGCACAGTCCGTGGGACGCCGCGCCACGAGCAGCACCATTCCCGAACGTCTGCCCGTCAACTGCCCCAACCACAGGGAACCGGCGACCAACTCCACCGCGTGAGCCAGGGCACCATCGGCCGGCTGGTCCCGGTACTGGGTGCCCACCATCCAGTGCCCACCATCCAGGTCATGTCCCAGCTCCCGGGCACGAGCAAACGCGCCCTCATTATCCGCGCCCACCACCAGGTCAGCCACCAGATCACGGCGCCGCCGCCAACGCCAAAGTCATCATCCACGAGCCCCCCACCGAGGCCAGAGACACGGTACCGCGCAAGATCGCGGACAAGAGACGTCCAGAGGACTCACGTACCGCGCGCAGCCTTCCAACTGTGAGTGGAGGTCGCGTCTCAGCCGAATGGCAGGAAGGGCGGCTAGGGATCGTTATCGACCACGGCAATCGGACCTATCGGCTGCCTTGTGCAGGGTGGTTCCTCGGCTAGCCTGGCCAGGGGAACGCTCTGGGGGTCGTAGTGATGGCTGAGTTCCTGGCGGACAGCCTTGAGGTCACTTTCGAGTTGGTCGGGATCGCCTCAGCCCCGAGCAGTATCGAAGAGCGGGCTGAGGCGCTGTTAGGTCAGCTGCGCAGGGTGGTGCCGTTCCTGGCCGCCCGGATTGGCCTGCTCGATCCGGAGCGCGGAGCGCCTGGGTACGACGAGGTCGCGAGTGCCTACCATGACAGTCCGGCGGTGCTTGAGGAGTTCGAGCTGCTCGGCCTGGATCGTGCACGCCCGCCGTTCTGGATCCGCGATCTGCCGGTCTCCCCTGGCGAGGTGCGCGGCTGTGCAGAATACCTGCAGCCGGCCGGGTTTCGGGAGGGTCTCGCTGTTGGCCTGTTCACCCGGGACGGTCGCCATTTAGGCATCCTGGGCCTGAACACCGACACCGAGGCGCATCTCACGGAGACCGCCCGGGACCTGGTTGGCCAGCTCGCCCCCCTGATCGCGTACGCGGTAGGCCCGCTGCGCTCGATCGTTGCGGCGGCGCGGCCTTGACAACCATATCCGGGTGACGGTGCTGGCTTGCTTGCCCCAGCCCGCCTCCTACCTGGCCGCGGTCGTGATGGTGTCCCCGCCCGGAAACCTGTGCGGGTTGACCCTGCGCGAGCTGGCGCCGGCGGGGTTCCGCGGAGGACTGGCGGTCGGGCTGTTCGCCCCGGATGGCCGCCACTTGGGGATCCTCGGTCTGAACGCTGACAGCGGTCGGCATCCCACCGAGGCCGCACGGGACTTGATCGGCGCACTTGCCCCCGTGATCGCACACGCAGTGGACCCAATGCGCGCCATCACGGCCGCGGCCCGGATTATCACGAACGCCCAGGCCGGGGTGGTGCTCACTCGCGGGAGGCAACGCATTGCCGCTGCCCGGTCTGGGTGCCCACGCGCTACTCGCTGCCGGTTCGCCTGTGCTGACTGTGGCGGCCCGGCAGCTAGCCGACGGAGCCAGCTACGCCTCGTTCCTGTGCCCCTGTGCCGGGCGAGAACCGGAGGGGCGTCACGTGCGGGTCACGGTGCTGGCTTGCCCGGCCCAAGCCCCCTACCACCTGGTCGCGGTGGTGGTGCTTTCTGCGCCTGGCGACATTTACGGGCTGACTGGCCGCGAGTTGGAAATCCTCGGTCTGCTGATCGAGGGGTGGTCCAACCGCCGAATCGCCGCCGTGCTGGACATCTCTGAGTACGCCACGGCCGCTCACCTCGAGTACATCGGGGTCAAACTTGACGCCTCAACCCGGGTCCTGGCCATGCTCCGGGCCGCCTGCCGGGGCCTGTACGTGCCGCGATCGCTCACCACCCAACACGGCTCTGACCAGGCCATCACGGATCATGGAGCACTCTTACCGCGTGCCCTTGAGCAGCCGCTCCCTGTGCCGCGGCCAACCCCAGTCAAGCGCGCAGTCGAGGCGATCGAGGCCCACCCGGAATACCCTTTCACCATCAGAAGGCTCGCCCAGATCTCCAATGTCAGCGTGCGCACATTGCAGGAGGCGTTCCGGCAACACATGGGCATCTCCCCGATGAGCTATCTGCGACAGATCCGCCTAGCGCGCGTCCACGACGATCTGCATCGGGCCGATGCCGGCCACATCACCGTCGCCCGGACGCCCACCGGTGGGGTTTCAGCAATCTCGGCCGGTTCGCCGCCACCTACCGGGCAAGATACGGCACCAACCCTTCGGACACCTTGCATAAGCGAGCATGACCGATCTCCCCGCTAAGGACGCGGACCTCCATGCCTGCCTGCAGCCGTCACCGACCACGCCCCCCAATGCGACCACCTCCAGTACCCCTCCGCCGGCTCAGCCCCACACAACCGGGTGACCTTGTTGGGCCGGGCGGACCATCATGTAGCTGGCCAGAGGACACCGCTCGGATCTGCGCTGAACTGGACGTTTCCTGCCACGCCAGCGACGTGAATGCGGACCCGCAGCTGCGGGCCGAATACGGCGACCGTGTCGGTGATCCTCATCGACCGGCCGGAGCACGGCGTCGGGACGGGTGCAGGAGCCCTGCCTACGGGCCGCGCTCACCCGGTGAGCATCATCACAATTCTGATCTCAGATCGAGCCGCCTGTCGGTGGGGCACCGAAAGACAGTTGTGACGTCGTTCCTGTTATCCGTTCCGGCGGCAGCCCCGTTGGCCTGCTGTCGATGGCCACGGAATTGGTGACTGGACACCTGGCGGGCGGGTTCATATCGCCGACCACCTCGCGGTTTCTTGCGGTGGGCGCGTCATCTTAGGAACAGAAGTTCCTGGGAAAGAAGATAGAGGAGGGGCATATGAAAATCGCGGAGATCTTCTCACTTGGCTACGGTCACCACGGTCACGGCGGTCACTATCGCCATGGGGGCTATAACAGAAATTACTACGGCGGCCACAATGGCGGCCACTACGAGCGCCACAACGGCGGGAGACTCCTAGGGATCCTTGGGCACTAGTCCCGCAAGTCATTGACGGTGGCCTTCACTCCCATCAGGGGCTGAAGGCCACCGCGCTTTCCCCCTGCGTACGCGCCACGGACAAGACCGGGTACCCTGGCGAGATGGCCATGGTGGACGGCACGCTCGGCACCGTGACGGCCACGCCCTGAACGCAGCCGGGCTCAGCCGAGTTCGCGGGTATCGAACGTGTCGCAGCTCGTCGGGTTCCCGGACTGGTACCCGGTGAGGTACCACTTCTGGCGCTGCTCGGAGGTGCCGTGGGTGAACTTGCTCTCGTTGACCCGACCGCCGCCGAGCTTGGATTGGATGAAGTCGTCGCCGATGTGGGCGGCGGTGTCCAGTGCCGCGCGGACGTCTTCGTCGGTCACGTTGGTGATCAGCGGCCGGCCGGACGATCCCGGGGTGGTGCTCGCATTCTTCGCCCAGACCCCGGCGTAGCAGTCGGCCTGCAGCTCCAGCCGCACCGAGCCGGAGGTCGGCCCGGAGTCGCCCGCCTGGACCCGACGTGATGTGCCGCGCAGGTTCTGCACGTGGTGACCGTACTCGTGGGCGATCACGTAGGCCCGGGCGAACGGGCCGCCCTTCGCGCCGAAGCGCCGCTCGAGTTCCCCGAAGAAGTGCAGGTCGATGTAGGTTTCGCGGTTGGCAGGGCAGTAGAATGGGCCGACGTCCGAGGTCGCGCTGCCACAGCCGCCGGTGTTCACCCCGCCATTGAAGAAGTTGATCCGGGGTTTGCGGTAGGTCTGGCCGGAGCGGGCGAAGGCGTCGGTCCAGTAGGCGTCGAGGGAGTTCACGACGGCGACGACCTCGCAGTCGCGCGCGGTGTTCGCGTCCCGGCCAAGTTTGCAGCTCTCGCTGATCTGCGTGTCGTTGGCGCTCTGCCCCGCGCCGACCCCAGACAGACCGCCGGGCAGCGGACCGCTTGGTCCGCCGCCGAGCTGGGAGAGCACCAAGTAGAGCAGCAGACCGATGATGCCGACGCCGCCGCCCACCGCGACCCGGCCGCCACCACTTCCGCCCCCGCGCTGGTCGTCAACCTGGGACGTGTCGAGCTCGGAACCCTCATCGAACCGCACGTTGCCTCCTGCAATCACCCAGCTCAGCACCGACATGCTCGATGAGAGTGGCGAAATCGTCGATGTACACGCCGAGGCGGCCCGCGACCTTGGCTCCGGCCGTGCTCGGGCCGATCGCACCCACCACGAGGAATGCGACTCTCAACAAAGGGATCACCCGCCCCAGCAGGCCAGTGCCTCCAACAATACCCGGCTCGACCAAGCCGTCGACGTGCATGTGCCTCCAGGATCTTGCCTGGGCCACTGGAGTGAGCCGTTCAGCTTCAGCTGGGATCATGGCGGCCTCTCCCCTCGGATGCTCGCGGTTAGCTCGCTGCGGGCACGGGCGGACGGGCCGGTGTCAGCCACGTCCTCTTGTACCTCCGTGCTGGTTTTCACTAGATTGAAAGCCGGACGGCCGCCGGTGATACCACACGTCGACGCGTCCCAACCCCGCGACGGGATCAGCAGGCAGGACGACGTTGGGGACCATTTGCGGTCCTGAGATCTGCCCTGATTTCCCATCTTCTCCGCGAATTCGGTGGAGCGTCACCTGGCCACGACCCG
>DASYIL010000329.1:0-16189 GCA_035997545.1 Pseudonocardiaceae bacterium
TTGAGGCTTCTGGGCTTCGCCGAAACGGTCGAGGCCGAGGATGGCCTCGCTGCAAGAAGGGTGACGGCTTGCTGAGCCTGAACGACGGCACCGCTCGGGTCGTCGTCGAGATGACCGACTCGGCCCGCGCCGGCTGGACCGACTACTTCGGCGAGGCCGAGCGCAACCGGGACGCCGTCGCATCGCTCGGACTCGTCCGCACCATCGACCAGAACGGCGGCCAGACCCTCCGCGTCATCGGCGCCCAGCGGCTCGTCCTGGCCTTCGACCCCGACAACGACGCCCCCGACCTCCTGCGCACCGTGGTCATGCTCCTGCGAACGACCGCCATCGCGACAGCGAGCCGCAAAGGCGTCCACCAGGTCGCCACGGCCGAGGAGAAGATCGCCGAGGCGCTCAACCAACTGGTGAAGATCGACTCGGTCAAGAAGCTGTCCGCCACGATTCAGAAGTCCGCGACGAAGATCGACAGCGAGTGCACCGCTCTGAACTCGGCCGTCCGGCGTCTCCTCGACGAGGCGCTGGTCGCACTGGGCGGTGCCCAGGCGACTGGGCCCGAACTCGTCCAGGCGACCGAGGCCCACGGTGCCGCGTGACTGGGGATGAGGGCGGGCTGCCGCATCGCGTGGCAACCCGCCCTCATCCGCAAGCCGCGTACCGGCGAGACTTCGGCACCTCACTCGAGTACGACGGCCTGGCGGCCCGACCTGGGGCGCTGACGATCAACGGTGCCGCTACCCGTAATGCGGCCCTGCCGCCGCCACTGCCGCAGAAGGCGGCGGCCGTAGTTGTTGGTCCCCGCGATCCGGTCCAGCTCCGCGCCGGTCGGCGTGCGCCCCTTCGACCGCTCGGTCACGTAGTACGCCCACATCCGCTGTTCGGCGGCCGGCTCGGCTGGCGGGCGAGACTGCTCCGGGACCACCGCGAGACGCACCACCCGCCCCGTCTCCTTCACGGTCTCGGCTGTCTCGCCGGTCTCGGTGTTTGTCTCGCTCGGGGTCTCGGCACGGTGGCGCTTGAGCGCCCGGTTGAGCAGCTCGACCGCCAGCAGCAGCGCCAGCGGCGGGCACGCCGCAACCGCGACGGCGAACACATTCAGCTCCGGGGCCGCCGCCACGTTGGCGCACAGTGAAAGGCAGATCCCGAACACGAACGCCAACCACGCAGCCCAGCGGCCACCGCCGCGACGGTGGCCGGTTTTCCACAGTTCGACCGTGGCCGAGGTGAGCAAGCCGTCCACGATCAGCGGCCAGATCGCCGCCGTGGTCTGGTCCGCGCCGAACCGTGACCCGAACTCCTGCCCATGTCGATACGACGCATACGCAGCGCCGAGCGCGACCAACGCCGTGCAGGCGCATTGCACCCACAACGCGCGATCCCGCCGAGCCGGATTCGTGGTGATGCTCACCGCAGCACACCTCCCGGCTCGCCGTGCTGGTCATCCGCGCGAGGACAACCCACGCAGGCGAAGACCTGCGAGCCACGTCCCGACCGGCCGACCGGAACATGGGCAACGTGAACGCGGAGGTAATCAGCACCGCACACAACGCAGGCCCGGCCGTCGGCCTGCAACGGGGCCAATCCGGTGATGATCTTCTCGGCGTTCATCGCGCACCACCGCCGGGACGACGGCGACGCCGCACAATCTCCACGATGGCTGAAACCAGCAGCTCGTTACGGGTACGGTTTCGTGTAGATGCTGTACGAGCCGCGCCGGGGGCACCTCTGACCGTGCATCCCCTCGCCGACGCCAGCTCCTGCCACCGTCCCCGCAGGAGCGGAATCCGGACGCGGCCGCGGACTGCCGCTGCAGCCGCCATCCCAAGCCCGCCGAATCCGAGCTGCACGACGGTTGGCGCTCCTGCCGCTGCCAGCTGACCCCCACGAGCGGAAACAGATATGTCGAGGAGGATTTCTCAGCGCCCGATGCGCCCACGAGAATGACGATTCCGCCGGCATCGAGTGCACCACAAAGCTGCACTAACAGTGTTTCTGTGCTCCGCTTGCGGCCGAAAAACCATCGGCGTCATCTTCACTGAATGCCGCAAGCCCCCGTGTAGGGATACACACCTGTTTCGCCAGGGCCCAACGGCCCAACGTCCACCTCGACTCCTCGCTGCTGGAGGGACGGCTTGAGACCCGCCCTCCGACCGGGGCTACCGGCTGGCCAGGGCTTTCTCCCAGAGCCTGCGCTAGGCACTCAAGTTACAGGCCCGCCACGCAGGGACGCGGCCGAGCCTTACCGGCTTGCCCGATGAGCACCGTCAGCACCGCCGCCAGCACGTCGAACCCCCGCAGGCACGTTCCGGCCGCGTTGCCATCACTTCCGAGAGATGAGCGATATTCCCATCATCCCTGGTGGTGCGTTCATCCGATGACACCAAGGTCGTCATCATACGGTCGTTCCTCTACGACCGTCGGTGCGAAGCGCCAGTCCCGTTCGGACAGTGGACTGGCGCAGCGCGGGCACTCATCCCGTTGCTGGCGGGCGTCGTGAATCGCCTGCCACTCCTCATTCAGCCTGCGACGCTCCTCGGCCTGGTGGCGAAGCTTGGGCTGTAAGGCCTGGGTGGTCCACGACGCTCCGAGCAGCAGCCCGAGGCAGACCAGCAGGACCGCCACCACCAAGATCACCATGCTCTGCGGTGCGTTCCGCCGCAAGTTCTCGGCAAAGATGGTGATCACGACACCTGTGCTCCCTGCCGCAGCGGACCACGCTGCTGTCCTACCGACCGAAGGCATGTGGCGGGAACACGTCGGTTGCCGCGCTTTGTCCTGCGGGGATGGGTCTAGCGGGGATGAGCCCGATCCGCTGGGGACGTTCGCGCTGAGTTCTCGCCAGGTTCCATCCTCAACCCGGCCGATAAGGGCGTCAGCGGCGTCGCCGACCTCGACCCCGATGTCGTCTAGCCGTGCACGAATTTCCTCCTGTCGATGATCACCAGCTAGCAACGAAATGCGGTCCTCAAGGTCGTTCGCCTCCGCTGCAAGGAACGCCGCCGCTGCGACAAAAAGATCACGCGCGAACCGGTCAGCGCGCTCACCAACTTCGCTGAGAGGACCAGCGGGCGCAGCTTCGGGCGCTGCGGCTTTAGATCCGAACTGGCTAAGAAGGCGATTCCATCGTTCAGAAGGTAGCGGTACCGCCACGACGCGTGCATTGACAAGATGATCATGAGCTTCGTTCAGGGCCAGCACCGCATGGACAGCAGCCGCGTTCACTTCCGCGACACGCCCGTTGGCCATGACGCCGAAGCGGGCTTCGATAGCCTGGGTGTCCACGGTTAAAGAGTGCGCAGTCGGATGTGACTACGTCAATATACGGTCCACAGCACTCATGATCACACCAAACATTCATGTATCCAAGGAACTAGTGTCGTTGCAGCGACGGGCCCTCTACAGCGAGTATCGGAGCATGACCGGACCACCGATGGACGACGCCTCAAGCGGGCCACCTGGTCGCCGACTGTACCGGAGCGGCCCGTGGCTTGTTGTCCACGGGAGCGGACCGGACTCCGAGGACGCCGCGATCCGGGTTCACGAGCAGTGCATTGCCCGTGGGATTGACATCATGCTCCGCCCGATCGACGAGATCCGGCAGGTCCGCCTTGACCGCTTCACCGGCCTGGTCGTGGTGCTGCCCGCGCAGCTAGCGGATCCGTCAACGGCGCTACGGCCATTCGCGCGGTTGATCGTGGACTACCGGGCTCGGCGGCCTGAGGGGCTCGAATCGATCGTCAACGGAAGCTGCGAGTGGTTCGACGCAGGAGTGGTGCAGGTTGTCGGACGACGCGCGATCATGCACCATTCTGGAATGAGGACCACGCTGGATCGCGCATGTGCTCGGCACTACACCGACGACTCCGGGCTGCTCGACATGTTCCAGCCGTACACGCGGCGACTTGTGATCCCGCAGCAGCTGGACGAGCAACTCGCCGGCGAGGCGCGTGACGAGAACATCGAACGTCTCTGGCGTGACGTCCAAGCTTGGGGAGTCACCGACATACGAGATGTTCCAAAGTTGCGTAAATGCATCGACGATTTCCGTGATCATTATGAGAGTAAGCGCTTTTCGCAGCTCCATCGTCCGATTAATGATATTTCTCGAAACAGGCTTGACATCATCCTCGACGGTCCGGACGGTGAATTTACCGGAGATCGAAAGACGTGGATGGAAAACGGTGCGCGGGTATGTCGAGATGTCGAGAAGGAGCTTAAGAAAATAGTTCCAGAGCTAACTCGGCCGGGGGGGAGAAAAAATACGAAGAACGCACAGAAACTGTTACGTAGACTCTACCGAAATCTGCGAATAATCGATAGCTACATGCACGGTTCGAACAAGTAAAGTTGCCCGTAAAGCATTCATGATCGACACTCCGATTCATATTCATGGGCGGATGAGCCAGTCATGCTCTGACCCTGGACCATTCGTAGAAGCCGGCGTATTCAGTACGCTATGCGCGACACCCGGACCGTCATCGTTCTGTCGGTGGTGGCCACCGTACTCGTTCTCGAGATCGGGGCCTGCATCGCGATCAACCCACTCACCGCAATCGGGCTCACCCCGATACTTGCGGCCATCTCGCTGATCATCAGCGCCATCGGCGATGGACCCACCGAGCCTGAGGATCCCCCCAAGGCCACCAAAGCGCCCCCGACGAGTGACGGCGTTAAGGCCGCTGCCGCAGGGCTCCGGCGACGATCTGCTGGGGGTCGGCGGCGGCGCGGCTGGTCAGACCGAGTGCGGCGACGGCGGAGGTAGGGCCGCCCAAATGGGACCACATCGCCGCGCTCTACTGGGTCCGACGTTCTCTGCCGTGTCCGTGACGTCGGCTTGGTTCCGGCCGCGAGGTGTGCGCCGGTTCGTCGTTTCACCTGGCAAACCAGGCAACACCACCGTCCGGGCTTGCAGTACATGGTGAGCACAGAGCGCCACCACGGGTTCGAAAGTCTTGCCGAGCAGAGGGTTCTGCTCGCGCTGGATTTCGCTGGGAACCTCGTCGAGGTGTTGGCGCAGCCGTTGGAGCTTCGGTTCGCCGCGCTGCGGGCCGCGTGGCGATCCGGCGCCGCTACTGGGCCGAACTGGCGCAGCGACATCACCGTCCCGCGCCGCATGACCTCCTTGTCGAGATCGACGGCATCCTGTAACGCGTGGGACCGAGCCGCGACGCACCTGAGAACGGTCACGTTGTGCACCGATCACGGCCAGCCACTAGCCCGGATACATCGTGTCCGCCTACCCGGACTGGGCTGTCCGCCCATCCGGACTTTCAGATGGCCGCTGGCACAACTGGCCAATTACCACGCTACCTGACCAAACTGAAGCGCTCAGTCACATTTCATTCGAGACGCTATCCAGCGACGTGCCAAGTAGCTTTGACAAGGGCCATCTATCGATGGCAGTTACAGCGACGCGCACGCTTCGCATCCAGAACACCTATGACAGCGCGCCTTGCTCTCCACGAGCGTTAGTCAACTACCAGCACGCCGGCGACGCGTACCTGATCGCCTTTTACAACAAGGACGCGGGCTGGCTGGACCCGCTGCCCGACCGACGCCGAGACCGTCGTGTCGCTCAAGCCAGACCGTCAACGCGCTGCTGGTTCTGGTTCTTAGCTGCCACGGAGGAGCCACGCATCGGGTCGGCGACATCGTCGGCGGCGGGCACCACGAGCTTGCTAGGTGTGACGACCGTCAAGGGACGCTGACAACCGGTGGACAGTGCGGCTCGGTCGGGCCAAGCTGGGCATATCTGGCAGCGATGGATCTGCGCGATAAAGGGAGGGCCATGAAAGACTCGCGTCAAGACGAGTACTGGATGCACGACGACGCACCTCTCCCGGTGATGCATGCCGTTGAGGCCGCCGAGGCGATCCGCGAGGCCACCTACCGGATGCAGCGGATGCAGCTGGCAGCGGGCGCTCCGGAACGGCTCGACGTGCACAGTCTGGCCACAGTCGGGGCCGCGCTTGAGGACATCACTCGGGGGCTTGCGCAGTTCGCCGGGCAGATCACCGGGGCCCTGCCCGATTCGGTTGACCAACATGTGACGGCATCCCAAGAGATCCACGATGGGCTGGTCGCCTTCCGGATCGCAGTGCTGGACGCGAGCGTCGCGGCACGATCGCTTGGCTCGTCCGCCATCACGGTCAGCGACGGCGGGGTCCCCCGCCAGCGTCGCAGCTGAACCGTTCAGAGGCGGACCCGAACCAGGCCTTCCTGCACCACGCTGGCGATCAGCCGGCCATCCCGGCTGAAGAACCGTCCGGTGGCCAGCCCTCGTCCTCCCGTCGCCGATGGCGAGGTGCAGTCGAAGAGCACCCACTCGTCGGCCCGGAACGGGCGGTGGAACCACATCGCGTGATCCAGGCTGGCGGCGATCACGCCGGCAGCCATCACCCCGTGGCCGAGCACGCGACGGTGCAGGGCTGCCACCGACCACAGCAGGGTCAGGTCCGACGCGTAGGCGAGCATGCAGACGTGCGCTAGGGCGTCGTCGGGTAGCACGCCGTCGGCCCGCATCCAGAGCTGGTTGTGCTCCCCAGGCCCGGCCTCATCCCCCGCTCCGGCCCAGACTGGCGGGGTGACATAGCGCAGGTCGAACGACCGCGGAATCCGGGTGATCAGGGCTTGGGTGTCGCCGACCCGACGCACCCAGGTCGCCAGGTCGTCGAGCTGCTCCGGCGGCGCGACCTCGGGCATCTTATCGGCATGATCCAGACCCTGCTCAGGCATCTGGAACGATGCGGCCAACGAGAAGATCGCCCTGCCGTGCTGAATCCCCACCACCCGGCGGGTGGTAAATGACTGCCCGTCGCGGATCCGGTCAACGTCGTACACGATCGGCACCCGCGGATCGCCGGCCCGGATGAAATAGGCGTGCAGCGAGTGCACGCTCCGCTCGGGCGGCACGGTGCGACCGGCAGCGACCAGCGCCTGGCCCGCCACCTGCCCACCGAAGACTCGCACTGGGAACTCCGGCAGGCTCAGGCCGCGGAAGATGTTGTCCTCGATGCGCTCAAGGTCCAGCAAGGCCACCAGACGGTCCACCACGGGCTGGCCGCACGGCACCCCGTCAGCGGACCGCGGAGCGTCGATCCACTCCTGTTCCTCGGACTGGGGCCGCGACGCGCCAGGCGCTGGTAGCGCCGGCTCAGTCATGCCGGCCCGCGGTCACGCAGGGTCTCCAGTATCAGCCGAGGTCCTCCTCGCCCAGGCGGTGCACCCGGACGAGGTTAGTGGAGCCCACGGTGGCCGGCGGCGATCCCGCGACGATCACCACCAGATCGCCCGGCTGATAACGCCCGATCGACAACATCGCTTGGTCCACCTGCCGGACCATCGCATCGGTGGTCTCGACCCGGGGTACCAGGAAGGTCTCGGTGCCCCAGGTCAGCGCGAGCTGACTGCGCACCGGAGGCTCCGGGGTGAACGCCAGCAGCGGCAGGTGGCTGTGCAGCCGCGCCAGCCTGCGGACGGTGTCGCCGGACTGGGTGAATGCCACCAGCGCCTTGGCGGCCAGCCGCTCCCCGATGTCGCGAGCCGCGTAGGACAGCACGCCCCGCTTGGTCCGCGGCACATGGTTGAGCGGTGGAAAGTTCGGCGAGCCGACCTCGACGGCCTGGACGATGCGACTCATCGTCTCGACGGACTCGATCGGGTAGCGACCGACACTGGTCTCCCCCGACAGCATGACCGCGTCGGCACCATCGAGCACCGCGTTGGCCACGTCGGAGGCCTCCGCCCTGGTCGGCCGGCTGCTGCCGATCATGGACTCGAGCATCTGAGTGGCCACGATGATCGGTTTGGCGTTCTCCCTGGCGATCTGGATGGCCCGCTTCTGCACCAGCGGCACGTGTTCCAGGGGCAGCTCGACCCCGAGATCCCCGCGGGCCACCATCACCCCGTCGAAGGCCAGCACGATTGCCTCGAGGTTGTCCACCGCCTCGGGCTTCTCCACCTTGGCGATCACCGGCAGCCGGCCACCCCATGCCTCGTCCATCGCACGGTGCACCAGGTCGATATCGGCCGGGGAGCGCACGAACGACAGCGCCACCATGTCCACCCGCAGCTGCAGCGCGAACTCCAGGTCGGCGATGTCCTTGACGGACAACGCCGGCACCGAGACGTTCATCCCCGGTAGGGACAAGCCCTTGTGATCGCTGACCGGGCCACCCTCGACAACCTCGCAGACCACGTCGGTGTCCTCGGTCTTGCGCACCACCAGGGCGACCTTGCCGTCATCGACGAGTAGCCGATCGCCTTCGCGGGCGTCCTGGGCGAGCCCCGCATACGTGGTGGAAACCCGGTCGTGGGTGCCAGCGACGTCCTCGACGGTCACTCGCACCTCGTCGCCGGTGCGCCACTCCACCGGACCGGCCGCGAACCGGCCCAGCCGGATCTTGGGTCCCTGCAGGTCACCGAGGATGCCCACCGCTTTGCCGTACTCATCGCTGGCCTGCCGGATCATCGTGTAGACCCGTGCGTGGTCAGCATGCGTGCCGTGGCTGAAGTTGAGGCGGGCAACGTCCATCCCGGCCCCCACCAGCTCCCGGATCTTCTCCGGGGTCGCGGTGGCTGGACCGATCGTACAGACGATCTTCGCGCGTCGACTCACGGCGCCAGCCTAGCGGTGCTCCTTGACGATCCCGGTTGCCGGCACTTAGCGAGTAGATGTCAGATGTCGAGATCGCAGTGCGGCGGGGCTCAGCTACGGCGACCGGGCTGCACTCGCATCGCCGCTGTCGGCGCTCACTGATTTTTCGGAGCCGCTGTCGGCCTGCTCCGGTAGGTCGGGGGCGCGACCGCGCAGGGTTTCCGGATCCTCCCGGCCACGGCGGACCAGCAGCAGGTAGATCACCGCGCCGAAGAACACCACGACCGAAGTGATCACGTTGATTCGCAGTCCGAAGACCATCGTGGCCGCGTCGGTGCGCATCAGCTCGATCCAGAACCGGCCCACGGTGTAACCCGCCACGTAGAGCGCGAAGACTCGCCCGTGACCAAGCCGGAAACGCCGGTCGGCCCATACGACGAGTGCCACGACACCCAGGTTCCACAGCATTTCGTAGAGGAACGTGGGGTGCACGATCTCCTTCACCGGACCCTGCGCGATCCCACCTAGTGGATCGAGGGCGCCGGTGTCCGGATTCACCCGGTCACGGATCTCCAGGCCCCAGGGCAGCGAGGTCGGGCCGCCGTGGAGCTCCTGGTTGAACCAGTTGCCCAGCCGGCCGATCGCCTGCGCGGCGACGACGGCCGGCGCGACCGCGTCTGCCATCGCGGGCAGCGGGATGCCCCGGCGCCGGCAACCGATCCAAGCCCCGACAGCGCCGAGCGCGACCGCCCCCCAGATACCCAGCCCGCCCTGCCAGATCTTCAGCGCGTCCAGCGGGTCGGCACCGGGTCCGAAGTAGTTCCGCCAGTCCGTCGCGACGTGGTAGAGCCGGCCGCCCACCAGGCCGAACGGCACCGCGAACGCCGCGATATCGGTCACCATCCCGGCCGTGCCGCCCCGGGCCATCCAGCGGCGTTCCCCCCACACGATGGCCACCACGATCCCGGCGATGATGCACAGCGCGTAGGCGCGGATCGGCACCGGTCCCAGGTACCAGACCCCTCGATCCGGGCTGGGAATCGTGGCGAGGAACATTTCGCTACTCACGGGCGACACGGTATCCCCCACCCCGGCAGCCCGGCCGCGCGCCTCGCCCATCTGACGACCACTGGCCATGATTGCTCTGTGTGTGCGCGTTGGGCGACATCGGGTGTCGCTGTGCGCACCCAAATGGCGATCAAGACCTGTGCGCAGCGTCATCCCACTAGGATTGCGCTTACATGCTTACACCTGACTCTCAGGAGATCACATGGCAGAGGTGTCCACGCTGTACGACTGGGCTGGGGGCGCCGAGGCGTTGGACCGGTTGACAGAGGTGTTCTACCGGCATGTTCATCGTGATCCGGTGCTCGCGCCGGTCTTCGCGCACGCCGGTGCGGACCATCCGCATCATGTCGCGGTCTGGCTCGGCGAGGTCTTCGGTGGGCCGGCCACCTACACGACGGATCATGGTGGCTACCCGGCGATGCTGCACCACCACCTCGGTCTGGCCATCACCCCCGAGCAGCGGGCCCGTTGGGCACAGCTGATCACTGAAGCTGCTGATGAGGCCGGGCTTCCCGCCGACCCGGAGTTCCGCTCGGCGTTTGTGGCCTATGTAGAGTGGGGCTCGCGCATCGCAATGGCGAACTCTCAGCCGGGTGCGACGCCTCCGCCACAGGCACCCGTTCCCCGCTGGGGTTGGGGAGAAGCACCGCCCTACCCGGGCTAGGCTGCCAGAGCGGGAGATTGTCAGAGAGTTGACCGGCATCTCTCGTGCCCGATAGCCCGCTGAATGCGGAGCGGGAGTAAGTCTCAGGCGGGCTGGGGGGCGGGGTGGCGGACCCCGGTGGCCAGGTCGGTCGCCAGGGCGCGAACACCGGGCTCGCCGTCCCCGGCAGCGGTCACGAAGGCTGAGCCGACGATCACACCGTCCGCGAAGGCTGCCACCTCGGCGGCTTGCGCGCCGTTGCGCACTCCCAGCCCGACGCCCACCGACAGCCCCGGCGCGCACTCCCGCACCCGGCGGACCAGTTTCGAGGCGGCGCTGCTCACCACGTCACGGGCTCCGGTCACACCCATGAGAGAGCTCGCGTAGAGGAAACCGCGGGTCGCCGCGGCGGTGTCAGCGAGCCGCTGGTCGGTCGACGAGGGGGCCACCAGGAAGATCCGGTCCAGATCGTGCTCCTGCGCCGCGACCAACCAGTCCTGCGCCTCGTCGGGAATCAGGTCGGGGGTGATGACGCCAAGTCCCCCGGCTGCGGCGAGGTCCCGGGCGAAGGCGTTCACACCGTAGCGGTGCACCGGGTTCCAGTAGGTCATCACCACCGCACGCCCGCCGGCCGAGGAGATCGACTCCACCGCCGACAGCACGTCGACCAGCCGCACCCCGCCACGCAAGGCGGCGTCCGCGGCGGCCTGGATGGTCGGCCCGTCCAGCACCGGGTCGGAGTAGGGCACCCCGACCTCGACCAGGTCACAGCCGCCATCGAGCATGGCGGCAAACAGTGCGCGCGAGTCGTCCACCGTGGGATAGCCAGCCGGCAGGTAGCCGATCAGCGCGGCCCGGTGCTCGGCACGGCAGGTCTCGAACAGCGGCGCCAGCCGAGCGGTCACTGCGCACCCTCCAGCAGGTTAAACCACTTCACTGCGGTGTCTACGTCCTTGTCGCCCCGGCCGGACAGGTTGACCAGCAACAAAGCCCCCTCGCCGAGCTCCGCGCCGAGCTGCAAAACCCCGGCCACCGCGTGCGCCGACTCGATCGCCGGGATGATCCCCTCGGTGCGGGACAGCAGTTGGAAGGCGTCCATCGCCTGCGCATCGGTGATCGGCCGGTACTCGGCGCGCCCCGTGTCCTTGAGCCAGGAATGCTCGGGCCCCACCCCGGGATAGTCCAGGCCGGCCGAGATCGAGTGCGCCTCGATGATCTGCCCGTCGGAGTCCTGCAGCAGGTAAGACAGCGCGCCGTGCAGCATCCCGGGCTCGCCCGCGGTCAGCGTCGCGGCGTGCCGCCCGGAGCCTACCCCGTCGCCGGCGGCCTCGAAGCCGACCAGGCGCACCGCCGGGTCGTCGAGGAACGGGTGGAAGATGCCGATCGCATTGGAGCCGCCACCAACGCAGGCGGCCACCGCATCGGGCAGCCGGCCATACCGGGCCAGCGTCTGCGCGCGGGCCTCCACCCCGATGACCCGGTGGAAGTCGCGCACCATCACCGGGAAGGGGTGCGGTCCGGCGACCGTACCGAGCAGGTAGTGGGTGGTGTCCACATTGGTCACCCAGTCCCGCAGCGCCTCGTTGATGGAGTCCTTGAGGGTCCGCGAGCCGGTCTTCACTGGCACCACCTCGGCGCCGAGCAGCCGCATCCGGGCGACATTGAGCGCTTGGCGCTGGGTGTCCACCTCACCCATGTAGACCACGCACTGCAGCCCGAGCAGCGCGCACGCGGTGGCGGTGGCGACACCGTGCTGACCCGCCCCGGTCTCCGCGATCACCCGCGGCTTGCCCATCCGCTCGGTGAGCAACGCCTGACCCAACACATTGTTGATCTTGTGGGACCCAGTGTGGTTGAGGTCCTCGCGCTTGAGCAGGATCCGCGCCCCGCCGGCGTGCTCGGACAGCCGGGGCGCCTCGGTGATCGGCGAAGGCCGGCCGGTGTAGTCGGCGAGCAGGCCGTTCAACCGGGCGGTGAACTCCGGGTCCGACCGGGCGTCGGTATAGGCGGCGGCGAGCTCGTCGAGGGCCGCGATAAGCGCCTCCGGCACGAACCGGCCGCCATAGCGACCGAAGTACCCGCGGGCGTCGGGCTGGGCGGTGCTGGACTGAACAGGCTGGATGCTGACCACAGCAAACTCACCGCACCGGCTTCGGACAGGCCGGATGCGACCCCGCGGTGACCAGCTGGATCACCGCGGCCTTGGGGTCGCCGCTGGTCACCAGCCCTTCACCGACGAGTACCGCGTCGGCTCCTGCACCGGCGTAGGCCAGCAGATCCGCCGGCCCGCGCACCCCGGACTCGGCGACCCGCAGCACGTCGCCCGGCAGCCCCGGCGCGATCTTGCTGAACACCTGGGGATCCACGTGCAAGGTGTGCAGGTCGCGGGCGTTCACCCCGATCAGGGTCGCGCCGGCCTCCAGTGCACGGTCGGCTTCCTCGGCGTTGTGCACCTCGACCAGCGCCGCCATACCCAGCGATTCGACCCGGTCGACGAGCGCGACTAGCGCGTTCTGCTCCAACGCAGCGACGATCAGCAGCACCACGTCCGCGCCGTGCGCCCGCGCCTCGTGCACCTGGTAAGGGCTGATGATGAAATCCTTGCGCAGTACCGGGAGATCCACTGCGGCGCGCACCGCATCCAGGTCGGCCAGTGACCCGCCGAACCTCCGGGCCTCGGTCAGCACGCTGATCATGCGGGCGCCGGCCTCGGCGTAGTCGGTGGCGAGCGCGGCCGGGTCGGGGATATCGGCCAGGGTTCCTCGGGATGGGCTGCGGCGCTTCACCTCAGCGATGACGCCGATCCCCGGGCCCCGCAACGCCGCCAGAGCATCCCGAGGAGCCGTCACCCGACTGGCGAGCCGCTTGATCTCAGTGAACCCGAAGGCGGCTTCGCGGTCAGCGAGATCCGCTCTGACACCTTCGAGGATCGCCTCCAAGACGCTCAAGCCTCTCCCCTTCCGCCCCCCATGCCGAGCCGGATCTCGATGCTAGCTCCGGCCGGTCCGGTGCCCTGTCACCGGGGGTGTCCCGGACGCCGTAGGGTCCTCGCCAGCATCCATCCGCTCCCACAATCGCTCGTCCTGTGGATCCTCGGGGAGCCCTGACGGGCGGGCAGCAGGCGCCTGGTAGCGGCGGCCCAGCCGCGGCATCCGGTGACCTCGCGCCACCAGCGCGACGCCAGCCGCGGCGAGCAGCACCGCACCACCCGCGGCGAACCCGGGCCCTGCGGGCAGCACTGTGGTCGTGCCAGCCAGAACCGACCGGGCGGGCGACCCGGCTGCCGACACCGCGGCCCCGGTCAGCCAACCCTCGTCGGCCACTCGCAGCACCCCAACGGCCAGCAGCGCCGCCGCGACCAGGAGCAACGCGCCGAGCATCCACCGCGCCCACCCGGCGGTTGCCAGCACCGCGGCCACTGCAGCGAGCGCGAGCAAGGCCAGCGGGGCCAGCGCGGGCAGCAGCGCGGAGCCATCCACCCGGTCCTCGACGACCCCGCGAAACTGATGCTGGAAGCCGACCCGGGCCCAATCGAGCGTCGCCGCCCCACCGAGCGCCGCCGACGCCGCGATCAGCAGCACGACGGTGACTGCAAGCGCCCTGCGTGACGCCGGATCCTCAGTCACGCAGCGACCCGACGGGCTCCCCGACGGCCAGCCGCAAGGTGCCCGCTGCGGCGATGGCGGCCAGCACCGCGCCTGCCTTGTTCAGACACTCGGTGTCCTCGGCAGCCGGGTCGGAGTCGGCGACGATACCACCGCCAGCCTGCACATAGGCCATCCCTTGGCGAACCATCGCAGTGCGGATGGCGATCGCGGTGTCTGCGTCACCAGCGAAGTCCAGGTAGCCGACCACTCCCCCGTACACCCCCCGTCGGGTGGGCTCGAGCTCCTCGATGAGCTCCATCGCCCGCGGCTTGGGCGCCCCGGACAGCGTCCCCGCGGGGAAGCAGGCAGCCACGGCGTCGAATGCGGTGTAGCCCGCCGCCAGCTCACCGGTCACCGTCGAGACCAGGTGCATGACGTGGCTGTAGCGCTCGACCCGGAAGAAGTCGGTGACGTGCACCGAGCCCGGCCGGCACACCCGGCCGACGTCGTTGCGACCGAGGTCCACCAGCATGAGGTGCTCGGCGCGCTCCTTCTCGTCGACCATCAGGTCCTTCTCCAGCCAACAGTCCTCGTCTGGATCGGCGCCTCGCGGGCGCGTGCCGGCGATCGGGTGCGTGGTGACCTTCCCGTCCCGCACGGTCACCAGGGACTCCGGGCTGCAGCCGACGATGCTGAACTCCTCCAGCGTGAGCAGGTACATGTATGGGCTGGGATTGGTGGTGCGAAGCACCCGGTAGATGTCCAGCGGGTCGGCATCGGTAGCCATCTCAAAGCGCTGCGAGACCACGACCTGAAAGGCCTCGCCGGCACGGATGGCCTCCTTGGCGGCCTCGACCGCGGCGTGGTGCTGCTCGGGGCTGCGACGGCGCAAGAACTCTGGAGCCGGTCGGGTGAACACCGCCGCGCTGGGAGGGGCCGGCGTGCACAGCTTGGCGACCATCGCGTCCAGCCGGGCCACCGCATCGTCGTAGGCCTCGTCCACCCGCTCGGGAGAGTTGTCCCAGTTGATCGCGTTGGCGATCAACGTAACGGTGCCCTCGTGGTGGTCCAGCACGGCGAGGTCGGTGGCCAGCAGCATCACCAGCTCGGGTACCCGCAGGTCGTCGACCGCCAGCTCCGGCAGCCGCTCCAGACGCCGGACCGCGTCGTAGCCGAGGTAGCCGACCATCCCACTGGTGAGCGGGGGCAGGCCGGGCAGCGGCTCGGTGTGCAGCGCCGCCACGGTCTGCCGCAACGCCTCCAGCGGGGTGCCCTCCCACGACCCATGAGCCCCGGGCAACCCCACCGGCGGCGTCCCGCGCCAGACCGTGCGGCCGCCGGACTCGGTGAGCGTGGCGGCGCTGTGTACCCCGACGAAAGACCAGCGCGACCAGGACGAGCCGTTCTCCGCCGACTCGAAAAGGAAGGTGCCAGCCCGGCCGCCGGCCAGCTTGCGGTAAACCCCCAGCGGGGTCTCGCCGTCGGCGAGCAGCGTCCGGGTCACCGGGATCACCCGGCGATCACTCGCCAGGACGCGAAACCGCTCCCGGTCCAGCTGCAGGTGCCCGACCCCCGTGTCGCGAATGCTAACCATGGAACCATTGTGCCCGCCGTTTGACTCCGGGTGACGCCCGGGCGTACCTTTTCATTCATCGTTGAAAAGGGGACTCGCGATGGCGACCGAACACGGGGACGGGCGGGTCCGTCGCCGTGGACGCCGTCCCGCCGGTGAGGACACCCGTGCCACGCTGCTCGACGCCGCCCGGGTGGAGTTCACCGAGCGCGGCTTCGACGGGGCCACGGTGCGCGCGATCGCCCAGCGGGCTGGGGTGGACCCCGCGATGGTCAACCACTGGTTCGGGGGTAAGGACGGGCTGTTTGTCGCCGTTATGGAGATCCCTGTCAACCCTGGGGAGATTGTCCATCGGATACTCGACGGGGATCCCGAGCAGGCCGCCGAGCGACTCCTGCGCACCTTCCTGTCGGTCTGGGACGCCAATGATGGCGGGGCGCTGGCCGCGCTGATACGCAGCGTGGCCAGCCACGAGGGTGCCGCCCGGATGATGCGCGAATTCGTCAGCCGGGTGGTCTTCGGAAGGATCACCGCGGAACTGTCCCCGGACCAGACCGAGTTGCGCGCGGCGCTATGCGGCACCCAGGTCGCCGGACTGGGGATGATCCGGTACGTAATCCGCCTCGAACCGCTGGCCTCCGCCGACCACGACACCGTAGTCGCCGCAATCGCCCCTAACCTGCAGCGATACCTGACTGGCGTCCTGTGAGTGGCGATGCGAG
>DASYIL010000330.1:0-3528 GCA_035997545.1 Pseudonocardiaceae bacterium
CCCTGCCACGGCGGCGGCGGAGGCGGCCCAAATCCCCACGGTGCCGGTAAATCGCCCCGCGGTGCGGGGTGGCCCCGCCATCCGGGATCTCCAGGCGGTGGGCCGCCGGGTGGTGGTTGCCAAGCTCCGGGTGGGGGATGCCGGCCTCCGGGCGGCGGGCCACCATAATGGCCAACCGGGCCACCAGGCGGCGGACCTCCAGGATGGTCACCCGGCGGCGGGCCACCCCGTCGGGCCACCGGGGGCACCTCCGCACGGTTGATTCGGCGGGCAGGGCGGCGGAGCTGCCGCGCTCGCCACGCCGGAACCCAGCCCCATGACCGCCAAGCTTAAACCCGCGGCGACAGAGGCCACCCTTGACGCCGATCGGGCCCGCCGCCTCCAGGAGCTGGCCACCTGGCAATGAAAGGCATCGTCGTCGACCTGACTGCTTCGGATGACCCTTGGTGTGCGATTTCACCCGATTCTCAGAACTAAAGAAATGAGACGTACCGACCGAGAGTCGCTGTGGCTAAGAACCTGCCTGTTGGCGATGTCTCAAAAGATGACTCAAAACCATCGTATCATATCGACATCTTTTGCGACTTTTGAGACACTCTTGGCATGCCGACGAACACGACATCCGCCGCCACAGGGACTCACCTTGGCTATGCCCGAATCAGCACCGGGCATCAGTCGCTCGACCAACAGATCGACGCGCTGACGACTGCTGGTGTTGGTGGCACTCACGTCTACACCGACAAGCTGTCTGGCTTTGTCTATGCGGGAGCAACGCCCTGGCCTCGCCGCACTTCTGGACTACGCACGCGAAGGTGATGCAATCGTGGTCGTGGGGATCGACCGTTTGGGCCGCAACGCCGCCGAAGTCCAGGACTCCTGACATGTAGTCCGTGTCCGGTCGGTAATTCTGTGTTGTGATCTGCGGATTTCCCGGTGTGTCGTTCGTGCGGCTGGCGGTCCGGTGCTCAATAATAGATAGAGCTATTTCGTGCGATTGGGGGTGGTGGACGATGGTCGTGATGACCGCGCAGCCGCCCCTGCCGCTGGTGCCGGACGACGCGTGCCCGGTCGGCACGGCCGCGGCGATCGTCGAGGACGACGACGGCGGCCGGGTTTTCGTGCACGGCAATCTGGCCTACGCCTGGGATGGCGGCGACTGCGCGGCGCGGCGGTTCGCGGCGGTGTCGCTGATGCGGATCAAGGCGGCCACCCAGCTCGAGGTCGCCGAGGCGTTCGCGGTGAAACCGGCCACGGTGCGGCGCTGGGAGACCCGGCTCAGCGATGCCGGTCTGGCCGGGCTGCTCGCCGAACGCAAGGGTCCCAAACGCAAGTCGAAACTCAGCGGCGACACGGTCGCCGCCATCCGCCGGCTGCGCGAGGACGGCTCGTCCTACCGCGCCATCGCTGCCGCCGCCGGCGTGTCCGAGGGTAGCGTCCGCAACGCGCTCAAGGACACCGACACCGAAGAGTCTGGCGCCCCAGCAGGTTCCGATGTTCACCTGCCGCCGGAACCGCAGATCGCGGTCGAACGCCAGGTCGGGATCGAGGTGAGGGCCGAGCAGGATTGCCCGGTCACAGACACCCGCGCTGGTGCGGGGGACGCTGTGGTGCCGGTGTTGGCCGATCCGGCACCGCGTGCGGCCGAGCGCGCGTTGGCACGGTTCGGGCTGATCGCGGCGGCGCCGCCGGTGTTCAGCCGGTGTGCGCGGGCACCGTTGGCGGGGCTGCTGCTGGCGGTGCCCGCGCTGGCGGGCACCGGGCTGCTCGACACCGCGCACGCCACCTACGGTCAGTTGCCGAACGGGTTCTACTCGCTGGATACGATGCTGTGCGAGAGCGTGTTCCGCGCCCTGCTGGGCCGGGCTCGCGCGCAGGGCGCGGCACGGATCGACCCGGTCGCGCTGGGGCGGGTGCTGGGTTTGGACCGGGCGCCGGAGGTCAAGACGATCCGCCGCAAGATCCGGTTGCTCGCCGACGCGGGCAAGGCCGGCGACTGGATCGCCGCGATGGCGCGTCGTCGTGTCGAGGCCCGCCCCGAGCCGGCGGCAGTGCTCTACGTCGACGGGCATGTGCGCGCCTATCAGGGCACCCGCAGGATCGCGAAAACCCATGTGCCGCGGTTGAAGTTCCCCGCCCCGGCCACGGTGGAAACCTGGGTGTGCGATGCCGCCGGGGATCCGCTGCTAGTGGTGATGGCCGAACCGGCCGCTTCCCTGGCCGCCGAGCTGCGCCGGCTGATCCCCGAGCTGCGCGCCACCGTCGGCGACGACCGGCGGGTGCTGGTCGGGTTCGACCGCGGCGGCTGGTCCCCGACGCTGTTCGCCGACCTGGACGCGGCCGGGTTCGACACCCTGACCTGGCGCAAGGGCGCCACCGCCGACATCGACGAGCACAGCTTCGCCACCCACAGCCACACCGACGAGCACGGCCGCACCCACACCTGGCGGCTCGCCGACACCGTGATCGAACTGGACATCGCCGACGGGCCTCGCACGGGCGAGGTGTTCACGATGCGCCAGATCAGCCTGTTCAATGCCGCCGCAACCCGGCAGATGCACATCCTGACCACCCGCCGCGACCTGCCTGCCGCCGAGATCCGCTACCGGATGGGGTCACGCTGGCGGCAGGAAAACCACTACCGCTACGCCCGTACCCATTTCGATCTCGACTCCCACGACACCTACCGCGCCGGCGAGGACGACCCGACCCGGATGGTGCCCAACCCGGCCAAGAAACCCGCCTACCAGCAGGTCGAGAAGGCCAGGCGGGCACTGCATTCGGCCGAAACCACCCGTGACCGTGAACTGTTGGCGGCATCGACGCCGCCGCCGGGAACCACCACCGTGGTCACCAACGAGATGATCGACACCATCAACACCGACGCCCACGCCGCCCAAGCCACACTCGACGCGGCACTGGCCGAGCACCAGGCGCTCCCTGCCCGGCTGCCGCTCGCCGAGGTCAACCCCGGCCAGCAGGTCCTCGACACCGAGACCAAACTGATCCACCACGCCATCCGCATCGCCGCGTTCAACACCGCGCAGTCCCTTGCCCGTGCGATCGTCACCGGCACCGGCTACACCCGCGCCGACGACGAAGCGCACACCCTAATCCGCACCGCACTCGCCGGATCCGGCGACATCATCCCCGACCACGACACCCTGCACATCCGGCTCGACCCGCTCCCCGCGCCACGGCACACCGCCGCGATCGACGAACTCTGCCACGCCCTCAACGACATCAACACCGTCTACCCCGGCACCGGCCTGACCCTGCGCTACAGCATCAAATCCCACCGATGACCGCGCACCAATTCCTGAGCTATGTCAGGAGTCCTGGACTACTGGTCCCTTACCGGTGCTCGGGTCGGCGCTCCGAGTGAGCAAGAGGTCAGCATCTACGGCGGCAGCCACAAGCACTTGTGGGTGGTCCAGCAGCTCTACGGGCCAGGCGTCGTCGAGGTTCCGCACACGGACACAACTGTGCACCAGAGCCGGTAGTAGTGAAACCCAGTGACAGCTACTGCAG
>DASYIL010000331.1:0-12572 GCA_035997545.1 Pseudonocardiaceae bacterium
GTGCGGCCGGGGCACAATGTCTGTAACAAATGCAATTCCGTTCGAGAATCAGCTGCACCCTGAAGTGGACCCGCAGGACGAACAGAGATAACACGACCCAGCCGGCTGCATCTTGACCCCACAGGTGAAACACAGCGGAGCGTCGGCGTATAGCCCTTGTTTGGCCTCGATCAGCTCCATAGGCGAGTGCACCGCGCGCGACGCCGGCTGGGCCGCCGTGGCGACCTCGAGTCGGTGATCAGCAGGAGCCACGGACTGCGCAGATGGCTCCATGTCCTCCGGCGGGACCTCGTAGGAGCCGGTCTCCAGCTGCCGGGCCCGTTGCGCGGCCGAGTAGATTCCCATTGCGGAGCGTGTCTCAGACGGTAGAAAGTCCAGCGCCAACCGCCTGAAGATGTAGTCCATGATTGACTGCGCCATCCGCACGTCCGGATCATCGGTTAGTCCTGCCGGTTCAAAGCGCATGTTGGTAAACTTCGAGACGTAGGTCTCCAGCGGCACTCCGTACTGCAAGCCTACCGAGATTGCCACCGAGAATGCGTCCATCATGCCGGCCAGAGTCGAACCCTGCTTAGAGATCTTCAAGAAGACCTCACCCAGGCCGTCGCCCGGGTAGGAGTTCGCGGTGATGTAGCCCTCGGCGCCACCCACCGTGAACGACGTCGTGATACCGGTTCGGCTCTTGGGTAGCCGTCTGCGGACCGGTCGGTACTCCACCGGAGCCGGAGTGACCGGCGCGGGCGCGGCAGCGGTAGTAGTAGCGTCGTCCCGTTTGGACACTGACAGGGGCTGGCCTACCTTGCAGTTGTCGCGGTAGATCGCAACCGCCTTAAGGCCCAGCTTCCAGCCCTGAGTGTAGATCTCCTCGACGTCTTCGACAGTCGCCGTCGCCGGCATATTAATCGTCTTGCTCACGGCACCAGACAAAAAGGGCTGCACCGCTGCAAGCATCCGCGCGTGCCCCATCGGCGGGATCGCCCGCTCCCCCATCGCACAGTCGAACACCTCGTAATGCCCGGAACGCAACCCCGGCGCGTCAACGACGTTGCCGTGCTCGGCGATGTGCTCGACGATCGCCTCGATCTGCTCTCCCTGGTAGCCCAGTTTGCGCAGCGCCGACGGGACAGTGGCGTTGACGAATTGCATCGAGCCGCCACCGACGAGTTTCTTGAAGGTGATCAGACCCAAGGCCGGTTCGATGCCGGTGGTGTCGACGTTCATCGCTAGCCCCGACGTACCGGTGGGCGCCAACAGCGTGGTCTGCGCGTTGCGCCAGCCATTGCGCTCGCCGATCGCCAGGCAGTCCTGCCACGCCTTTGCGGCAGCCTCCCACACGGGGATGTCCAGCTCGCCGACCCGCTTGGCGGCGTGATTGGCTGCGGCGTGCTTGCGCATCACCCGGGCATGGCCCTCAGCGTTGCGACCATACCCGTCGTAAGCGCCCACCACACCGGCAATCACCGCCGAACGCTTATAGGCGACACCGGTCATCAAGCTGGTGACGGCACCGGCTAGCGCGCGACCACCGTCAGAATCATAGGCGTGCCCGGTGGCCATGAGCAGCGCACCAAGATTCGCGTAACCCATCCCAAGCTGCCGGTACGCCCGGGTGGTCTCCCCGATTGCCTCGGTGGGAAAGTCTGCGAAGCAGATGGAGATGTCCATCGCGGTGATCACCAGCTCGGCGCACTTGGCGAAAGTCGCCAGATCGAAGCTCTGCGTGCCGTCCTCAGCCTCCCGCAGGAACTTCATCAGATTCAACGAGGCAAGGTTGCACGACGAGTTGTCCAGGTGAACGTACTCGGCACAGGGATTGGAGGTGGTAATCCGCCCAGACTCCGGACAGGTATGCCAATCGTTGATCGTGTCGTCGTACTGGATGCCTGGGTCGGCGCACGCCCACGCCGCCTCACACAATCGACGAAACAACGCGGCCGCATCGACAGTATCGATGATCTCGCCCGTAATGCGGGCCCGCAGACCAAATTCGGCGCCGGTCTCGACCGCTCTCATGAACTCATCAGAGACTCGAACCGAGTTATTGGCGTTCTGGTATTGGACGGAGTAGATGTCCGCGCCACCCAGGTCCATGTCGTATCCAGCGTCGCGCAGGATACGAATCTTTGCTTCCTCTCGCACTTTCGTTTCGATGAACTCCTCGATGTCGGGATGGTCAACGTCAAGGATTACCATCTTCGCAGCGCGCCGGGTAGCGCCGCCAGACTTGATCGTCCCGGCGGAGGCATCCGCGCCACGCATGAAAGAAACCGGACCGGAGGCGTTGCCACCGGAGGACAGCAGCTCCTTGGACGAACGGATCCGGGAGAGATTTACTCCGGCGCCGGATCCACCCTTGAAGATCAACCCCTCCTCCTTGTACCAGTTCAGAATCGAGTCCATCGAGTCATCGACGGCCAGCAGGAAGCACGCCGAGACCTGCTGTGGCGCCGCGGTGCCCACGTTAAACCACACCGGTGAGTTGAAGCTGAATATCTGGTGCAGCAGCGTGTAGGTCATCTCGTGTTCGAAGATCTCGGCGTCTTGGTCGGTCGCGAAGTAGCCGTGATCCTTGCCAGCTTTAGTGTAAGTGAGCACAACTCGGTCAATCAGCTGTTTGAGGCTCCATTCCCGAGCCGGCGTGCCCGCAGCGCCGCGGAAATATTTGCTGGTCACGATCTGCACTGCATTCGGTGACCAGAAGTCGGGAAACTCGACACCTCGTTGCTCGAAATTGATCGAGCCGTCTCGCCAGTTGGTGAGCACGACATCTTGCCGCGTCCAGGTTACCTCGTCGTAGGGGTGCACCCCGGGCTTGGTATAGATGCGTGCAAGGCCAAGGCCCGTACCTGTTCCACTGCGGGTTTCTCGTGAGTTGCCGACCGTCTCCGTCATGCTCCCTCTCTCTGCATGTCCTGCCGCGGAGTGTATAGCAGCGGGTCAGCTTCTGGATCGAATAGCTGACTCGCCGCAGATGGTTTAAGTTCCGATCGCGTCCTATCCCGTTATGTGGACGCGTGTCGGGAAAACCTGTTATGCATGCACCGGCGTCTGACTCACGATTGGTGCGTCGGGTTTGTGTTCCGCGCGCAGCCGCCGGATCTCGGTCTCGAAGTCGTCCAGCGACTCGAAACCGCGGTACACCGAGGCGAACCGGAGATAGGCCACCTCGTCCAGGTCCCGCAGCGGCCCAAGAATCGCGAGCCCCACTTCATGCGCGGGCACCTCGGCACGGCCCAAGGCGCGTACCGCATCCTCCACCTTTTGGCCCAGCTGCGCCAGCGCGTCCTCACCGACGGGCCGCCCCTGGCAGGCCCGGCGGACCCCGACGATGACCTTCTCCCGGGAAAACTGTTCGGTCACCCCGGAGCGCTTCACGATGACCAACATGGCCGTCTCCAGGGTCGTGAACCGCCGGTCGCACTCCGGGCACAAGCGGCGCCGACGGATGACGGTTCCGTCCTCACCGGAGCGGCTATCGATCACCCTGCTGTCCGGGTGACGACAAAAAGGACAGTGCAAATCAGAACCCCTCCCCGGTTACCCCGCGTCGGGTAACCGTAGCCGACGGCTACCTCGACGTCCTCACCACCACCACTAGGCGAACTACAACTATGTAACTACAACATGTGGGACGCTACTCGGTGACGGCGAGCGATGCAACATGGCCCGCAGCGCCCGGGCTACCGCCCGTCGGGCACCTGCAACTGCTGACCGGGCTGAATGGCCGAGCCCGCCATCCCGTTCAGCTGCCGAATCCGCTCCACCACCGCGCGCTGGTCGGACCTCGGTGCTACTCGCTGCGCAACGTCCCACACGGTCTCGCCGGCACCTACCCGGATCACCGCCCTCTCCGCCGGGACCCCGGAGCTGGGTGCCTGGGCGATCCAGCCCAGCCCACCGCATACCGCCAGCGTCACGGTGGCGGCCGCCACCAGCTGCGCCAGCCGACTCGGCCGTGACGCCAGGGCATGCGCCGCCTCCGTCCTACCCATTGCCGCGGCGGCGGCTACTCGCCGACGCACTGGAGCCACCATGGGCGGTCCCGGCACCGGCGGCGCCGGCGGCGCCGGAAGCTGCTGCCGGGTAGGCGCAGCCCGCAGCACCGGCCCGGCGCCCACTGCTCCGACCTCCGACTCACGTGCCGCAGGCCGGTTGACCAACCTCGCTGGTGCCGTCATGTCAAGACTCCTCATCACCTGGTACCGTCGAACACGGGTTCGATCGAACTGTTGTGCGGTGTCTATCACGGCGATCCGACAGAATCGACGACTCCGCGGCGTGTTGTTCGAACAAGCGTTTGATCTCCAGCGCGACGCTGGGTAACGTCGACCACAGAGCGGACCAGGTTGGTCCGACGGTGGCCCCGAGGAGGCGCGGTGGGACGACGGCGGAGCGACGAACCGGAGGGTGCCGGATCCGGAGCCCGGATGCAGGACACCAGCGACGCCGCGCGGGTGCACACCTTTCCCGACCTCGACGAGAGCACCGGCAACGACGGCCTCACCCCACGACAGCAACGAGTCCTCGAGGTGATTCGAGACTGGGTAGAGCGGTTCGGCTACCCGCCGAGCGTGCGGGAGATCGGCGAGGCGGTCGGGCTCACATCGACCTCATCGGTTGCGCACCAGCTTCGCGCGCTAGAGCGCAAGGGATACCTACGCCGTGACCCTAACCGGCCCCGCGCCGTCGGCGTCCGGCCCGCGGAGCCCACACCCGACGCTTCCGATGCCCCGGAGGCCCCGAGCGAGGGCCCGACCCGCCCCAGCCCCATTTACGTACCCGTGGTCGGCCGGATCGCCGCAGGTGGTCCGGTGCTCGCCGAGCAGGCCGTCGAGGACGTCTTCCCGCTACCGAAGGAGATCGTCGGGGAGGGTTCGCTGTTCTTGTTGCGGGTTGCGGGTGACTCCATGGTCGAGGCGGCGATCACTGACGGGGACTGGGTGGTCGTCCGTCAGCAGCCCACCGCCGAGAACGGGGACATCGTCGCTGCCATGATCGACGGCGAGGCGACCGTGAAGACGTTTAAGCGCCGGAAAGGACACGTCTGGCTGCTCCCGCACAACCCTGCTTACGAGCCGATCCCGGGGGACGAAGCGACCGTGCTCGGTCGGGTAGTGGCGGTGCTGCGGCGCCTGTAAAACGTCAGGCCTGCACCAGGTACCCGGCGAGCGCACCGGCGAGGTTGGGCCGCACCCGCGCGCGCAACCGGGTGCCGTCTTTGGTGTGGTCGGTGCTCAGCACCTCGCCCTCGGCGTGCACCCGGGCGAGCAGCGCGCCCTGCGCCCATGGCAGTAACGCGTCGACCTCGACCTCTGATCGGGGCAAGGCGTCGGCGATCCGCTGGACCAAGCCGGTGATGCCGGCACCGGTATGCGCAGATACGAAGGACGCGTTCGGAAGCAGGTGGCGCAGCCGCGATAGCACCAGCTGGTCTGCTTCGTCGATCTTGTTCACGACCAGCAACTCGGGCGGCATCGGCGCGCCGCGCTCCTCGGTGATCGAGGCGAGGACCTCGCGCACCGCCTCCACCTGCCACTCGGGCATCACGTCGGCCCCGTCGACCACATGCAGCAGCAGGTCCGCGTCGGCCGTCTCCTCCAACGTGGAGCGGAACGCCTCCACCAACTGATGCGGCAGGTGGCGGACGAATCCGACGGTATCGGTGAGCGTGTACTCCCGCCCTTCCGGTGTGGCGGCTCGGCGGGTGGTCGGGTCCAAGGTGGCGAACAAGGCGTCCTGCACCAACACCCCGGCCCCGGTGATCACGTTGAGCAGGCTGGACTTGCCCGCGTTGGTGTAGCCGACGATGGCCACGTTGGGCACCTCATTGGCGCGCCTGCGGGCCCGCTTGGTGTCGCGGACCGTGCGCATGGCGGCGATCTCGCGGCGCAGCTTGGCTAACCGACGGTGAATGCGCCGTCGGTCGGTCTCGAGCTTGGTCTCGCCGGGCCCGCGGGTGCCCACTCCACCGCTGGCGCCACCACCAGCGCCACCGGCCTGCCGGGACAGCGACTCACCCCAGCCGCGCAGCCGCGGTAAAAAGTAGCTCAGCTGGGCCAGCTCGACCTGCGCCTTGCCCTCCCGGGAGCGGGCGTGCTGGGCGAATATGTCGAGGATCAACGCGGTCCGGTCGATGACCTTGACCTTGAGCTTGGCCTCCAGCTGCCGCAGCTGGCCCGGAGTGAGCTCGCCGTCGCAGATCACCGTGTCGGCCGCGGTGCCGAGGACGATCTCGCGCAGCTCGAGGACCTTGCCGGAACCGATGTAGGTTGCCGGGTCGGGGCGCTCGCGGCGCTGGACGAGGCCATCGAGCACCTGCGACCCGGCAGTCTCAGCGAGCCGGGCCAGCTCGGCGAGCGACGCGCCGGCCTGGGCCGCGGAGCCTTCGGTCCACACCCCGACGAGCACCACGCGCTCCAGGCGCAGCTGCCGGTACTCGACCTCGGCGACATCAGCAAGTTCGGTGGACAGGCCTGCTACGCGACGCAGCGCGGAGCGGTCCTCAAGGTCCAGCTCACCTCGGGAGGCAGGGCTGGGACCATGGCGCGGGAAGATCGGTGAGGTTGTCATACTCCTCTCATCGTGACACGTCCGACGGATCACGCCTACTGAATTCGTCCCAGATCACAGGCCAAGGCCGTGTGCGGCAGTCAGTGCGCCGACCACCAGCCAGGATCCAGCCGGCCCCAGGCGACGAGCACCGCAGGACCAGTCAGCGTGCTGCCGTCCCCGGCGATCGCGACGTGCACCCGACCCCCGGGCACCTGCACGTCGGCCTCGCCGGTGTCCAGGCCCTCGACGGCAAGCGCGGCGGCAAGAGCAGCCACTGTCCCGGTGCCGCAGGAGCGGGTCTCCCCCACCCCACGCTCGTGCACCCGCATCCGAAGTTGCCCGGCGCGCAGCACGTTGACGAACTCGACGTTGACGCCGTGCGGGAAGGCTCCGGGGTCATGCCCCGGCGGCACGGTGAGGTCCAATTGCTCCACCGGCACGTCAGTCAGGCAGGCCAGATGCGGGTTACCGACGTCCACGGCGAGGCCACTGAACGCCGCGCCCGCAACGGTTACTGTGGACGTGCCGGTATGCCGCACCCGCCCCATCTCGACGGCCACCGAGCCGTCGTCGTGGCGCCGCACCGTGCGTGGACCCGACCTGCTGCCGATCCGGAACTCGGGCTCGGCGACCAGCCCAGCGTCAGTCAAGTAGCGGACCAATACCCGCACCCCGTTGCCGCACAGCTCAGCAACGGAACCGTCGGCATTGCGGTAGTCCAGGAACCAGTCGTCAGGTGACGTGCCCGGCGGTGCGTCGAACACCAGCCCACCCGGTACCACTCGCAGCACCCCGTCAGCACCCAGCCCGCGGTGTCGATCGCAGAGGGCGCGGACCCGGGACGGCGTCAGGTCCAGCGAGCCGGTGGGGTCAGGCAGCAGGACGAAGTCGTTCTCCGTGCCATGCCCTTTAAGGAACTCGATGCCGTGCTTCATTGCGCTCGAGCCTATCCGTCCGCCGTCAGCACGAGCGCGGCATCGAGCAGGTCGCAGCGGTGGGCGTCGAGCCACCTGATCCGGCCGTCCCGGCGAAACCAGGTGCGCTGCCTGCGGACGAAACGCCGCGTTGCCCGGGCCGTGGGGTCAGCGGCGCAGGCCGGATCCGCGCCCGCGTCCAGAGCGGCGAGGATCTGCTGGTAGCCCAGCGCCCGCGACGCCGTCCGTCCCTCCCGCAGGCCGCGGGGCAGCAGCTGGCGGACTTCCTCGACCAGCCCGGCGGCGAACATCCGATCCACCCGGGCGTCGACCCGCACATCCAGCGCCGCGGGATCAGTGTCCAGCCCGATGAGCACCGCGCCATAGCGCGCTGGGCCGGGCCGCGGCAGCGTCGCTGAGAACGGGCGCCCGGTGAGCGCAATGACCTCCAAGGCCCGCACCAGCCGGCGCCCGTTGCTCGGCATGATCCGGCCGGCCGCCACCGGGTCGAGCCGATGAAGCCGGCGATACAGCTCTGGAGCCCCGTGCTCGGCCAGCTCCGCCTCAAGCTCAGCCCGCACGTCGGGATCGGTGGTGGGGAAGTCCAGGTCGTCCAGCACCGCCCGCACATAGAGCCCAGAACCCCCTACGAGCACCGGCACCCGGCCCGCGGCGAGCAGCTCCTCCATAATGTGGCGGGCCTGGCGCTGGTAGCCGGCTACCGAGGTGGTCTCGGTGACCTCGAGGGTGTCGAGCAGGTGGTGGCGCACCCCGCGCCGCTGCGCGGGTGGCAGCTTCGCAGTGCCGATATCCATGCCCCGGTAAAACTGCATCGCGTCGGCATTGACCACCTCGCCATCCAGCCTGCAGGCCAGCTCGATCGCGAGGTCGGACTTGCCGGTGGCAGTCGGGCCCACCAGCGCGACGGCGCGGGGCCTCACGGCGCAGGCTCCCGCCATGTCACGCGGCCGGCGACCCCGGCGACCACTTCGGGCCCCAGGATCGGTAGCTGCGATACCACCGCCACGCGTACGATCACCGGTGCAGGTTAGTGCCCACTTCGCACCTGCTCCCCCACCTGCATACCTGAGCTGCTTCAATGCGGCCGTGGCCGTGCGTTTCGCCGACCCCCCGGTCGACGTGCACAGCCTGCAGTCGGGGCGCCCGCAGGACGCGCGGCGGGCACGAGGTCGAGGAAGGCCGCCATGACCGAGCACAACCACACCGGGCACATGTCCACCGGGCATACGCCCCCCGAGCAGCCCCTCGCTGCCACCCAGCCGCCGAGCTCAGACGACCGCAACGCCGGGAGCCTGACCGCCGGTCCCCAGCCGGCTGTGTCGCGGGCCTGCCGAAACCCGCAGCGCTGGGGACGGATAGCTGACGACGGGACGGTGTATACCCACACCAGCGATGGCGAGCGAGTAGTTGGCTCGTGGCAAGCCGGGACAGTCGAGGAGGGTCTGGCGCACTTCGCCCGCCGCTTCGACGACCTAGTCACCGAAGCCGAACTACTGGAGTCCCGGCTAACCTCCGGGGTCGGCGACCCCAAGCAGGCGCTGTCCCGCGTTCGCACGTTGCGCGACGAGCTCGCCGAACCGACCGTCGTGGGTGACCTAGTCGGGCTCACCGTCCTCCTCGACCACTTGCAGCGGCACGCCCAGGAGACGCTGGCCGGCGCGAAGGCGGCCCGAGAGCAGGCCAGGGCACGAGCAACCGCCCGCAAGGAGACGCTGGCGGAGGAGGCCGAGCAGATTGGCGCCGAGTCTACCCAGTGGAAAGCGAGTGGCGACCGGCTACGCATCATCCTGGACGAGTGGAAGACGATCAAGGGCGTCGACCGGAAGGCCGACGAGGCGTTGTGGCGCCGCTTCTCCAAGGCCCGGGACGCCTTCGCGCGGCGCCGAGGCGCCCATTTCGCCGAGCTCGACCGGCAGCGCATCGGGGCCCGGAATCGTAAGGAGGAGCTGGTGGCCGAGGCCGAGGAGCTGGCTGAATCCACCCACTGGGGCGCCACTGCGAGTCGCTTCCGCAGCCTGATGGCGGAATGGAAGGAAGCCGGGCGCGCCCCGAAGGAAGCCGACGACGCACTGTGGCAGCGGTTTCGCGCCGCTCAGGACCATTTCTTCAGCCGTCGCTCAGCCACGTTCTCCGGGCGTGACTCGGAGCTCGAACAAAATATGCAACGCAAGGAGGAACTGGTCGCCGCCGCGGAACGGGTCGACCCCACCGGTGACATCGAGGCAGCCCGAGCGCAGCTGCGGAGTATCCAGGATCGCTGGGAGAGCGTAGGCAAGGTCCCGCGGGAGCGGATCAGGGAGCTCGAAGGCCGGCTGAGGGCTGTCGAAGAGCGGGTCCGCAGGGCTGCCGACGCGCAGTGGCGGCACGTCGACCCCGAGGTCGAGGCCCGGGTGGCCCAGTTCCGGGACCGGGCGGAGCAGTTCGAGGCGCAGGCAGCGAAGGCCCGCGCCGCCGGGGACGACCGCCGCGCCACCACCGCGCAGGCTCAGGCTGACCAGTGGCGGGAGTGGCTGGCCGCCGCCGAGCAGGCGGTCACCAGCCGGTGAACGGGGCAGTCGGGGTCGGCGGCGATCATACTGGGCGGCCGAACGACGGCAATCCGAGCACCACCCCCGGAGTCGTCGGGCGTCGACCGGCCGCCCAAGCCTCGGCCGCAGCGGTCCGCCGGTGCGCTCGCAACGGCAGTTCGGACACCAGGTGGTGCGGCGCCCCATAGGTGATCTCCGCGAGTACCACGTCCCCTGGCCGGACTTCGACCTCGCCCGGCGCGAAGTGCACCAGCCTCCCGTCCCTGCCCCGCCCGCTCATCCTCCGGGTCACCGCGTCCTTGCGGCCCTCGCCCTCGGAGACCAGCACCTCCGCCCAGCTGCCTACCAGGCTTCGGTTGAGCTCCCAGGAGATCTGCTCCTGCAACGCGACGAGCCGCTCATAGCGGTCCTGCACGATCGCCTTGGGCACCTGGCCAACCAGGTCCGCGGCCGGCGTGCCCGGCCGAGGTGAGTACTGGAAGGTGAACGCCTGGCTGAAGCGCGCCGAACCCACCACGTCCAGGGTGGCCTGGAAGTCAGTCTCGGTCTCACCGGGGAAACCGACGATGATGTCGGTCGACAGAGCTGCATCGGGCATCGCGGCCCGCACCTCGTCGACGATCGTGAGGTAGCGCTGCGCCCGGTAGGAGCGACGCATCGCTCGCAGCACCGCGTCCGACCCGGACTGCAGCGGCATGTGCAGCTGGTGGCAGACGTTCGGGGTCTGCGCCATCGCCTCGATGACGTCTGAGGTGAAGTCCCGCGGGTGCGGCGAGGTGAAGCGCACCCGCTCTAGGCCGTCGATCCGCCCGCAGGCGCGCAGCAGGTCGCCGAATGCGCGCCGGTCCCCGAACCCGACCCCATAGGCATTGACGTTCTGGCCCAGCAGGGTCACCTCAAGCACGCCCTCGGCCACCAGTGCCTCGACCTCCGCGAGCACCTCACCGGGCCGACGGTCGACCTCCTTGCCACGCAGCGCGGGCACGATGCAGAACGTGCAGGTGTTGTTGCAGCCCACCGAGATCGACACCCACGCCGAGTGCGCCGAGTCCCGCTTCGCAGGCAGCGCAGAGGGGAACATCTCCAGCGACTCGGCGATCTCGACCTGGGCGATGCCGTTATGCCGGGCTCGCTCCAGCAACACCGGCAGCGCACCGATGTTGTGGGTGCCGAACACCACGTCGACCCAAGGCGCCCGGCGGGTGATCTCGCCGCGGTCCTTCTGGGCCAAGCAGCCGCCGACGGCGATCTGCATCCCTGGATGCTCGCGCTTGACGGGGCGGAGCTGACCGAGGTTGCCGTAGAGCCGGTTATCAGCATTCTCCCGCACTGCACAGGTGTTGAGCACGACCACATCGGGGGTGTCATCCGGCCCGGCGGGGACGTATCCGGCCGCCTCGAGCAACCCGGCCAGCCGTTCGGAGTCATGCACGTTCATCTGGCAGCCGTAGGTGCGCACGCGGTAGCTGCGTGGGCGCTGCTCGGTGCTCGCCGTCATCTGCCGATCATCCCTCTCTGCCCGTCCAGGGTAGGGGCCGGGGCCAAACCCGCCCGCGGGCTGCCTGGGGTAGCCAACAGTGGCCAGGATGCACCCTCATGGGCGATTCGTGACAGAGTTGCAATCTATGTCCTGCCCTCCGTCGGGTAGGCATACCCCGGAATAACACCAGCCCTCACCCACCCGGAGGACGGATGAGTTCGCCCGCGAAAGTCGACCCGCCGATGATCCAGATGGCCGGAGTGAACAAGCATTTCGGATCTCTGCACGTGCTGCGCGACATCAACCTGGAGGTTGCGCGTGGCGAGGTGGTAGTGGTGCTCGGGCCGTCCGGGTCAGGCAAGTCGACGCTGTGCCGCACCATCAACCGGTTGGAGCCGATCGACGGGGGCAGCATCGAGGTTGACGGGTCACTGCTGCCCGAGGAGGGCCGGGCGCTGGCCCGGCTGCGGGCCGACGTCGGCATGGTCTTTCAGCAGTTCAACCTCTTTGCTCACAAGACCATCGCGGAGAACGTGGAACTCGCTCCGGTACGGGTGCGTCGGAACGGCAAACGGGAAGCGCACGAGGCCGCGATGCAGCTACTCACGCGGGTCGGGATCAGCGACCAGGCCGACAAGTACCCGGCGCAGCTGTCCGGCGGACAGCAGCAGCGGGCCGCCATAGCCCGCGCGCTGGCCATGCGTCCCAAGGTGATGCTTTTCGACGAGCCGACCTCGGCACTGGACCCGGAGATGGTCCAGGAGGTGCTCGACGTTATGACCTCGCTGGCCCGCGACGGCATGACCATGCTCGCGATCACCCACGAGATGGGCTTCGCTCGCCGCGCCGCGCACCGGGTGGTGTTCATGTCCGACGGGGAGATCATCGAGAACTCGGCGCCCGATCAATTCTTCACCACACCGCGGTCGGTTCGCGCCCAGGACTTCCTCGCCAAGATCCTGACGCACTGAGGTCGCAGAGACACAGAAATGACCACGGGCACAATCCGATGCCCGCTTCAACTAAGCGACGGAGTGGCACATGAAGCTTCGCACCATGGTGGTCGGCCTGCTGGTC
>DASYIL010000332.1:0-2560 GCA_035997545.1 Pseudonocardiaceae bacterium
TTGAGGCCGAGTTAAAGAACACCCGGACCGCGTTAGACATTATGGGAAAAGCACACGCGCTCTTGGAGCAGCTGTCCGAGAGCGCGGACGACCAGCAACCACCGATGCCGCCGAAGAAATCCTGAACACCGCGTTCGCTGAGCTGCGCGCGGCGGAGGTGCCGATTGTTCAGGCGTGCGCGTTGACCGGACGGTCTCGGGCCACCCATTATCGGCGGGCTGACCCGCTGGGGGCGGCAGCGTTGGGGCCGGTGCACGGACCCTGGCTGCCACGGGGGCTGCCGCCCTCGACGATCACCGACGAGGAACGGGCCGGGGTCCTGGCGCTGTTGAACTCCGAGCCCTACCGTGACCTGGCGATCCCCCAGGTGTGGGCGCGGGAGCTCGACGAGGGCCGCTACTGGTGCTCGGAGTCGAGCATGTACCGAATCGCCCGCGACGCCGGCCAAAGCAGAGAACGGCGAGCCCAGGCCACCCATCCGGCCCGAGTCCGTCCCGAGCTGGTCGCGCACGGCCCCAGTGAGGTGTGGAGCTGGGACATCACCGCATTGAAAGGACCACAGAAAGGAGACTGGTACAAACTGTACGTCGTGCTGGATATCTTCTCCCGCTATGTTCCCGGGTGGCTCGTCGCCCACGCTGAGGACGCGGTCGTGGCGAAGGATTTCCTCGCCGGGGCGGTGGCCCGTAACCTGGTCATCCCGCACACGATCCACGCCGACCGAGGCGGCTCGATGACCTCGAAACCGGTGTCCGAGATGATGATCGACCTCGGAATCCTCCGCTCACACTCGCGCCCCCGGACCTCGAACGACAATCCCTACTCCGAGGCCCAGTTCAAGACCCTCAAATACGTTCCCGACTTCCCGGACCGGTTCGGTTGCCTCGCCGACGCACGCGCGTTCTGCGACCGGTTCTTCCCCGCCTACAACCACGAGCACCGCCACTCCGGGATCGGCATGCACACCCCGGCCTCAGTCCACTACGGAACCGCAACCGACATCCGCGCACGACGCCAGGCCACCCTCGACCGCGCCCACGCGCAACACCCCGAGCGGTTCAGCCACCGGCCTCAACCGCCACGCCTGCCCGAGCAGGCGTGGATCAACCAACCCACCCAGCACGAGCCAACCCAGTAAGATCCACTGTCTCATTTGACTTGACAGCTACCGGATCGACGATCCCCCCCGTCGGTCGATGGCACACCGCATCGAACACCTTTAGCCAGCGCTGATCACCGGCCGGCACGAGATCCTGCAACGTTGAGACGATCTGCCACGCCTGGGAATCTAGTCCTCGCTGCTGGGCTCGACGGGCCATCTCAATTAGTGCGACGATCGCCTTGCGGTCCCCCGTCTGCGCCGCGCGAACGTAGTGCGATGCCGCCGCCTCGCTCTGTCCCGCCTCCAGCAGTGTCGCAGCCACCCGCCGGTGCATCAACCGCCGCCTGGCACCACCAATGTCGATGTACAACACCTCCCGAGTAAGCGCATGGGCAAGGGTGTAGCCAAGGGACCCCTCGCGCTGCTGCTCAACCACCATTCCGCCACGCGCGAGCCGCTCCAGATCAACCGCGACGTCCCCGATCGGCGCATTGGTGATCTGGGCGAGGTCATCTGGATCCACCGGGTCGCCGACGACAGCAAGCACATCGAGAAGGGTCAGCGCCGGCGGGTCGAGGTGCGCCAGCTCGGCACGTATCCAGCCGGCCAGTCTCTCCGGTACCCAGCCCAAGGCGGGTACCTGGAGGTCTGCGTCGCGCGTGACTAGTGCCTCCAGCAGACCCACAGCGAACTTAGGGTTCCCCTGCGCGCGAGCCGTCAACCAGTCCACCAGCGCTGCGGGCACCCGGTCTCGCCGGAGGGTGTCTGCGGTCAGCTCCCGGATATCCTGCGGGGAAAACGGCTCAAGCCCAACCCGGCGTACCCGCGCGTCCTGCTCCAGCACATGCAGCACCTCCATGGCCCGCCGATTCGTGGCCAGCTCCGCAGGCCGGGCCGTGGCGAGAACGAACAGGCGGCTCGCTGCACAGTCCCGCGTAAGCCGCAGCAGCAACTCCCACACCGCGTCGTGGCTGCGGTGAACGTCGTCGAGGATCATGACGATCGGCCGGTCAGCGCTCGCCTTGGCGAGCAGACCTGGGATCCACTCGACGAAGTGATACTGGCGAGCTCGCGCGCAACAGGCCGCGTCGGGTGCGATTCCGGTGCCGAGGGCAAGCCTGGGAAGATCGCCGAGCCCGCTCCCGCAGGCACGGCAGACCCCATCGGCGCCCGGACCACCCGCCTGACCAAGAGCATCTACCCAGGATCCGAACCGCGGTACCCCCCGGAACAGGCAACTATGCTCAATCAGCCCGAGCGCCAACTCATCGTCGCGCGGTAACAATTCGCTCGCCAGCCGCGTTTTTCCCACCCCTGCATGACCGAGCACCAAGGCCACCCGGAGCTCACCCAGCGTGCTCCGCAGCTGTTCGGCCTGCAAGATCCCGAGCTGCCGGACGCGCCCTGGCACCAAGCGCGGAGTGCCTACAGCACAGCGCGGCGATCCGGCGGCATTGG
>DASYIL010000333.1:0-3235 GCA_035997545.1 Pseudonocardiaceae bacterium
AGATTGCCGAGGCGCTGCCAGCCGCCACCGTGCTGCGGGCCGCGGAAGGAGTGGACCTCGACGACCAGCTCGAGGCCGCGCTCGCGGCCAGAAATGCCCCCGGCAACGGCGCGCCGCGGGCCCTCGGCGTCGCTGGCGGCGACGGGACGGTGGCGGCCGCAGCGGCCGTCGCGGGCCGGCGCGGCTTGCCGCTGGTTATGGTGCCGACCGGCACCCTCAACCACTTCGCCCGCGACGTCGGGGTGTACGACCTGCAGGAGGCCGTCGACGCCACCCAGGCCGGCGAGGCGGTCGCGGTCGACCTCGGTGTGGTGGAGGTCCACGGCGGAGAACGGCCGCCGCGCCAGCGGTACTTCCTCAACACCGCGAGCCTCGGTGGCTACTCCGACCTGGTGCGGCTGCGGGAGAAGTGGGAGGGCAAGTGGGGGAAGTGGCCGGCGTTCGCGGCTGCGCTCGTCACGTCATTGCGCCACGTTCAACCGCTGCGGGTGAAGCTGGACGGAAAGGAGCAGAAGCTGTGGCTTCTGTTCGTCGGCAACGGGCCGTATCATCCGCGCGGCATGGTGCCGGCCTGGCGACCGCAGCTGGACTCCGGGCTGCTCGATATCCGCTACCTGCGGGCGGACCGGCGATTCTCCCGGGCCCGCGCGATCATCGCGCTCGCGCTGGGTGCGCTGCGACACACCCGGACCTATGTGCAGCGGGAGGCCCCGTCGCTTGAGGTGGAGCTGGTTGGCGATCAGGCCTCGCTGGCTACCGACGGCGAGGTCCTGGACAAGGCCGGTCGGTTCATCTTCCGGGTCTCCGAGCGCCCGATCGCGGTGTATCGGCGCGACGAGGAGAACTGGCTAGGCCGCCCACGACCGCATCATCCCTGGTAGTACGAACGTCTGGTCTGGAACGGGCGCACCGGTACCCGTGCCGTCGGAGCGGACATGCGTGCACAACCAGTGGCGGATCGCCCCGCTCATCAGCGCTGGGCGACCTGGGCTGTGATGGCCGCGAGTTGTTCGTGGGTGCGTTGCACGTCGAATGCCCCCGCAGCCATCCGGGCGGCAGTCCCCTCGGCGGCGCGTAGCTCACGGTCGCCCAGCCGTACCGCGATTGCCCTGGCCAATGCTTCGGTGTCGCCAACCGGCACCCGGGCACCCACGCCCGCAGTGATGGCCTCCGAGAGACCAGATATGTCGGAGGCCACCACGGAGCGACCGCTGGCCATTGCCTCAAGCAGAGTCAGCGACAGGCCTTCCCAGCGGGACGGCAAAACCATCACGTCGGCCGCCGCGTACCACGGCCGCGGATCGCTGACTGTCGGCACGAACCGCACGCCGGCCGGAGCCCTTCGACGCAACGTGGGCAGCAGGCTGCCGTCGCCGACGATGCACAGCTCGCCTCCCAGGTGGTCCCGCCGCACCTGAGGCCATGCCGCGAGGAGCACGTCCTGCCCCTTTTGCTGGGTGACCCGTCCGACGCACACAGCCAACGGCACCTCCTGGCGCACCCCCAGGCGATCCCGGGCGGCCGCGCGAGCCTGCTCGTCAGCCGGGGTGAAGCTGGCCAGGTCGACGCCGTTGCGGACCACGACGTGCGCCGCGCCCACCTGCCGGTGGCGCGCCAGCTCAGCCTCGCCCTCGCTGACACACACCAAGGCGTCGGTCCAGCGCCACGCGAGGCGTTCCCAGGCGAGCGTTGCGCGGGCCGTCGCTCCGCGAACCGCGAGCCATGACCAGCCGTGCGGTTGGAAGAGCGTGGGAAGTCGGCCGCGCAACGCGAGCCGCCCGGCCAGCCCGGCCTTTGCCGAGTGCAGGTGCACCACGTCCGGCCGGACAGCCTTGATCAGCCACTGCAGGCGCAGGATCTCGGGTACCGTGTCCGGGCTGGGCGAACGGGTCGCGGACCAGGGCAGTCGCGGCACCCCGCGTGCGGTCAACTCGGGCGCGAGGCTGCCGCCGGAGGGGCAGGCGACCACGACTCGCCAGCCACGGGCGAGCTGGTCGGCGGCCACCGTCGCGACATACCCGGCCACTCCGGCGTCGGTGGGCTGGGCTGCGTGTAGTACAGCCGGCACCGTTTACACCGGTTGGTGCCGCTGGCCGCGCCCGCGGCGGTCCTGGCGCGACCTCAGGTGCTGTCGATACCGCAGTTGGTGTCGATACCACTTGGCGAGCAGGCGCAGCGACCCGTCGCGGTCCCCGATGTAGGTGCGCGGCAGCGCGTGCAGGCCGGTCAGCTGCGACCGCCAGATCGCGCAGCCGTAGCGGTAACCCGCGGAGCGCACCGCGTTGACGGCCAGCGC
The DNA here is from genome assembly GCA_035997545.1 of Pseudonocardiaceae bacterium. Classification (GTDB taxonomy): domain Bacteria; phylum Actinomycetota; class Actinomycetes; order Mycobacteriales; family Pseudonocardiaceae. The sequence goes on from DASYIL010000333.1 coordinate 2,297, forward strand.
GTCCAGGTGCCCGTAGGGGTAGCAGAAGCCCGAGACCTCCTGGCCGGACACCTCCTGCAGGATGGTTCGGCTCCCCGCGACCTCGGCGGTCAGGACATCGAGAACAGCACTGCCATCACTGTCGTCGATCGAGGTCAGCGACACATGCCGCCGGCCGTGTGAGCCGATCTCCATGTCGCTGGCCGCCACCTGTCGGATCTGGTCGGCCGTCATGAGAGCTTTGCGCGGACCCTCCTCGTCCCAGGAGTTGCAGCCACCGAGCAGGTCGGCGATCACGAACACGGTTGCGGTAAAGCCGAATCGGGCCAGCGCGGGCAGCACGTGCTCGGCGAAGTCGGCGTAGCCGTCGTCGAAGGTGAGTCCGACCAGCCTCCGGTCAGCGCCTTCGCGCCGGGCGGCCAGCAGCTCGCGCATCGAGGTGCCCCGCAGACCGCGCCGGTCCAGCCAGCGCAGCTGCTGCTCGAACCGGGCCGGGCGCACCGTCACGAGATAGGGGTCCTGGTCATACGGTGCAACCGAGTGGTACATCAACACTGCGGGCAGCGGGCGGGACCCGCAACCATCTGATGGGTCGTCCAAGCGAACGCCGTCGATCGCTTCGCTCATCGGGGGAACCCCCGCAACGAACCGCGCGCGACGGTGACGGCCTCAAGCTGGCTGTGCACGCCCAGCTTGGCGAAGATCTTGTTGGTGTGGGTCCGGACCGTGTTCGCCGACAACCCGAGCTCGTCGGCGATCTCGGCCCGGCTGCGGCCGTCCGCCAGGCACCGCAGCACGGCGCGTTCCCGGCAGGTCAGGACTTCCAGTGGTCCGTCGCGACGCTGCGCCCGCCCGACGTCGGCTCGCAGCTCCTGCAGCACGGGGCCCAGCTGCTCGGCAGTAAAGTGCGCATCCCCCCGGCCGGCGCACCGCAGGGCATGCGTGAGCGTGTCGATCGAG
>DASYIL010000334.1:0-2680 GCA_035997545.1 Pseudonocardiaceae bacterium
TCACAAGCTGGTGGCGGCGACTCTGGACGGTATTGACCGCAGTCCACGGCACGAACAAGCGGTACTTGTCTCTCTGCACCTCGAGCCCGTCGGAGCCAACTGTCAGCGTCCGACGCCGGACTCTTCGGTAGCTGAGCGTGAACATTCCCGCAGCGGCGAAGAGGCCGACCCCGGCTCCGAGCCACAGGAATCCGGCGAGACCGAAAAGCACGACGTAGATCAAGAAGAGAATGACGGGCGCTGTGGCGCAGGCGCCGAGGGCGACCGCGGGGCGTAGGCGGTAGCGGTGCACGGAGGGAGGCTAGTGCGTCGAGGATGCAGGTAGGTCGCACGAAATGCAGATGTCCGGGTTCGAGTAGGCCTTGCTCGGACGCCCATAGCGGCCCTTCAGAGCGACTCCGAGTCAGACCATTCGGAGTCGTCGCCCCACTGGATCGAGGTCGGGTCGTCCCAGTCGATGCACCGGCCGCTACCGGTCACGGCCTCGCGCCAGCCCCCGCCTGCGCGTTGGAAATACATCCAGTATTCGTTGCCGCCGTTGACCTGGAGGCCAACCTCCGCACGGTTGCCCAGAACCGTTACCGAGACCAACTCGGCAGTCGCACTCTCGGACCATTCGGCCAGTGCAATGCGCTCCACGAAGCGCTGGTCGTCGGACCCATCAGCCTCGGGCATCCGATCAGTCTGACAGTCGTATGCGCTCTGAGCGGCCCTTCAGGGCTACGTCGCGGACCGGGTCATTCGTCAGAATGAGCGGGCCCTGGTGCTGGTGCCTAAGAGCTAGACACCGGATCGGCCCTACCGTTGGCCGCCACGGAGGAATCCAGCAGATTGCTTCGAGCCGTTCATGTCGCGACGATTCCGCCCATGACCCCAATTTCACCCCACCGGGTCGGCCGCTCTCTGGCCCTCGGGATGGTTCTGGGTGCGCTGACCTGGGCCGCCTGGCTGGGCTGGGACCGGTCGCCGTCTTATGACGTGATCACCGACAGTGTCCAGACCCCGTACGTGACCCTCCAGGTGCTGGGTTGCGCGCTGACCGTCGCAGTAGTGACCGTGGTGCTCGCGGTGCGCGCTCATCCAGTGGCCGGGCCTGGCGGTGTGGCGGTCGGCTTCTGGGTGGTTTGGACCGTGGACGCTGCCTCCCAAGACGACTCCGGGCTCTTCGGCGTCGGAGCCGTGCTGCTCGCATTTGGGTTGGCGGCCGGTATCAGCTCGACCGCGGCCACCGCAGTGGGTGTGCGTACTGCGGTCGACGCCAGGAAACGACGCCGGGCGGACCGTCCCTAACTAGGTGACGAGTCGCGCGCCGAGGGACTGGGAGCGTGGCAGCGGAACGTGTCCACAGCCTGCTTACGGAATGGCGGCAAGTCGCCCTAAGGCCGCCTTCAGGGCGCCGGAGAAATGTGGCGGCCCACCAGCACGCATGCCGCGGCGCATGGTCACCCACACGTCGCGAGAACGCGCTCAGGCGCTGAGTAGGTCGGGGTGCAGGAGGATCTCGGTGCCGTCGGGTCGCCACGTGCGCCATCGGCCGTCGGATTGTCGTTCGATCCGGAAGCCGTGGTGGACCTTGGTGTGGTGGCGCTCGCAGAGCAGGGCGCCGTTGTCGATCGAGGTCGGTCCGTCGTCGAGCACCCACTCGAGAAGGTGGTGGGCGTCGCACCAGTGGGTGGGGGCGTAGCAACCGGTGAACACGCAGCCCTTGTCCCGGATGTCGAGTGCGGTGCGGAGGTGCGGCGGGAAGACCCGTTTGGTGCGGCCCAGGTCGAGTGGCTGGCCCTCGGGGCCGATGACGATCCGGGTGATGTTGCCGTCGCAGGCCAGCCAGCGGGCGCGGGCCGCGGAGATGCGGGCACCGAACCCGGTCTGCGCGGCACCAGGGCCGGTGGCCGGGGCGGCGAAGTCGTCGATGCCGATGGTGACCACCACGTGCGGCTTGACCGTGCGCAGGAACGGCAGGTTCCCGGATGCGAGGGCGTTGTCGGCGAGCTGCACCAGGGCGTCGCCGAGCTGCTGGGCGCGGCGTCGCATGTCGCCTTTCGGCCGGTTGGCCTGCAGCATCGACTCCAGCGCCGCCTGGACCTTCTCCCCACCCACCGCGTCTAGTTCCCCGCGGAGGGTGACGCTTCCGTCTGCGTGCTTGGCGATCGACAGCGTGCGCTGCTCGGTGGGGTCGGGCTCGGGACCGTCGGGGTCCAGCCGCTCCAGGTAGTGGTGCACCACCTGCTTCAGCTCGGCGTATGGGCGGACGGCGGCGGTCTCGGCCAGCGCGCCGTCGATCCGCGTCACGTCCACGCCGTGCGCGGCGGCCGCGGCGAGGTTCTCCGGGCGCGCCACCGGCACAATCGCCGCGACCTGCTCGGCAGTGATCCGGCCCTCGGCGAAGCCGGCAGCCACCGCCGGCAGGTGCTCGCCCGCCCGCCCGATCTCGACCAGCCGGTGCGCCGCCGCGCCCGACAGCCGACCGAGGCCACGCAGCCAGGACTGCATGCTCGCCTGCCCGTCGGTCTCGGGCGCCTGGGTCAGCTCGCCCTCCCGCACGGAGCGGGCCAACTGCGCCTCCAGCCGGTTCCGCACTCGCAGCAGCCGACCGGTCCTCTCGAGCACCTGCGGCCCGAACATGCCTGTCAGCTCCTCATCGGCCAGCCGGTCCAGTACGGCCTCGAGCTCCGCCAGC
>DASYIL010000335.1:0-7570 GCA_035997545.1 Pseudonocardiaceae bacterium
GAACGGGGTGCTGTGCCCACGGGCCCGCGCGACCGCCCCGTCGAGCAGGTCGAACAGCGCGAAGACCGTTACTGCGATGGTGCCGGCCACCAGTTGGTCGTGAGGGAAGAACCACAGCGCCGAGGCAACCGTCCCCAATGCGCCGGTCAGTGTGATGGCGTCGGGCCCGATACCGACCCGGAACAACCAGCAACCCGCCGGATCCAGAAACCGGGAGACCGACGCGCGGGCGAAGACGTTGAGCATCGCACGCCTGCAGCTATCGGGGAACTGGGTCGGGATTGTCGGTGCTGGCGGAGGGTCTCTCGGTGGGCTGGGGTGCCCGCAGGCTGATGCCCACTAGCGCCCAGGCCCCGTCACCCAGCGTGTGCACCATCCGGGACAGCAGCACCACGGCCGTGACCGCACCACCGCCGGCGAGGACCGGCCCGAGCACCATGAGCAGGGCGACCTCTCGCACCCCTAGGCCTGCGGGGGTCACGACCAGCACACCGGCAGCGATGAAGCCGACCGTCCAGGCCAGTGCGAACCCGCCGAGCGCCACCGGCAACAACGCGTGGCTGTCTGCCCGGGCAACCGGTCGCAGCAGCAGCAGCATGCTCGTGCCGTAGCCCATCCAGGTCACCGTGAGCCAGCCCAAGGCCCGCATGACGGCCGATCCGGACACCACCTCGGGGGGGCTGCCCCGACCCAGCACGCGGTGCACCATCCGCAGCACCGGTAGGACAAGCCGCGGGTGCAGGCTGGCCAGCAGCAGTGGCGCCAGCAGTGCGACCCAGCCGAAACGATCGGATACATCTCCGGTGGCGAACGGCAGCACCAAGCCGGCGACCACCGCACCAGTTGCGGTGTGCGCCACCACGAACAGCACCGATGCCGCCGTGGTGCGAGACGCGGGGACCCTGTGCTCGCGGCCCAGTTTGGCGTGCGCCACGTAGGCCCACACCGTGCCAGGGATGTACTTGCCGATCTGACCGGTGAAGAACACCCGGGCCGCGTCATGCAGGTCCAGCGGGGCACCCAGTCCACGGAGCAAGCTGCGCCAGGCCAGCCCGGAGGCGCCCAGACCGGCGGCAGCGGCCAGAAACGATCCGAGCACGGCGGGCAGGCCGATCTTCCACACCGCCGCCAGGACGCCCGCGCCGTCCCCGGCAAGCCGCCAGACCAGGATCCCCAGTGCCGATCCGAGGAACAGTATTCTTACGACGACCATGAGTTGGCGCTTCCACTGGGGTGCCGCGCCCCCAGGGGGGCTCACGAGACGCCGCCGGGGGGCTTGGGTGGCGTTCAGGACAGCTCTTTCCACGCGTCCACCAGCAGCGTATGGGTCTCCGATAGCAGCTGCGGCAACACCTTGGTGCCCGCGATGACCGGCATGAAGTTGACGTCGCCGCCCCACCGGGGCACCACGTGCTGGTGCAGGTGTGCGGCGATACCGGCACCGCCAATGGCCCCCTGATTGATCCCGATGTTGAAGCCGTGCGGGGCGGCCGCGCGACGCGCGGCGAGCATGGCCCGCTGGGTGAAGGTGGCCAGCTCGGTGGTCTCGTCGGCGGTCAGATCCGGGTAGTCGGCGACGTGCCGGTAGGGCACCACCATCAGGTGGCCGGGGTTGTAGGGATAGAGGTTGAGCACCGCATAGACAGTGCCGCCGCGGGCAATCACCAGACCCTCGGCGTCGTCCATCGCGATGATCCGGCAGAACGGGCACTGCTCCGCGCCGGCGTCAGGTCCGGATTTGCCTTCGCCCTTGATGTAGGCCATCCGGTGCGGCGTCCACAGCCGCTGCAACGCGTCCGGCGCTCCGACTCCGTCCTGGGCCTTGACCTCGGTGGCCTTGAACTCCGCGGCTCGCGGTGGGGTCACGACTCTCCCATCGGTCTGGTTCAGTAGTCGATGCTATCGACGGGTAGGGACATGGTGTGATTGCCCCCACAACTCGATCGAACAAGTTCCGCACCGTTTGAATGACCCTTGTGGAAGGCATACAGTCCGCTAACGCGGCAGCCTCAGCGCGGCGGCCTCACCGCCTGGCCCGCCGCCGGCGCCACGCTCGCGGTACGAGAGTCCGGGAGTCCTGAGATGTGGTTCATACCTGACGTCAACCTGGCGGGCGCCGCCTCGGCCACGCCTGCTCCGCTCATCCTGGCACAGGCGAAGATCCGATCCGATCAGCTGAGCACCAGCGAGCGCGATGTCATCGCTGATCTGTTTGCTGTGCTGGAGCGCCTGGTTCTGCGTAACGAACTCCCCGCCGAGGCCCAGGGCAGGTATGACCAGGCAGTACTCCTGCTCGCCCGCCAGTCTGACTGACTCCGCGCTACCTGGTGGAGATGGTGGTGGACAGACGCGGCTGCTCCTCGCGCGAATTTTCCGGTGCCAGCACCTCGCCTACCCGAGCCACTCCCGATGCGGCGGGATCCAGCACCGGTTTGGCAGGCGCGATCGGTCCGGTAGGAGCCTGATCAGCCGCTGATGGCGGCGAGCCCCAGGACCGCTGGACGTTCGGCGGAGGCGGGCCGTTTTCAGCCGGCACGTCGAAGGACGCCGGCTTGTTCCGGTGCACTGGCCCAGACCGCTGACGAAGTGCCGAGCCCGTTGCCGCGAGTGCCTGCGAGCTGACGGCATCGGGCGCCACAGCCGCGCGGTCGGCAGGCGCCTGTCCCCCGTATCCGTCGGGGCCGGATCCGGTGTCCGTGCCGACCGGCGTGTAGCTGGGCGGCGCACCCTCTCCGGTTAGCGAGCCCTCACCGACGTGTACTGCGCCGGCCAACACGGAGCCGCAGGCCAGCAAGGTGCCCGCGGCGAGACCCAAGGCCCGACCCGCGAGGATCGCACGACCAGCGGGACTCCGGCCGGAAGACCAAGCGTGAACCCCGGAAACCTCCGCGCCGGCAGAGGCACCAGCCACCACCTGCCTACCACCGACCCAGGCGATCAGCGCGGTAGCAGCGGGCCCGGAGCCCGATTTCCTACGACGGCGCGCGGTCATCGTGCGTCACTGGAGAGCTCCTCACGGTAGTCGACCCGGTGCATAGTACCGGTCTGACAGCTCAAGCCCAGGGTGCTCACTCGTCCGGGGCAGCGCACCGGCCGCCTGGTCCGAGGCAGGGCTATCCCACGATGCTCCGAAGAATCGAGCGGGCTGATTACGCCAAATGCCCGCTTGATCCCTCTCGCAATGAAGTTTACCGTCACTTAATATTAGGATTGCCTTAGCTGACTTGGAGCTACTCATGCGTCTCCGCCGCCGCGCTGCCGGGCTGGTTCGTCGGGGCGTTGCGTGCCTAGCTGTCGTGGGTGTGGCTGCATGCACTACCGCTGGTCCCACCGCTAGTTCGACGCAGGCTCCGACGCTGTCGGACAACCGCTACCGCCAGGTCAATCTGGCGGCCAACGCCGAGGCGTACAAGGCTCGCTTCACTGTGCCGGAGATGGTCAACGCGTGGGGTATCGCGATCCGCCCCAAGGGTGCGGGCGGACACTTCTGGGTCAGCGCCGGCGCGGCGTCCTATGAGTTCGTCGGCGACGTCACTGCCTCCGGGGACCAAAAACTGCGCGAGCTGTTCCAGGACCCGCTCAAGGCTGTGACGATCCCGGGCACCGATACCAAGACCGACACCACCAGCGTCGGCAAGGCCACCGGGGTGATTTTCAACAGCGCCGACATCAACTCGGACAAGTTCGTCGTGACCAACCAGCAAGCGCAGGTCGACGGCCGCACGGTGGCGCTGGGAGGCTCGGCACGGTTCATCTTCGTCACCGACTCCGGGCGCATCGCCGGGTGGGGCGAGCGCGGACCGGACGGCACGGTGGTGCGGGTGAATGGGCCCAGCCAGGAGGTGTTCAACGGGGAACCGCAGGGCATGAAGTTCTTTGGGGTGGCGCTCAAGCAGGACAGCGTCGACACACTATGGGCCGCCGACTTCGGCGCGCAGCCGCAGATCCGCCAGTTCGACAAGAACTGGAAACTGGTGCCGACGCAGGGCTTCGCGAATCCGTTCGCCACCGGCGCGCCGGCCGACCTAGCCAAGGGCAAGTTGCCCAAGGCGGGTGACCCGGTGCCGTTCAACATCACCACCGTCGGCGACCGGGTCTTCGTGAGCTATGCCATCTCCAAGCCTCCTAAGGAGCCAGTTCCGGGCGGCCCAGCGTTTGACGTCGGCGAGGAGGACTCGCTGAACAAGGAACAGGAAAAGGCCACCGAGGGCCACCCGGGCAAGGGCAAGCTAGCCGAATTCACCAGCACCGGTGCATTGGTTCGGGTGTTTGATGACGACGCCCGGCTGAACGCACCATGGGGCGTCACGGTGGCTCCAGCGAGTTTCGGCTCGTTGGGCGGCAAGGTCCTGGTGGGCAACTTCGGCGGGGCCGGGCGGATCGCGGCATTCGATGACACCACGGGCAAGTTCGTCGACTATCTGCGCGACGAGGCCGGAGCGCCGATCGGCATCGACGGCATCTGGAACATCCTGTTCGGCAACGGGGAAAGCCTCGGCGACGCCGACGCGCTGTACTTCGCAGCAGGGCCGGCTGATGAGAAGGAAGCTCTGTTCGGTGCGTTGCGGGTGGTCCGCTGAGATTACCTGGGCAAACACCGACCTTGCCGCAGTCCTCAGGACCTGGTCGCGAGCTCGGCGGGGCAGCGGGCACCGTGTCATGATTAGGTATATGGCTGATCTGGCCCAGCATGTATGGTTGAGCTGTGAAGACCACGCTCAACCTCGACGACGCCCTGATGCAGGCCGCCCGGGAACGCGCCCAGCGGATGGGAGTGACGCTGACCGCCCTGATCTCTGATGCCCTGCGGAGGGCGCTTGCGGAGCCGGCCCCAGCCGAGTTTCGGCTTGACCTCCCGGTCACCCGGGGGAGGCGGATGCCGACCGTCGACATCGACAGCAACGCCGCTCTTGAGGAGTATCTCGACCGCGTGGAACAGCGGCGGGCGGTGTGGTGATTGCGGTCGATACGAATGTCCTGATCTACGCCAATCGTGCCGAGCTTCCGCTGCATGCGGTCGCTCGCACCCGGCTGGCCGAGCTCGCAGAGGGCGCTGTCCCGTGGGGGCTGCCGGTGGTGGCCGCCTGGGGGTTTGTTCGCATCGTTACCCAGCCGATCTTCGACCCACCGACCCCGATCGGCCAGGCGGTCGAGTTCATCGACCAGCTGCTGGCCAGCCCGACCGTTCGTGTTCTGCGCCCGGGTTCGCGGCATTGGGAGCTGCTCAGGACGATCCTCGATCAAGGTCAGGTGCGGGGTGGGTTGGTCACTGACGCCGTCGTCGTCGCTCTGTGCCGTGAGCACGGGGTCGACACAGTGCTGTGCAACGACCGTGACTTCGACCGTTTCCCGGACGTCAGGGTCGCCCGGCTCGGCTCCTGACGGCCGTTCAAGCATCAACAGGGTTGAGACGTTGGTTGCCGTCGAGCACCGTGACCGTCACGGCTGCCCGAGATAACCTCGTTCCGGCCTATCGATTCCCCGATTGGGTGGTCCAGCATCACCGGTGAATACTGCAGGCCCGTTCGGGGAACCCTGGCGATAACCCGATCAATGCCCGGCGCCCTGGCCGGGGCCGGTGAGGAGGACTCGCATGAGCATGCCTGATAAGGCCGAGCAGCCTACCAATGATACCAACGAAGCGATCGGTCCCGACGTCGACATCCCAGGACCCTATCCTGCCGAGCGTGGGGATCCCACCGGTGAACCCCTCTCCCGCGAGCCGGAGCCAACAAAGGCAACACGAGACGAGGGGTCGCTTGGGGACCTGACCGAGGAGGTCAGCACATCGACGGTGCGCGAGGGGACCGGAGGGTTAGGCAGTCCCGTATACGATAAGGAAAGCACTGCTACGGAAGATTAGCGCGTCCAACTTGACCGCGGTGGCTGGGGGCGCCGACGTGAGCGATGAACGCGGTGGTGCAGTCGAAACTCGCTTAAAGCGATAAGGAGGGAGTTGCAGTGGAAGAGCGCGAAGAGGAGATGACTCCAGAGGAGAAGATCGAAAAGGCCAGGGCTGGATCGTTTCCCGCAGGTGTCCCGGAGGACGCAGAGGTAGGGGCCGGACGAGAAAAGGGCACTGGCCTGCCTCCCGGATCGGTGGGACAGGGTGAGGATACGCCGCAGACTCCCGCTACCTGATGGGTTCTGGACCACAGCAACGCGCCGATAACGAGCTCCTGGAAGCCTACCCCGCAGCTAGATCCGGTTGCTGGCCGTAGCGGACGGCGCCTGTTGTAGGGCTTCGCCGGGGCGGGTGATGGCCACGTGACCACCACCCGCCCCGGTCATCATGGCGCGCCCGGCCCCGGCGTCTGCGCAAGTCGCTCGAGCAGCACGCGGGCAAGCTGGACCGAGTCGGCGGGGCGCAGGGGGGCGACTGACTGTTCGTGGGACAGGTTCCTCATTCCTCGCGGGGCACCGGCGCAGGCCATCTCCAGAATCGCCAAGCGCCACGCCGCCGCCCGCGACTGCCCGCCTATCAGCCAGAAATCGTAGACCGCAGGAAGAACTCTGACGACGAGCTCAGGGGCACATCCCAGTGCGCCGTGACGACGCTGGATGCCCCGGCGAGCAGGAGGGCCCACTCCAACCCGAGGGCATCACCACCGGTCCCTTCCTTCGACAGCCTGGTGGAGCAGCCCAGCATCGTCACATGGCTTCCCGTGACGTCGAGCTCGCCGATCAGCTCCGGGGACAGGAGGCCTCGGTCGGCTCGCCCAAGAAGAGGTCCCGCTTCGCGGGCAGCGCACCGTTCGCGGCGAGGAGCATGCCCGAAACTGCGGAACGGGTTGGGATCGACAGGATTGTTACCGCGGTCGAGGTTGACACAGGCGGCGTGCATCAACCGGTCCTTCGCGACCAAATACCGCGTACGTGCAGTCATCGTCGACGAGGTAGGTCAGGTAGTGCGCTCCCGCATTCCCCAGCGCAGCGGGCAGAACGGCCAGCGAGGCAGGCCCGAGCTACGCTGTCGAGACGTCGGCGCGGTTGCCCTCCAACACATCCGCCAACAACCGCCCCTTCGCGCCTTCGATCGTCTCGAACAACTCGGCCGGGCGCCCGCTGAGAAACAGCGATTCGGCCATGCACTGAAAGAGATGGGGGAACTGCTCCAGCACCCCGGCGCGCTCCACGGGGTTGTCGATCGTGGCCCGTATCGTCTCCAGGCTCTCCCAGAGCGTGCCCAGCACAGCTGCGGCTCGCTCGTGGTCGTCACAACACCGGTGGTACACCTGGAGGCACCACCAGATCGTCATGAGGTCGTGGCCCATGCCCTGCTCCGCGGCCGAATCGGCCATCAGCTGAAGCTCTCCGATCCACTGCTGCAGCACTGCTCGGTCATGTCCACGCGCCGGATCGACGAGCATCCGGCCAGCCTCCCGCACCCACTGCTGCAGCCCGAGCGGACGGGACGGCTGCCGCGACGCACCGAGCAGATCAGCCAGCCGCTCCGTCGCCGAGTCGCTCGGACCCAGCGGATCTCTGGCGATAGCACCCAGGTCGGCGCGAAGTTCGCCGATGACTGGGGCAAACGCAGCTGCTTCATCAGGCGGCAGCGTCGCCAAGT
>DASYIL010000336.1:0-2121 GCA_035997545.1 Pseudonocardiaceae bacterium
CCGGCGCTGTGTGGGCGTCGGTGCCTGCCGGCAGCTGGACGGACCAGACGTGATGTGTCCCAGTTTCCAGGTCACCCGCGACGAGAAACACTCCACCCGTGGCCGGGCGCATCTGTTGGCCGAGATGCTGGCCGGTGACCTGGTGACCGGCGGCTGGCAGTCATCGGAGGTCGACGAGGCGTTGGACCTGTGCCTGGCCTGCAAGGCATGTGCCTCGGACTGCCCGGTCAACGTGGACATGGCCAGCTACAAAGCGGAGTTCCTGCACCAGCGCTACCGGCGCCGGCTGCGGCCACGGTGGCACTATGCGTTGGGCGGGTTGCCGCTGGCGGCCTGGGCGGCCGGGCTCGCACCGATGGTGGCTAATCGGGCCGCACCGTTGCTCGCCCGGCTGGGTGGGGTGTCCACGGCTCGACCGCTGCCGCAGTTTGCTCGGTACCGGCCGCCGGAGCTGCCGTCCGGGCCGGCTCCGCGCGGTGAGGTGTTGCTGTGGCCGGACACCTTCACCCGATCGTTCGACCCCCACGTGGTGCACGCCGCGACGCGAGTGCTCACGGCGGCGGGCTTCGCCGTCCGGCTGCCGCGAGGCACCCTGTGCTGCGGCTTGACCTGGCTGACCACAGGGCAGCTCGCCACCGCCCGCCTGGTGCTGCGGCGGACCCTGCGGCTGCTGCGGTCGGAGATCATCGCCGGGGTTCCGCTGGTCGGGCTCGAGCCCAGCTGCGTCGCCACACTGCGCTCCGACCTGGCTGAGCTGCTCCCGGACGATCCGGCGGCGACTGCGCTCGCCGGGCAGACTCGCACGCTCGCCGAGCTACTCCGGGAGCGGGCGCCGGACTGGCAACCGCCCGGGCGCAACCGGGATGCGCTGCAACAGGTGCACTGCCACCAGCATGCGGTGCTTGGCCACGACGCCGACGACGGGCTGCTGCGCGCGGCCGGGGTCCGGGTGCGGCGGGTGTCCGGATGCTGCGGGCTGGCCGGCAGTTTCGGCTACCAGCGCGGCCACGAGGAGATGTCCAGCGCGCTGGCCGAACGTTCGCTGGCCCCCGCGGTCCGAGCGTCCCCGGACGCGCTGGTGTTGGCCGACGGGTTCAGCTGCCGCCTGCAGATCAGCTTGACGACGGGCCGCCGTTCGCTGCACCTCGCCGAGTTGCTCGATAACGCCAACTGAGCGCCGAGCGGTAGTGTTCGTACGGTTGGCGGCGGTTCACCCCAGGTAATCACCCCATGGGAGGCTGCGCTGTTGGTAAACGGTCGATAGCGTGCGGCGAGCGGTTTGAGAGCGAGTACGTCGGAGCGAACTTCAGGAGGGGCGAATGAGCCGTCTGTCGAGCACCTACCACCTCGGTCCCGAGACTGGCGCGGAACTCAGCAGTCCGTCGGTGCCCATGCAGCGTGGACAGGACCCGCACCGCGTCACGGCCGAGCAGGTGGACCGGGCTCGTCTGGCGGTCGCGCGGTCTGCGACGGATGCCGACGACTGCCGGGTGCTGCTGGATATGTTGGGACTGATTGCCGGCGAGGACGGCATCCCGCCGGTGCGGCGGTGAAGTCAGGTCAGCTGTAGGGGGGCGCGGGGCCGTCCGGCTTGGAGGCCCCGGTCCGCCCGGCTGGAGGTCGCATCGGTGCGACCGACCACCCGTTGTGGAACCGGTAGAGTCGGTGTCCTATGCTTGCGGTGCTCACGGCGGGCGATCGCTGCGGGCAGGTCTGGACGACCAAGTCCCCATCGTCTAGCGGCCTAGGACTCCGCCCTTTCAAGGCGGCAGCGCGGGTTCGAATCCCGTTGGGGGCACGCACAGCAAGGCCCAGTGGCGCAGTTGGTTAGCGCGTCGCCCTGTCACGGCGAAGGTCGCGGGTTCGAGTCCCGTCTGGGTCGCCCGGTACGCATCGGCTCGATACACATCGGGCCAGGCCCCGGCCAGGTAGCTCAGTTGGTACGAGCGTCCGACTGAAAATCGGAAGGTCGGCGGTTCGACCCCGCCCCTGGCCACCACCTCTAGCAGCGACGTTGGCGTCTGATGTGTCTAGCAGCCAGGTTCAGGGGCTCAGTTAGGGTCTCAATTGTCCTCCCTGGATCCGTCGGCTAGGACGCGCGGCTGTCGAGCGATATTTACC
>DASYIL010000337.1:0-3330 GCA_035997545.1 Pseudonocardiaceae bacterium
AACACCCGCAAAGACAAATCCACCCCAAAAGCCACGCGCACCCGCGACATCACCTGGATGCTCAGGATGGAGTCTCCGCCGAGTTCGAAGAAGTTGTCTGTTACTCCGACCCGTTCCAGTCCGAGCACCTCGGCCCAGACCTCGGCGAGGGCGTGTTCGGTCGGTGTCCGCGGTGCGATGTATTCCGACGCCGGCTCGGTGAGTTGGTCGGGGGCGGGCAGAGCGCGGCGGTCCAGTTTCCCGCTGGCGTTCAGCGGTAGGGCGTCGAGTGTTAGGAACACTGCGGGGATCATGTAGTCGGGTAACACGTGCGCGGCGTGGTTGCGTAGCGTTGCGGTACTGGGCGCGGTGTCTGGGGTGGCGTCTTCGGTGGGTACCAGGTAGGCGACCAGCCGTTTGATCCCGGGCTGGTCTTCGCGGGCGACGACCGCTACCTCGCTGATTTGCGGGTGGGTGGCCAATACGGCCTCGATCTCACCGGGTTCGATCCGGAATCCACGGATCTTGACCTGCTCATCAGCCCGACCGACGAACACCAACTTCCCATCGGTGGTCCAGCGCACCAAATCCCCACTGCGATACATCCGCTCACCTGCCGCGCCGAACGGGTTGGCCATAAACCGTGCCGCGGTCAGCCCTGCCCGACCCAGATATCCTCGCGCCAATCCGACTCCGGCGATATATAGCTCGCCGGTCACTCCTACTGGCACCGGCCGCATCCAGCCATCCAGTACATAAACCCGGGTGTTGGGGATCGGCGACCCGATAGGCGGAACCCGACCGGGGGTCAGCGGCGCGCTCCAGGTGGCCACCACCGTGGTCTCGGTCGGCCCATAGGAGTTGATCATGCGGCGGCCCGGTGCCCACCGCGCCACCAACTCCGCGCTGCACACATCGCCACCCACGATCACGGTGGAAAACCGCGGCAACCCGGCCGCGGCGATATCGGGACCGATCGTGGCCAGCGCCGCCGGTGGGATCAACGCATGGCTGATCCGGTCTTGCTCTAAGACCTCGACTAGGGTGTCCCCGGCCAGCGGCCCCGCCGGTGGGATCACCCACACCGCCCCGGCCAGCAACGACATCCCCAGCTCCAACACCGAGGCATCGAAGCTCGGTGAGGACATCGCCAACACCCGATCACCCGGACCCACCCGGTAGTGCTCGATCTCGGCAGCCACGAAACTACTCAGCCCGGCATGGGGCACCACCACGGCTTTGGGTTGCCCGGTGGACCCCGAGGTGTAGATCACATAGGCCGGATGTGACAACACCAGCGCAGCAGTCCGGTAGGCATCGGTGGGAGCCCACCCTGGCATCGTGGCCACCCCGGTCACCACTGCCGGATCATCGACCAGCAACCGCGTCGCATCCGCAACTACCGCAATCTGCGCAGCGACCACAGTCGAGGTCAACACGACTACCGGGGCGGCATCAGTGAGCATGAAGGCGATCCGCTGCTCGGGGTAGCCCGGATCGACCGGCACATATCCCCCACCGGCCTTGGCCACCGCCAACAACGCCACCACCAACTCCACCGACCGCGGCAACACCACCGCCACCAACCGCTCCGGGCCAACCCCCATTCCGATCAGCCAATGCGCCAACCGATTCGCCCGCGCATCCAGTTCGGCATAGGACAAACTCTCCGACCCCCAACACACCGCCTGCGCACCCGGACGCGCCGCCACCTGCGCGGCGAACAACTCCGGCAACGTCACCGCCGCCACATCCCGATCGGTGTCATTGAAACCCACTACCACCTGGCCGACCTCGGCCTCGGTCAACAACGGCAATCCCCGTACCGGTTGATCCGGGTCGGCTGCGATCCCGGCCAGCAGCACCAACAGATGATCCACCATCCGCTGCATCGTCGCCCGATCGAAAAGATCAGTGTTGTACTGCAACGCGCCGGCCAGCACATCACCGGACTCCTGGAACTGGACCGTGACATCGAAATTCGCTGACGTCACCGGCAACTCCATGGCCGAGATCTCCACACCAGCCAAATCCGGGGCCTGCCCGGGAGCGTTCTGCAGTACGACCATCGCCTGGAACAACGGGGTCCGGCTGGTGTCCCGAACCGGCGCGAGCTCGTCCACTACCCGCTCGAACGGCACGTGCTGATAGACGAAAGCATCCAGCACCGTCTCCCGCACCTCAGCCAAGAACTCAATAAAACTCAGCCGGTCATCCACCCGCGAGCGCAGCACCACCGTATTGACGAAGAACCCGATCAGTCCTTCCAACTCAGCCCGTTCCCGACCCGACACCACCGTTCCCACCGCAATGTCGTCCTGACCAGACCAGCGAGAAAACAACAACTGACACGCCGCCACAAGCGTCATGAACACCG
This sequence comes from Pseudonocardiaceae bacterium, assembly GCA_035997545.1. Classification (GTDB taxonomy): domain Bacteria; phylum Actinomycetota; class Actinomycetes; order Mycobacteriales; family Pseudonocardiaceae. The sequence continues at coordinate 2,357 of DASYIL010000337.1, forward strand.
TGCCGTCGGTCTGCTGACCCAACTCCTTGAGCCGCGCAGTCACCCCAGCCGACACCACGAACTCATGAAAGGCACCAGCAGACGTCATCACCGCCGGCCGCGGTCGGTCGGTGGGCAGTTCCAACGCCGGCACGTCCGCCAGCTGGTCACGCCAATACCCCAACGCCTCATCCAACGCCGGACCAGACAACAACTCCCGCTGCCACACCGCATAATCGACGTACTGCACCCGCAACACCGCAAGCGCCGCCTCGACCCCCCGCACCGCAGCGCTATACAACACACCCAACTCGCGCAGCAGCACACCCATCGACCAACCATCAGTCACAATATGATGCAACGCCACGACCAACACATGCTCCGCTGCGCCCACACACACCAAACACACCCGCAGCAGCGGTCCCCGACCCAAATCAAACGGCCGGCTGCTCTCCACCGCCACAACCCGCTGCAACTCCACCACACGCTGCGACTCAACCAAATCCGACAGATCCACCACCGGCAGTGACACCACAGACGGTGGATGCACCACCTGCACTCCCCGGCCTTCCACCGCCTCAAAGGTTGTCCGCAACGACTCATGCCGAGCCACCAACCCAGTAAACGCAACACCCAACGCGTCGACGTCTAACTCCCCACACAACCTCAACGCAAACGCAGAAACATACCCAGACCCGCCCGGCGCGAACTCCTCCAAAAACCACAACCGCTGCTGAGCAAACGACAACGGCAACTCGCCATCCCGAGGAATGACATCAATAGGCGCACCCCACACTGCCCCCGATACCGCCGACACCGCCGTTGCCAACCCCGCAACCGTGGGATCGACGAACAACACCCGCAAAGACAAATCCACCCCAAAAGCCACGCGCACCCGCGACATCACCTGGATGCTCAGGATGGAGTCTCCGCCGAGTTCGAAGAAGTTGTCTGTTACTCCGACCCGTTCCAGTCCGAGCACCTCGGCCCAGACC
>DASYIL010000338.1:0-9035 GCA_035997545.1 Pseudonocardiaceae bacterium
GAGGAGCTTGCTATGTGCGGCATCGCCGGCGAGATCAGATTCGACGAGGCGCCGGCGGACGTCGACGCGGTCACCACTATGACCGCCGCGCTGCACCGTCGGGGCCCCGACGGCTGGGGCATCCACGCCGGTGGCGCCACCGCGCTCGGCCACCGCCGGTTGAAGATCATCGACCTGTCGGACCGGGCCACGCAGCCCATGGTCGATCCCGAGCTGGGGCTGACCGCCGTGTTCAACGGCTGCATCTACAACTACCGCGAGCTGCGTTGCGAGCTGGACGCCGCCGGCTACCGGTTCTTCTCCGATTCCGACAGTGAGGTGCTGCTCAAGGCCTACCACCGGTGGGGCACCAGCTGCGTCGACCACTTCCTGGGCATGTTCGCCTTCGCCGTGCTCGAGCGCGACAGCGGGCGGCTGGTGCTCGGCCGCGACCGGCTCGGGATCAAACCGCTGTACCTCTCGCGGACTCCTAGCCGGCTGCGCTTCGCCTCCACCCTGCCGGCGCTGCTCGCTGCAGGCGAGGTGGACACCGCGATCGACCCGGTGGGGCTGCACCACTACCTGAGCTTCCACTCCGTCGTGCCGGCTCCCCACACGATCCTGGCCGGGGTGCAGAAGCTGCCACCCGCGACGGTGTGCACCGTGCATCCGGACGGCCGCCGCGAGGACCGGGAGTACTGGCGGCCGGTGTTCTCGCGAGGCGGTGCTGATTGCAGCCTGGGCACTCTGCACCCTTCGGACTGGCCGGGCGCTGTGCTGGATGCGCTGCGGCTCGCTGTGGAGCGGCGCATGGTTGCCGACGTCCCGGTGGGTGTCTTGCTGTCCGGCGGCATCGACTCCAGCTTGGTGGTGGCGTTGCTAGCCGAGGGCGGTCGGCAGGCGCTGCGCACGTTCAGCGTCGGGTTTGAGGCCACCGGTGGGGAGTCCGGGGACGAGTTCGTCTACTCCGACCAGGTGGCGGCACACTTCGGCACTGATCACCAGAAGATCATGATCAAGTCGGACCGGCTGCTCCCGGCGGTGGACGCGGCCATCGACGCGATGAGCGAACCGATGGTCAGCCATGACTGTGTCGCGTTCTACCTGCTCTCCGAGGAGGTTTCCCGCTCGGTGACCGTGGTGCAGTCCGGGCAGGGTGCGGACGAGGTGTTCGCCGGCTATGACTGGTACCCGCCGCTTGCCGACGTGCCGCGGGACCGGGCTGCGGCAGCCTACGCGGAGGTGTTCGTCGACCGCCCGCACGCCGAGCTGGCGGACCTGCTCGAGCCGGAGTGGCTGGCTAGCCGTGACTTCTTCAACAGGGACCACAGCAGAGCATTCATCGACGCGCACTTCGGTGCCCCCGGCGCCGACACGGCGCTCGATGCGGCGCTGCGCCTGGATACCACAGTCATGCTGGTCGACGACCCGGTCAAGAGGGTGGACAACATGACGATGGCCTGGGGATTGGAGGCACGGGTGCCGTTCCTAGACCACGAGCTGGTCGAACTCGCCGGTGCCTGCCCACCTGAGCTGAAGCTCGCCGCGGGCGGAAAGGGCGTGCTCAAGGCGGCCAGTCGCGGCGTGGTCCCGGACCCGATCATCGACCGGTCCAAGGGTTACTTCCCGGTGCCGGCGATCCGGCACTTGTCGGGCTCGTTCCTGGACCGGGTGCGCGACGCGGTGACTGATCCGGTGGCCAAGGACCGGGGGCTCTTCCGCCCGGACTGGCTGCAGCGCATGCTTGCCGATCCGAACACCGAGCGGACCACGCTGGGATCCAACGCTTTGTGGCAGGTCGCCCTGTTGGAGATGTGGCTGCAGGAGAGGGGGATCTAGGTGCTGGCGAGGGGAGCTAGGTGAAGGTGGCGAGCTCCGATCAGGCCAGCGGCGTCGCGCGGCGCCGGCGGGCCCGGCTCGCCGCCGAGTTGCCCGGCCTCGACTGGATCGCCGCCGAGACCTGTACCTCACCCGCGCTGTCCCCGGACGGCAGCACCCTGGCCGTGATCTCCGACCGCGACGGCACGCCCCGGGTCTGGTTGAGCCCGCTGGCTCCCGGTCCGATGACGCAGCACGGTCCGATGACGCAGGCCGGCCCGCCGGTGCGGCTGGACACTGGCGAGGACTACGCACGGGCGGTCAGCTGGTCGCCCGACGGCGAGTGGCTGTGCCTGACGACGGCGCCCGGTGGCGGCGAGCGCACCCTGGTCCGTGCGCTGCACCCGGACGGCTCCGAGGCCCGGATCGTCGCCGGCACTCCGACCGGGGTGGCGTCGATTGGCTGCTGGCAGCCCGGCGGGCACATCGTGGGTCTTTCGGAGAGCAGCGTCCCGGACCTGGGCACGCTCGACGCGTACGCCGTCGATGTGTGCTCTGGGCGCCGCCGTCAGCTGGCGAGCGGCCCGGCGGCGGCGGTGTGCAGCTTCAGCCACGACGGACGCTACGCCGTGGTGCGCCTTGGCGCCCGCGGCGCTCGCCGCTTGCTGCTGGTCGACACCCGAACCGGCAGCAGCGCCGAGCTGCTCGGGGGCGATGCGACCGTCGCCGACGCCCGTTTCGCCCCCGATGATCGGGTGATTTACCTGCATACCGACGCCGATCGCGAGTTCGCTGCGCTGCTCGCGCTGCCGAGGGTCGCCGCCGGCTATCCAGAGTCCGCCGAGCTCATCGCGGCGCGCGACGGGGCCGAGCTCGAAAGGTTCGCGCTCGACCCGACCGGCCGCGTGGTCGTCGCGGTGTGGAACGTCGAGGGACGCAGCGAGCTCGAGCTCGTCGACCTGGCTGGGGGACAGCGTCGTGTACTGCCGGCGCCACCCGCGGACGTGGTGACGGGCTGCGCCTTCGCCCGGGACGGTGCGTCACTGGTGCTGGCCGTGGAATCCGGCGCCGAGCCGCCGCACGTCCTACGCTACCCGCTCCCGCCGGCCCAATCGGTGCGGCTGGCTCCCGCGCTGCCACCACCATGGCCGCCGGACGCGCCGACCCTGCCGGAGTTGCACCGGTGGCGGGCCCGGGACGGCCTGGAGTTGAGTGGCTGGCTCTACCGGCCGGCTGGTGTGCTCGGCGCAATGCCCACGCTGGTCTGGTTGCACGCCGGCCCAGAGGCTCAGGAGCGCCCCACGTTCAATCCGCTCTACCAGGAGTTGCTGGTCCACGGCGTCGCGGTGTTCGCACCGAACGTACGTGGCTCGTCGGGCTTCGGGCGCCGGTTCGTGGACGCCGACGTCGGCCACCGCCGGTTCGCCGCCATCGATGATGTCGCCGACCTGGTCCGGTACCTGGTGGACGCCGGGCTCGCCGACCCCGCCGCGATGGGCTGCGCCGGCCGCTCCTACGGTGGCTACCTCACCGTCGCCGCGATGGTGAGCTATCCCGAGCTGTTCGGAGTCGGCGTCGACTTTTGCGGCATCACCGACTTCGAGACGTTCTTCGCCCACACCGAGCCGTGGATCGCCGCGGCGGCGGTGAGCAGGTACGGCGACCCGCGCCGAGACGCGGAGCTGCTGCGTGAGCTGTCACCGATCCACCGCGTCGGGCAGCTGAATGCCCCACTGCTGGTGGTGCACGGCGGACAGGACACCAACGTGCCCCTCCTCGAAGCCGAGCAACTCGTCGCCGCGCTACGAGACCGCGGCGCGTCACCTGGCTATCTGGTGCTGCCCCACGAGGGGCACGAAATCCTGGGCACCACTAACCGTGCGGTCGTCGTGCGGGAGGTCGTTCACTGGCTGATCAGGCACCTACTCGACACCGACGAGCGCAGCGCCTAACGAACAAAAGCCGTCGCCGTGGGCTCGATACCATGATGGGCGTGACCCGACTCAGTGAGTCCGTTGATCGTGCCACCGCGTTGCTCGCCGACGCCGACCTCGCGGCTGACACGACGGTGCGCGAGCTGCTGGAGCTGACCAAGCAGCGGCGCAGCCTGGACCTGTCGGACTTGTCACCGGCCGAGCAGGCCGCGTTGATTGCCGAGCGTTCCCAAGAGTTGCAGCCTTCGGCTGACGCGCTGGAGCAGCGGATCATTGAGGCCGCCGCGCAGGACCGGCCGTTCGTGGCGAAGTTCGGTATCGACCCGACCGGTGCCGAGGTGCACCTCGGCCACGCGGTACCCATGCTCATCCTCAGCAGGTTCCAGCGCATGGGTCACCAGGTTGTGTTCATCGTGGGTGATGTCACCGCGAAGATCGGTGACCCGTCTGGCCGGTCGGATGAGCGGCCCGCGCTGACCGATGACGACATCGCCCGCAACTTGGCCACCTACCGCGAGCAGGTCACTCCCCTCTTCGACTTTGAGCGCGCCCAGTTCCGCCACAACGGTGACTGGCTGCGCGAGGTGACGCTGCCCAGGCTGGTTGAGATCACCTCCCGCATTCCGGTGTCGATGCCGCTGCAACGCGAGGACTTCCGCAAGCGCTTGAACGCTGGTCAGGGACTGTCGTTGGCGGAGTTGCTGTACTCGGTGGTCATGGCCCTGGACTCGGTAGAGATCAATACCGATCTGGAGGTCGGGGGGCTCGACCAGTTCCTGAACATGCAGATGTGTCGGCGGGTGATGGAGATTTGCGGGCAGGCGGCAGAGCTGGTCGTCGCCACGTCGTTGATCGAGGGTACCGATGGCACTGGCGCGAAGATGAGCAAGAGCAAGGGCAACTACGTCCCGTTGACCGCGCCGGCGGGGGAGATCTTCGGCAAGATCATGTCGGTGCCCGATCGTCTGGTGGAGCCGTACTTCCGTACGCTCAGCGAGTGGCGTGACTCTGAGCTCGTTGTTGCCAGTGAACGCCTTGCGGCCGCAACGCTGCACCCGATGGACCTGAAGAAGGTCCTCGCCGGGGAGGTCACCGCGGCGATCCACGGCGTCGCGGCTGCCATGAGCGCTCGCGACGAGTTCGTCTCCCGGTTCTCCACGCGGACCTTCGCCGAGGTGCAGGACCTACCGTCGATCGATGACCTCGGCCAGACCGTCAATGATCTCGTCAAGGCACTGGGGTTCGCCAAGAGCAACGGCGATGTGCGCCGCGTCGCCGAACAGAACGGCTTGCGCATCGTGATCGAATCCGACGCCGGTCAGGACCAGATCCCGCTGAGTGCCGACGAGGCCCGGCAACCGCTCGCGGCCGTGCTCAAGAGCAAGCTGGACGGGCGATCCGGCGACGCCTACCTGAAGGTGGGCCGCAAACTCGCCCGGATCAACGCCGCGGAGTGGACCCGTTCTCGGCGATGAAAGGGTGGTCGTAGATTTCGGTGAGTGCCTGTTCGAAGGCGAGGCGCAACAGGCCGACCCGACTCCCCGCTTGCTGCGCTATCCCCTGCTCCGGCGTTGGCCCAGCTCGACACGCCGGTGGCGGCCGCTACAACCTGATTCGCCGCGCGCTTCCTCCCGCGGAGGCGGCATTGTGACCGCCCGCTGACCGCCGTCGGAATGTGTGCGCCTGCGCCGGTGTTCCGGTACCAGCAGGGGTGTCCGGCGGAGGTAGCGATGGCGACGATCGAACTGACGAAGGAGAACTTCACCGACGTCGTAGGTGGTGCGGGACTGGCCCTCGTGGACTTCTGGGCGTCGTGGTGCGGGCCGTGCCGCGGCTTCGGGCCTATTTTCGAGGAGGCGTCGGAGCGTCACCCTGACGCCGTGTTCGGCACGGTCGACACCGACGCGCAGCGTGACCTCGCTGCCGCGTTCGAGGTCATGTCGATCCCCACCCTGGTGATCATGAGGGAAGGCTTGCTGCTCTACGCCAATCCGGGTGCCCTGCCGCAGCAGGCCCTGGAAGACCTCATCAGCCGTGCTCGTGCGCTGGATATGGATGAGGTGCGCCGGAAGCGGGCGGCGCGAGCCCCCCGGGTTTGAGAGTTCGCGTCTTCCGGGAACTTTGTGTCGAGTGGCACGACGGTCTATGCCGGGCTGGTGTACGGGAACATGCACACCGTGACCCCCGCCGAACGGACGGTGAGCTGTGGCGCAAGCGGCGACCGAAGGAACTGGGGCCACCCTGCAAGGAACCCCGTTGCAAGCTTGGCTTCGGTGTGCTCGTCATCATGATCGCGGTTGGGGGCGCTGTTCCCCTGCTGGGGTTGTCGATGCTGGTCATGCTGGCGCTTGAGTTCCTCGTCACCCGGCGGGGTGCCCCGTTTGGCCAGAATGTCGGTACCGGGTCCGCCTGACTGTCGATAGTCGGAGGTGGTAGCTGCGCGGAGTGCCGCTATCATTCTCCACGGGCCCGCGATGACCTAGTCACCGCGGGCCGGTAGCGTGCCCGGTGAGCGCCGGACTGCTGCGACGCAGCACCACCAGCCAGGAGGCAACTCGTGACGGCCGTTGCGCCCCCGCCGATCGCCACGCGTCCGCGTCCGACGCGCACCATCGTTAAGGGATCGACCCTGCTGGGGCTTCTTCAGACAACCGATCACAAGGTGATCGGCATGCTGTACCTGGTTACCTCGATGGGCTTCTTCTTCATCGGTGGTAGCATGGCAATGCTGATGCGTGGGGAGCTGGCCAGGCCGGGCCTGCAGTTCCTGTCCAACGAGCAGTACAATCAGCTCTTCACCATGCACGGCACGATCATGCTGCTGCTCTACGCCACGCCGATTCTGTTCGCCTTCGCCAATCTTGTGTTACCGCTGCAGATCGGTTCCCCGGACGTCGCTTTCCCCCGGCTCAATGCGTTCTCCTACTGGCTGTTCCTCTTCGGTGGCCTGATAGTGATCAGTGGATTTCTCACGCCAGGCGGCGCTGCGGACTTCGGCTGGTTCGCCTACACCCCGCTGTCCAGCGCCATTCATTCCCCGGGCGCGGGCGCGGACCTGTGGATCATGGGACTGGTCATGGCCGGGCTGGGTACCATCCTGGGCGCGGTGAACATGGTCACCACAGTGGTCTGCCTGCGGGCGCCCGGGATGACGATGTTCCGGATGCCGATCTTCACCTGGAACATCCTGGCCACGTCGCTGCTGGTGCTGCTAGCCTTCCCGATCCTGACCGCGGCACTGTTGGGACTCGAGGCCGATCGGCGCCTCGGGGCACACGTGTTCGACCCGGAGAACGGTGGGGTCATCCTCTGGCAGCACCTGTTCTGGTTCTTCGGTCACCCCGAGGTCTACATCGTGGCACTGCCGTTCTTCGGCATCGTGTCGGAGATCTTCCCGGTGTTCAGCCGCAAACCGCTCTTCGGCTACAAGGGCCTGGTCCTTGCGACCCTGTCAATCGCTGCGCTGTCAGTGGTGGTGTGGGCGCACCATATGTACGCCACCGGTGCGGTACTCCTGCCCTTCTTCGCGTTCACCACCTTCCTTATCGCGGTGCCTACCGGAGTGAAGTTCTTCAACTGGATCGGCACCATGTGGCGGGGGCAGCTCACGTTCGAAACGCCGATGATGTTCAGTGTCGGATTCTTGATCACCTTCCTGATCGGGGGGCTGACCGGGGTGTTGCTGGCCGCTCCGGCGATCGACTTCCACGTCAGCGACACCTACTTCGTGGTAGCGCATTTCCACTACGTGCTCTACGGCACGATCGTGTTCGCGACCTTCGCCGGGATCTACTTCTGGTTCCCGAAGATGACCGGCCGGATGCTCGACGAGCCGCTGGGCAAGTTCCACTTCTGGGCCACGTTCATCGGGTTCCACCTGACGTTCCTGGTGCAGCACTGGCTGGGCAACGAGGGCATGCCCCGCCGGTACGCCGACTACCTGCCCAGTGACGGGTTCACCACGCTGAACATGGTGTCCTCCATCGGTGCCTTCGTCCTGGGCGCCTCCACGCTGCCGTTCCTGTGGAACGTGTTCCGCAGCTACCGCTACGGCGAGATCGTCACCGTCGACGACCCGTGGGGTTACGGCAACTCGCTGGAATGGGCGACCTCGTGCCCGCCGCCGCGGCACAACTTCACCGAGCTGCCCCGGATCCGGTCCGAGAGACCGGCCTTCGAGCTGCACTACCCGCACATGGCAGATCGGATGCGGGCCGAGGCGCATGTCGGCGGCAACGGGCACCCGCCCGCGCCGAGCGAGATCGCGACGCAGGCTGTGCAGCCCGACGAGACCGGTGGTACCGACCCTCGCGACAAATGACCGGCAGCCCACGCACGACCCTGCTGGTCACGGTGACCGGGCGGGACAAGCCAGGGGTCGTGTCGGTGATCTTCGCCGCACTCACCAAGCATGGCGTGGACATCCTCGACGTCGAGCAGGTGGTGATCCAGGGCCGGATCATTCTCGGCGTGCTCGTGGCGACCAACGCTGATCCGGATGACCTGCAGGAGGCCGCCGAACAGGCCATGGCCAGCATCGCGATGCAGGTGGAGGTCGAGGTCGGCGCCGGCGCAGTGGGCGCGAGCACTCGAGGGTCCACGCACGTCGTGTTGGTGCTGGGGCGGCCGGTCACGGCCCGCGCTTTCACCGAGACGACCCGCGCGCTAGCTGCGTTGGGCATCAACATCGACGCCATCCGGCGGATCGCGGACTACCCGGTCACGGGGCTTGAGCTGCTGGTGTCGGTGCCCAGCAACGGCGATAGCCAGGCCGCCGACGCGGCGTTGCGCTCCACGCTGGTGAGGATCGCAGCCCACGGCGAAGTGGACCTTGCCGTCGAGCGGGTGGGTATCGCCCGCCGGGCCAAGCGCCTGGTGGTCTTCGACGTCGACTCGACTCTGGTGCAGGGCGAGGTGATCGAGATGCTCGCCGAACGCGCCGGCTGCGGGGCTGAGGTGCGCGCGGTCACCGAGGCCGCGATGCATGGCGAACTGGACTTCACTCAGTCGCTGCGTCGCCGGGTCGCGCTGCTGGCCGGCCTTCCGGTCAGCGTGCTCACCGAAGTGACCAGCGCGCTGGAACTCACTGCCGGGGCACGGACGACGGTGCGGACCCTCAAGCGGTTGGGATTTCGCTGTGGAGCGGTCTCGGGTGGCTTCACGCAGGTCGTGCAGCCGCTCGCGGAAGCCCTGGGGCTGGACTTCTGCGCCGCCAACGAGCTCGAGATCCGCGAGGGGAAGCTCACGGGACAGGTCATCGGCGCGGTGGTGGATCGATCCGGGAAAGCCGACGCGCTGCGCCGG
>DASYIL010000339.1:0-1945 GCA_035997545.1 Pseudonocardiaceae bacterium
ACGCCGCGCGCACCGACTCCCCGCCCAGTTCCAGACGGTTGAGGTCACGCACCGCGGCCAGCACATGCGTTGAATCGGTGCGCTGAGCCCCCCGCGCTTTGATCAACCCCTTGTCCACCAGCGCGGCCACCAGCAGGTCCAGCACCCGGGCCTCCAACCCGTTGTCAACCACCCGCTTACGGAACTCGCAGAGCACCGAGAAGTCGAAGCCGGTATCGGTCAGCCCCAACCCCAGCGCGTACTTCCATGAAACCTTGTCCCGAACCGCCTCCGCCGCCTGCCGATCGGTCAGGTCCTCGACCATCTGCAGCGCCGTCACCAGCGGGGAGTATCGCCTTAACGGTGTAACGCTGTTGCGTTAGATCGATGGCTGTTGAGTTGTTAGCGGCGGCCGGCGGTGACGCGGCCGTCGAAGGCGATGTCGAAGGCGTTGAGTGCGGCCTTCCAGCGGTTGGACCAGCGGGCGCGGCCCTTGCCGGTGGGGTCGAGGCTGCAGATGGTCAGGTACAACACCTTCAACGCCGATTGCTCGGTGGGGAAATGGCCTCGAGCGTTGACCGATCGGCGGAATCTGGCGTTGATGCTCTCGATGGCGTTGGTGGAGCACACGATACGGCGGATCTCGACGTCGAAGGCGAGGAACGGCACCATTTCCGCCCACGCGTTGGTCCACAACCGTACGATCGCCGGGTACTTGCTCTCCCACTTGGTCGAGAACTCGGCGAACGCGTCCAGGGCGGCCTGCTCGGTTCGCGCAGTGTAGATCGGCTTGAGCTCCCTGGCCACGACGCCCCAGTCGGCCTTCGACGCGTAGCGCAGGCTGGCCCGAATCAGATGGATCACGCACGTTTGCACCACCGCCTGCGGCCAGACCTCGCCGATCGCGTCGGGCAGGCCTTTCAGTCCGTCGCAGACGACCATACACACGTCGCCGGCGCCCCGGTTCTTGATCTCGGTGAGCACCCGCAACCAATACTTGGCGCCCTCGCCACCGTCGCCGGCCCACAGCCCCAGGATGTCCCGACCGCCGTCGACGGTGACGGCGAGCGCGACGTAGATGGGCCGGTTGGCGACCTGCCCGTCACGGATCTTGACGTGGATGCAGTCGATGAATATCACCGGATACACCGCGTCGAGGGGTCGGCTCTGCCACTCGTTCAGGCCCTCCATCACCCGGTCGGTGATCGCGGTGATCCGATCCTTCGACACCTCCGCCCCGTACACCTCGGCCAGATGCGCGCAGATCTCCCCATGCGTGAGGCCCTTCGCCGACAACGACACCACCAGATCCTCAACCCCACCCAGGCGGCGGGACCGCTTCGGCACGATCGTCGGTGCGAAGCTGCCCTCCCGGTCCCGGGGCACGACGATGTCGACCGGGCCGACCTCGGTCAGCAGCGTCTTGGGCCGCCGCCCGTTGCGGGAGTTGCCGCCGTTACGCCCCACCGGGTCGTGCTTGTCGTAGCCGAGATGCTCGTCCATCTCCGCCTCCAGCGCCGCCTCCAGGAACCGCTTCGTCAACTGCTGCAGCACCCCACCCCGGCCCAGCAGCTGCACGCCCTGCGTGCGTGCCTGCGCCGCCAACCGGGCCACCAACGCCGGGTCGAGGGCCTCCGCGATCGCCGCCGCTGCCACTGCCTGCTCGTCCGCCGGTCCGGCCTGCACCAGCACCACCGGCTCATCCACGACCGCCACCGCGGCCCTGCTCTTCTCGGTCACAGTCCCCATAACGATGCCCCTCTTGTCCGAGTTACACCGTTTTCACGACAGTCCCCCCACTCACTGAAGATTTTCGAGTCAGCCGCGAAGCGCTCGTCACGGAAGGTGACCCGGTGCGCGGGGCGTCGGCGTCCAGACGTGCCGATGTCATACGGCGAGGTCGGGTCGGTCGCACCTCCGCGAAGGCGGTGGTCTTTGGGCGATGATGGGGATGCGACCTCCGGAG
>DASYIL010000340.1:0-5917 GCA_035997545.1 Pseudonocardiaceae bacterium
GATGTCGAACTCGCACGCGTCGTCGAGATACTTGGTGTCGAAGTCATACCAGCCCGCGGAGTTCTCAGCGACCACGCGAATCTCCGCGGGCAGCGATGCCTCGACCCGGCCGTCGGGGAACTCCAACACCCCGCACTCGACCTCGCGACCGATCACCGCCGCCTCGACGAGCACTTTGGGATCGACAGCGCGGGCGGTGGCGATCGCCGCGGGCAGCGCGGACCAGCCCGCCACCTTCGTGATGCCCAGCGACGACCCCGCTCTGGCCGGCTTGACGAAGACCGGCAAACCGAGCCGTTCGCGCTGCTCCGCGGTCAGGATGGGGTCGTCGGCGCGCAACACCACGGCGTCGGTGACCGGCAAACCCTCCATACGCAACAGCTTGCGGGTGAACTCCTTGTCCATCCCCGCCGCGCTGGCCAACACCCCCGAGCCGACATAGGGCAGATCGGCCAGCTCCAGCAACCCCTGGATGGTGCCGTCCTCGCCGAAAGCCCCGTGCAGTACCGGGAACACCACGTCCACCCCGGAGAGCACCTCGCCGGACCGGTCGCCCGCAATGCGCACCAGCTCCCGCCTGGTCTGGTCACCGGGCAGCGCGAGCGTCACGGGGGCGCCGTCCACGGCCGGGAGCTTCCGGTCTCGGATCACGAGTTCGGCCAGCTCCCCGGTACCCAGCACCCACACGCCAGCAGAGCTGATGCCTACCGGGACAACGTCGAATCGCGCCCGGTCCAGGTGGGTCAGCACGCTGCCCGCCGAGACGCAGGAAATCGCATGTTCGCTGCTGCGGCCGCCGAAGACGACGGCGACGCGCAGCCTGCGATTGGTCATGGCGGCAGACCCTTCTCACGGCGACTCTGTGGTCCCGGCAGGGCCACCAGCAGCGCGGTCAGCCGGGGTAGCACCTTAGCGAGCGCTTGCCGGGTACTCGGCGCGGCGTATCCCAGAGTTACTCCGTGGCAACGGGGCGGGCCGTCGTAGCAGCGCGCCAGCCCGTCCAGCAGCAGCCCCTCGCGCAGCCCGCGGCGTACCACGTTGCGTTCGGCGTCCTCATCCTGCAGGTCTACCACCAGATGCGCGCCGGCCTGGTCACCACGCACCGGCAGGCCCGCCCCGCACAGTGCAGAGCTGAGCAGGTCACGCCGAGCAAGCAGCTCACGGCGCACCCGGCGGAGGTGCTGGGAGAGATCCCCCGACACCGCAAACGCAGTGAGCACCCGCTGGCCGGCCGGGGACGGCCGCGTCCCGCTGTCGGACCGGTACGCGCAGACCGCGGCCACCACCTCACCGGGCGCCGCCATCCACCCGACACCCAGCGTCGGGGTGAGGATCTTGCTCGTGGTGCCGAGATGCACCACCACGTCAGGCCCGGCGGTGGCCAGCAGCGGGAGAGGTACGCCGTGGTGGCGCAGCTCCCCGTCGTAGTCGTCCTCCAGCACCCAGGCCGCGCGCTCACGGGCCCAGGCCACCAGCGCGAGCCGGCGGCTCGCGGACAGGATGGCGCCCAGCGGGTACTGGTGCGCCGGCGTGCAATACACCGCGCTGGCCTGGTCGGGCAGCGCGGCGACCACCAGTCCTTCGGCGTCCACCGGCGCCGGCAGCACCCGCAGCCCGGCGGCTCGCAGAGCACCCACCGCCCGGGGATACCCCGGTTCCTCTACGGCGACCACGTCGCCTCGGCGCAGGAGCACCGCGGCCAACTCTGCTACCGCCGCAGTGGTGCCGCCGGTGGCCAGCACTGCGTGCTGCGTCACCGCAAGCCCGCGGTGGCGCAGCAGGTGCTCGACCACCGCGGCCCGAAACTCCGGCAGGCCAGCGTCCACCGGGCGAGTAAGCACCTCTGCGTCAGCCGCGACCCGCCAGGCGCGCCGCCAGGCCGCCGGGCGCAAGCCCGCCGACCAGGGCACTCCAGGCCGCAGGTCGATCCCCCGCTCCGGTTGATGCTCCGGCTCTTGGACGCGGTGTGGGCCGGGGTACAGCGGTGCCGGCATGCCAGGCGCCGCGATGACGTAGGTACCCACGCCCCGTCGCCCACCGATCCACCCCTCGGCCTGCAGTACGTCGTACGCCGCTGCCGTCACGGTGCGGCTGACGCCCAGCGTGGTGGCCAGCGCCCGGGTGGAGGGCAGCCGGTCCCCCCTCCGCACCGCGCCGCATCCAGCGGCTGCCCGCAACCCGTCGGCCAGCTGCACCGCCAGCGGCCGGCCATCCTGACGGTCCAGGGCCAGCGGCAAGTCTTCGGATAGCACGAATGGCCTTTCAGAATCACTCCCCAGTGGCCATTTCAGGATGCCACTTCACCGGTCACAGTGGTAACCATGACGCTGTCCTCTACGGCGCGCAGCACGCTGCGCCGACTCCGCGAGCGGGCCCGCCATGACCCCGCCGAGCTGTACGCCCTCCTTGACGCCGTGTTGATCTGCCATCTCGGGCTGGTGCTCGACGGCGCCCCGGTGGTACTGCCCACCGGGTACGGGCGCGACGGAAACACGCTCTACCTGCACGGCTCCAGTGGAGCAGCGAGCCTGCTGGCCGCCTCGCGAGGAGCGCCCGTCTGCGTCACAGTGACCCGGCTGGACGGGGTGGTCTATGCCCGCTCGGCCTTCCATCACTCGCTGAACTACGCCAGTGCGGTGATCCACGGCACGGCACGGAGGGTCACCGACTCAGAGGAGTTGCTGCACGGGTTACGGACGCTGGTCGAGCACCTCGCGCCCGGGTCCTGGGAGCACAGCCGCCCACCCACTCGCAAGGAACTCGCCGCAGTCACGGTGCTGGCATTATCCCTTGACGAGGCCTCGGTGAAGGTCCGAACGGGCCCCCCGGTGGACGATGGCTTCGACGTGGCTGCGGGCCGAGCGTGGGCGGGGGTACTCCCACTGACCGCACACTGGGGTGTCCCAGCGCCGTGCCCACTGCTACCCGCCGACGCCCCCGTACCGCCCCATATCGCGCACCGCCCGCCGCCAGGTTAGGCGGTAACCTCGCTCTACCTGCGGTTTGGCTCCCCAAGTTGGACTTGCACCTACATCTTTGGCGACCATCCGGACCCTTTACCCATCGTCAGGGTCATGCGGCAGGAACTCGGTGTTGACTCGTTGGTTGCGCCGGTAGGTGCGTTCTTTCGCGTAGGCGTCGTAGGCCCGATAGTCGGGCTCGGTAGTGGGGGTGTCGACCAGCCCGCGAGGGTAGAGCCGTTGCTTGAGCACCACGTTGAGCTGTGCGCCGAGCAGGGTCACGATGCTCTGCAGGTAAAACCACCACAGCATGGTGATGACGGTGGCATAGTCACCGTAAATGGTCTTCGCGGTGTGCAGGTACCGAACGATGATCAGCGAGGATAGCTGCTGGAGCAGCCAGAACACGATCCCCGAGAGCAGCGCTCCGGGCAGCACGTCGCGAGTAGCAACGTCGCGGTCCGTGAGTAGGCGGAAGGCCACGAAGAACAACCCGACGTCCAGTGCAACCGGGATGAGGTAACCGGCGAGTCGAGCGACGACACCCAGGTTGGTTCCGGTGGCGGCGCCGATGACGTAGCTGCTGATCACCGTGCTGAGGACCAGACCAAGCCCGATGGCACCCAGCGCGCCCAGACTGCGCCCGATCTGCGTGCCAATGCTGGGCCGATGGGCGTAGGGAATCTCCCAAACCGAGTTGAACGCCGATTGGGTCGCGATGACCACGAACGACCCGCTCCACAGCGCGCTGAGGATGCCGACCACCAGCGCCCACCACTGGCCGCTGAGGTGCCCGATCGAGTCCGTACTCAGCAGCGGGACAAAGCCGCCCACGCTGCCCAGCACATCGCCTTGCAGCCTGGGCGGCAGGAAGTAGCCGAGCAGGGTGACAAAGACGAGCAGCAGCGGAAAGACCGAGAAGAACGCCCAAAAGGCAATCACAGCGGCGAAATTGATCGACTCGTCCTCGGCAAACTTACGGACCACTGCGATCGGCACGCCTAACGCCGGATGCCGTTGCTGATAAGAATCCAACCGCTCAAGCTTGTCCCGCACCCCGCCAGCGACACTATCCTCATCGGGTCGAGGCATAAGTCAGCTCCTGAACATGAGGGACAGCAAGGTATGCGGTAATGTTACCCTCCACGAGTTCTTCCAGCGCCCTGCTGTTCACGCGACCACGGCGAACGCGCCTGCCAGATCCGCGAGACACCGCCATCGCCAACGTCACTCCGCCCAATAAGGACAACGCGGACGACAGCCGGCACCACAGCACCATCCAGGACCGAGTCACGGCGCAGTCCACGCGCCGATGATGGCTGCTCTCGCGCTGATCAAGCGGTACCGGGCCGAGCACACCCACCGCACCAAGTACTACGCCATCGCCGAGGACGTACCGGTCCAGCACATCGTGCCCGGTGAGCTGGCCGAGCTGATGTACCGCACCGACAAGGGCGGACGGCGGCGGATCGTGCGCAGCGTCTACGAGTGCGGGGTGTTTCAGACTCTGCGTGAACAACTGCGCTGCAAGGAAACCTGGGTGCACGGCGCGCACAAGTGGCGCCACCCCGACCTCGATCTACCGAAAGATTTCGAGGAGAAACGCGCCGAGAACTACGCTGCGCTGCGCAAACCACGCGAAGCGACCAGGTTCACCGCCGAGGTGGTGGAGGAGATGCACGCCGAGCTGTCCGCGCTCAACGACACGCTGCCCGGCCTCGACTGGCTGCGGATCGTCGAGGGTAAAAAGGGCGCGATCGTGCTGACCCCGCTATCCGCGGCGCCTGAGCCGCGTAATCTTCGCCGGCTCAAAGCTGCGATCCGCGCCCGCTGGGGCGTGGTTCCGTTGCTGGACATGTTCACCGAGACCGCGCTGCGCACCGGCTGCCTAGACGCCCTGGTCCTCGCCGGGGTCCGGGTGGACCTGGACCCCGGCGAGGTGGTCGAACGCATGCTCCTGGTGATCTACGCTTATGGGACCGGCGCGGGGATTCGGGCGGTCGCCGCTGGCGAGCACTCCTACTCCGAAGACGATTTACGTTATGCCCGCCGCCGTTTCCTGACCGTCCCCGGTGCCCGCCAGGTAGCCCGGGTGATCGCCAACGCCACCTTCGCCGCCCGCCACAGCTGGCTTTGGCGCCAGGGCACCACCGCCGTGGCCTCAGATTCCACCCACTTCTCCGCGTTCGACCAGAACATCTTCACCGAGTACCACTCCCGGTACAAAAGGGCCAAGCGCGGGGGTGTTGATCTACTGGACGGGTCGACACGGTTGGGTCGATGGCCATCTCCAGCCAGCTGCTGTCCTGCTCGGCCTCGGAGGTCCACGCCATGGTTGAGAGCGCGATGCGCCATGGCACCGAGATGGACCTGCAGATTAACTACGTGGACTCGCACGGGGCCAGCTTCATCGGGTTCGGCATCACCCGGCTGCTGAACTTCGACCTCGTCGCCCGGTTCAAACAGATCAACACCATGAAGCTGTACCTGCCCGGCAAGGGCGAGACCTTCTCCTACCCCCGGCTCGACCCGGTGCTGACCCGCCCGATCCGGCCCGAGATCATCGCGAACAACTACGACCTGATGATCAAGTATGCGACCGCGATCCGTCAGGGCACCGCCTCGACCGAGGCCCTGCTCCGCCGGTTCCAAGGCGAGACCACCCACCCCGCCTACACCGCGATGCTGGAGCTCGGCCGCGCGCAGCGCACCATCTTTTGGCCCACTGGTTGCGTAACAGAGATCTCCAACGGGAGACCGAGTCCGGGCTCAACGTGGTGGAAAACTACAACGGCGTCAACGACTACATCAGGTTCGGCAAGTGCGGTGAGCTGGCTTCCAACCGCCGCGACGAACAAGAGATGAGCGTGCTGTGCCTGCGGATCTTGCAGGCCGCCCTCGTCTACCCGTTGACTGAACTAACGGAAGAGTTTGCCCAGATCAGAGGACGGGTCGAG
>DASYIL010000341.1:0-11175 GCA_035997545.1 Pseudonocardiaceae bacterium
CGACTCCTGACCTGGGCCGGGTTTCTCACGCGGCACGCCCCCAGGGGGTTGCGCGGGCCCGCGCGGCCGCGCCGACCGGGCGAACCAGCCTGGGGACGAGTCTTGGCGCGCCATCAGTTCAGCACCGGGTCGGCGGGGTAGGTGGCCAGCAGCGCCAGCGGCATGCCCTGGCGGCGTAAGATTCGAGCCCACAGATCGGTGCCCGGCGGCGCCAGCACGTCGTCGGGCAAGGCCGGCACCACGACCCAGTCACCGCGTTGGATCTCACCGGCGAGCTGGCCTTCGCTCCAACCGGCGTATCCGGCGAACACCCGCAGCCCGCGCAGTCGCGGTGCCATCAGATCCGGATCGGCATCGAGGTTGATCAGGACCAATGATCCCCGCACTCTGATCACGCCGTCAGTTCGCTCGGCGTCCACATCCGCAGGCAGCGCGGCCACGCACAGCGCGGCGCGCTGCTCCATCGGGCCGCCGACGTAGAGCGCCGACGGTACCGTGGCGTGCGGACCCCACAACGGCAGCACGTCGCGCACCGGCACATCGCTGGGCCGGTTGAGTACCACACCGAGGGTGCCCGAGGCGCGGTGATCAATGATCAGCACGACGGTGCGGCAGAAATGGGGATCCCGCAGCGCCGGGGCCGCGACCAGCGCCGAGCCCGGTTCCACCTTGTCCACCTGTCCATCGTCTCGCACGTTGCACGGGCGACGACAAGCACTCCAGCCCCGGGGTCCCTCTCTGGGTCCACACCGCGTGGCGCCACGCCCACTGGACACCGTTAGCCTGACCATTCGTGACCTCGTCGCAGTCCATTGCCCAGGCCAGCCCGCCGGCCCGGCTAGGGGTGCGACGATTGCTGGGCACCCGCGGGTTCCGCCAGCTGCTGGCCTCCCGCTTCGCCGCGCAGTGGGGTGACGGGGTGTTCCAGGCCGGGTTGGGCGGTGCCGTGCTGTTCAACCCGGAGCGCCACGCCGACCCGGTAGCGATCGCGGCCGGGCTCGCCGTGCTACTGCTGCCGTACTCACTGGTGGGGCCGTTCGCCGGGGCGCTGCTGGACCGCTGGGACCGTCGGGCGGTCCTGGTCGTGGCGAATCTGCTGCGCGGCGTGCTCATCGTGCTGGTGGCCCTCGCGGTCGGGGCCGGGATGGCCGGGGCACCGCTGTATCTCGGAGCGCTGCTGGTCACCGGGGCGAGCCGATTCGTGCTGGCCGGGCTGTCCGCCGGGTTGCCGCACGTGGCGCCCCGAAGCCATCTGGTGGAAGCCAACGCCCTAGCCGCCACCGTCGGCACGGCGATCACTGTCTTCGGCGGGATGTGCGCGATCGGGCTGCGCGGCGTGGTGGGGGCGGGCGACAGCGGATCGGCTTGGGTGACGTCAGGTGCAGTGCTGGGCTCACTGGCCGCGGCGGCGATCGCGGCCGGCTTCCGCCGCGGCCAGCTCGGACCGGACTCCACCGACGAACCAAGCAAGACAGTCCGCGCGGTGGCCGGCGGGCTGCGAGACGGCCTGACCGCAGCGGTCCGGGTACCCAGCGTCGCCGCGGGCCTGGTGGCACTCGTCGCGCACCGGCTGTCGTTCGGCATCGCGACCCTGGTGACCCTGCTGCTGTACCGCAACTCCTTCACCTCCCACGGGCTGCTTCGAGCCGGGCTGGCTGGTGTCTTTCAGCTGCTCGCCGCCGGCTCGGCCGGGTTGCTGCTCGCGGCGGTGCTCACGCCGCTGCTGGTGGTCAGATTCGGCCGGCGGCGCACCGTCCGCGGCGTCCTGCTGGCGGCCGCTGTCGTGATCTGCACGCTCGGCCTACCGATGATCATGACGACGATGCTGGCCGCCGCGTTCGCGCTGTCCACAGCGGGGCAGGTAGTGAAGCTGAGCCTGGACGCCACGGTGCAGGGCGAGATCCGGGACGAGGTGCGCGGTCGGGTCTTCGCGCTCTATGACACGGTGTTCAACGTCGGCTACGTGCTAGCGGTCGCCCTCGCTGCGACCGTAGTGCCCCCAGACGGCCACGCCCCCGCGCTGCTCCTGCTCGCCGCCGCCTCCTACCTCATCGCAGCCGCGCTGTACGGCCTCATCGACCACGATCGCCCCCCTGCGCATTCAGCGGGCTCAGCGGGGCAACCGAACCCCTGATAGCCCCGATGAATGCGGAAGAGCTCAGGTGAGTAGGGACCAAGGGGAATGGGTTAGGCCGGCGAGAAGCGGCACCTGCAACGCCGCCCAGGGGCTGAGGGCCCAGGGGGCAGCCGTTACCAGGGCTACCACCTCGTGCCAGGGTGCCCATCGGTGCTCCAGCACCTCGGCCGGGTTGGGCTGCGGCTGACCGTCGACGCGGCCCACCAGCACCGGGCAGAACTCGTTCTCCACCACACCGTCGGGCGCCACCGCCCGGTACCGGAAATCGGGCAGCGCCACCGCCGAGCGCACCATCCGGACGCCCAGCTCCTCGCGCAGCCGCCGCGCTGCCGCCTGCGCGGAGGGCTCACCAGGCAGCGGGTGCCCGCAGCAGGAGTTGGTCCACACCCCCGGCCAGGTCCGCTTGCTGGTGGCGCGGCGGGTCATCAGCAAGCGGCCGGAGCCATCGAAGACATAGCAGGAGAACGCCAGGTGCAACGGCGTCGCGGCATGATGGACCTGCGACTTGGGCAGCTGCCCGATCGGACGGCGATCCTCGTCGAGCAGGACGATCAGGGCGTCTTCAGGGCGCACAGCTGCTCACGTTACCGTCGGCTGGTGCCCCGGCTACGAAAGAGCGTCGACGGCTTTGCGGATGTATTCGACAGCTTCGTCGATCAGGACCCGTTCGGTGTGGCCGGTGGCACGTTGGGTGACCTCGATGACGCCCTCGGCGAGTCCGTGGGTGCCGGCAGTGACGCGCAGCGGGATGCCGACGAGTTCGACGTCGCGGAACTTGACGCCGGCGCGCTCCGACCTGTCGTCGATGATCGTTTCTATACCGGCAGCCTGGAGCTGCTGATAGATCCGCTCGGCGGCCTGTACGGTCCCGGCGTGGTCGGCCTGCGCGACGACGACGGCGACCTGGAACGGAGCGACGGCGGCTGGCCAGAGCATGCCCTTGTCATCATGGTGGCACTCCACGATGGCAGCCATGGCGCGTTCGACGCCGATGCCATAGCTGCCCATAATCATCTTCCTGCGGGTGCCGTCTGATGCGAGCACGGTGGCATCGAGCGCCTCGGCGTACTTGTAGCCCAGCTTGAAAATGTGGCCGACCTCGATCGCGCGTTGCACCAGCAAGGACTGACTACACCGCACACACGGCTCCCCGGCGATCACCTCGCGGAGGTTCGCCCAAGTGCCGATGCTGATGTCGCGGTCGACGTCGACTCCGCGCAGGTGCACACCATCGACGTTGGCCCCGGTGAACATGTCACGCCGACCACGTAACGCTTCGTCGGCTACCACACTCAGGCTGGTGACACCGACGGCGCCGAGGCTGCCCGGCGAGGCACCGAGCGCCGCCCGAATCTCCTCTCGGTGGGCCGGCCGCAACACGAGCGCGCCGGTAGCGTCCGCGAGCTTCTGGTCCACGAGCGCATGGTCACCGCGCAGCAGCACCAATGTCACCTCGTCATCAACGACGTAGACCAAGGTCTTGATCTGTCGCTCGGCCGGTGCGCCGAACGTCATCGCGAGGTCGTCGATGGTTCGCGCGCCCGGCGTGTCGAACCGTTCCGGTGTCGCCAGACCCGGGCTGTCGACGATGGTGGCCAGCGCGGAGGTGGCCTTCTCGACGTTGGCCGCATACCCGCACGCGGTGCAGTGCACGACGAAGTCCTCACCAGCTTCCGACGGGCACATGAACTCCGTGGACGCCGACCCGCCCATGGACCCACTGGACGCCTCCACCGGGATCGCCGGAATACCGAGCCGGGCGAAGATTCGCACGTATGCGCCGTGATGCAGGTCGAAGGAACGGTCCAGACCGTCGGCGGCCAAATCAAAGCTGTAGGAGTCCTTCATCGTGAACTCCCGAGTGCGCATCAGCCCGGCTTTCGGACGCGGCTCGTCCCGGAACTTGGTCTGGAACTGGTACCAAATCTGCGGTAACTCGCGGTACGACTTCAACTCCAGCGCCAGCGTCGTAAAAATTTCTTCATGAGTCATCCCTAAAGCGATGTCGGCGCCCTTACGGTCCCGCAGGCGAAACAATTCCTCGCCCATTGCGTCCCACCTGCCAGTCCGCTTCCACACCTCCGCCGGGTGGATCGCTGGCAAGATGAACTCCTGTGCGCCGATTTGGGCCATCTCCTCCCGGATCACCTCGATGACCTTCGCCCGTACCCGCACCGCCAACGGAAGCAACGAGTAATGCCCGGCCATCAACTGCCGGATGAAACCCGCACGCAGCAGCAACCGATGGCTGGCTGCCTCCGCCTCAACCGGATCTGCCCGCAGGGTCGGAACGTGCATCTGGGACCAGCGCATGAGCAACAACTCTCGCGTCGAAAAAATAATCCAGGGACAGGTGCGCTCCGCGCCATGGGCCAGGCAACAGAACCAGGAGTGTAGTGCCAGCCAGTCCCTCGGGTGGTCGGTACTCGGCGTCTGACGCCGAGGAGCTGGTGCGGTGCGGTACCGGCGGACTTCCCCGGTCAGTCCTGTTACTCACGGAGGTTGTCCTGGGCCCAACGGCGCAGCTCAGCCTCGGCCTCGTCGCGGGACAGTGGACCCCGGTCCAAGCGCAGCTCCTTGAGGTGCCGCCAGGCCTGGCCGACCAGCGGACCGGGCGGCAGCCCGAGCAGCTCCATGATCGCGTTACCGTCCAGGTCCGGGCGTACCCGAGCCAGGTCCTCCTCGGCGCGGATCCGCTCGATGCGCAACTCCAGATCGTCGTAGCTGCGCTGCAGTGCGGCCGCCTTGCGGCGATTGCGGGTGGTGCAGTCGGCACGGACGAGTTTGTGCAACCGCGGCAACAGATCCCCGGCGTCGGTGACATAGCGACGCACCGCCGAGTCGGTCCACTCGCCGCCGCCGTAGCCGTGGAACCGCAGGTGCAGCAACACCAGCTGGGCGACGTCGTCGACGACGTGCGTGGGGAAACGCAGCGCGCGCAACCTCTTGCGGACCATCTTGGCCCCGACGACCTCGTGATGGTGGAAGCTCACCCCGCCGCCGGGCTCGTGCCTGCGGGTGGCCGGCTTGCCGACATCATGGAGCAACGCCGCCAATCGCAACACCAGGTCAGGCTCGCCGTCCTCCAGCGCGATCGCCTGGTCGAGCACCGTCAGCGAATGCTCGTAGACGTCCTTGTGCTGGTGGTGCTCGTCGATCTCCAGGCGCATCGCGGGCACCTCGGGCACTACGTGGCCGGCCAGCCCGGTGTCTACCATCAGCTCGATACCGGCCCGTGGATCCGCCCCGAGCAGCAGCTTGGACAGCTCCGCGGCAACCCGCTCGACGGTGATCCGGCGAATCTCACCCGCCATCCCACCCAGCGCCGCTCGTACCCGCGGGGCGAGGGTGAAGCCGAGCTGGGAGATGAACCGAGCCGCGCGCAGCATCCGCAGCGGGTCGTCGGCAAACGACTCCTCCGGTGTCGCGGGAGTGTCCAGCTCACGCCGAGCCAGCGCGGCTATCCCACCATGCGGGTCGACGAACCGGCTATGACCCGAGACCCAGTGCTGATGGCTCGACCCTGCAAGCAGGTCTCGGTGCTGATGGCTCGACCCTGCAAGCAGGTCTCGCAAGGGCAACTCGACGGCCATCGCATTCACCGTGAAGTCGCGTCGGGCGAGGTCACCCTCAACGGTGTCGCCGAAGACGACGTCAGGATTGCGGGACACCCGGTCGTAACGGTCAGCCCGGTAGGTGGTGATCTCGCAGTGGATGCCGGCCTTGGTCGCACCAACGGTGCCGAAGGCGATCCCGGTGTCCCACACGGCGTCGGCCCAACCGTTCAGGATCCGCCGGGTGACGTCCGGTCGGGCATCGGTGGTGAAGTCCAGGTCGCTACCCAGCCTGCCGAGCAAGGCGTCCCGCACGCTGCCGCCCACTAGGTACAGCGAATGACCGGCCGCGCTGAACAGGGCGGCCAGCTCGTCGGCCACCGGCGCGATCCGGAGCAGCTCCATCACAGCATTCTGCTGGGACGTGCTCACGGACGGTATGCGGTTTCCTACCGCGGAGGGCGAAGGCGACACGAGAAGCCAGGGTAACGGTCCGTCGCCGCAACCGTGGCCCGCGGGCGACCCGACACCGCCGATACCATCGGCCTTATGCCCCCGCCCTCCAACAGGTCCGGTCGTGATAAGGCCGCCCGCGCGACAACCGGCCAGGGCAGGAGCGACCGACGCAGGACCGGCCAGGGCAAGAGCATCAAGAGGGGCACCAAGGAGAGCCGAGCTGACGGCGTTGCGGTCAGCGACAGCCACGAGCGCGGCAGCAGCCGCCCGGCCAGCCGGATGCGCACCGTGGACGAGACGTCGGCAGGTGGGTTGGTAGTCGACACCGACACCGGGCGCGCGGCCGTGATCGGTCGATTGGATCGGCGCGGCCGGCTGCTGTGGTCGTTGCCCAAAGGTCACGTCGAGAACGGCGAGACCGTCGAGCAGGCGGCGGTGCGCGAGGTCGCCGAAGAGACCGGGATCGACAGCGCGGTGGTCGCGGCCCTGGGCAGCATTGACTACTGGTTCGTCGCCGAGGATCGCCGGGTGCACAAAACGGTGCACCACTTCCTGCTGCGGGCGGTGGGTGGAGAGTTGTCCGACGCCGATGTGGAGGTCACCGAGGTGGCCTGGGTGCCGCTGGCCGACCTGCCGCAGCGATTGGCCTACGCCGACGAGCGTCGCCTGGTTCGTCGCGCCACTGCCATGCTCGCGGATTCTGCGTGAAACGCCTCCGCGTGAGGACCAAGGCGTGAGATACCGGGCCCACCTGGTCGCCGCCGCCCTCCTTGTGGCGGTGCTGGGAATGCTGATGCCCGGCGCCGCTCCCATGGCGCACTCAGCAGCGCAACCACTCCCCCAGACAAAACAACCCCCAACGAAACAACCCCAGCGCCCGAACGTGCTAGCGGTGCTCGAGTTGACAGACATGTCGCCTCGGGTGGTCACCGCTACCAGCCCGTCGGTGCTCACGGTCAACGGGCGGGTAGTCAACGTCGGAGACCGGGTCATCACCAAACTCGGCGTCCGGCTGCAACGTGACGAACCGGTGAGCTCCGACGAGGCGGCCGCCCGGGCCGTCCGCAGCATCCCCGAAGCACCCCACATCACCCGGTTCCAGCCGGTGTCGGAAGACCTCGCACCGGGGCAGAGCAGCCCCTTCCAGCTCGAGGTGCCGCTGCGCGGTGGAGCCGAGCTGGAGTCGCTGCAGATCAGCGAACCGGGCGTGTACCCGCTGCTGGTCAACCTCAACGGCAAGCCGGACTTCGGCGGCACCGCGCGGCTGGCGTCGGTCACGCTGCTGCTGCCGGTGCTCGGGATACCCCCCGCCGCTCCCGGCGGTCCGGCCGGACCGGTGCTACGCCCGCCGCGCCGGCCGGCGGCGCTGACCGTGGTGTGGCCACTGACCACGGAACCAGCGCGGCTGCCCACCGGTCCCGGTGAACCCATCCTGATTCGCAGTAATCGCGCGGGAACGGATCCGGTGGCCGCCGACATCGCGCCTGGTGGGCGGCTCGACGGTGTGCTCGGCGCGCTCGAGCAGGTGGTGCCGCCTGGGTCGCCGCTGTCCGCGGCCGTCTGCGTGGCGATCGATCCGCTGCTGCTCGAGACGGTCGACGGGATGAGCCGCGGCTACCGGGTGGCGCACCCCGGCGGGATCAGCGAGGGCACCGGCGAACGGGACGCGCGGAGCTGGCTTGATCGGCTGCGCAGCGCTGTCCAAGGCCGCTGCGTGCTGCCGCTGCCCTACGCCGATCCCGATCTGGTGGCGCTGTCCCGGGCCGGGCTCACCGACCTGGAGGCTCTGGCCATCAGCACTGGTATCCGCCTGGTGGGCGACCTGCTCGGGGTGCAGCCGCTAACCGGGATCAGCTGGCCGGCCGGCGAGGTACTTGACGAACGCACCCTGGCCGACCTCACCGCACTGGAGATCCGCGCTGTGCTGCTGGAACCCGGCGCTGTGTTCCCCCAGACGGCTGCCGAAGACGTTGTCAGCCTGGCAGCAGCCCGATTGCCCGGCGCAGGCATACCGGTGAGCGGCCGCGGCGCCGCTCCGACCGGCTTGCTCGTCGACTCGCTGCTCACCAGCGCCCTGGTTCCCGCGGCCGGCTGGCTCGACACCGAAGCCGTCGCGGTGTCCTCCCGACCCACCGGTACCCCGAGCCCACTGGCCGCCCAGGACGGGCTCGGCGCCCTGGTCTATCGCGCCGCGATCGACCCGGATCGCCAACCCGTCCTGCTGGCCCCGCCACGCCACTGGCAGGCCCGCGGTACCGAGGCCACCGCGCTGCTGAGCACCGCCCGGCAACTACTGGAGGCCGGCTATTTCGCCCCGCGCGGCCTGCCTGCGCTGGCCACCACCCGTCCCGCTGGCCCCACCACAGCGGTGGCCTACCCGCCACAGGCCGACGCGCAGGAGATCCCGCGCACAGTCACCGCGGACGTCCGGCGCGACCGTGACGTCCTGCGCGACCTGGAGGTGGCCACCGTCCTGGATGCCACCACGAACCTCAAGCCGGTAGATCTACTTGATCCGCTGCGACTCGGGCTGCTGCGTGGGGTGTCCTCGGCCTGGCGCGGCCACCCGGACCGGGCCACGCAGGTGACCGGGCAGGAGAGCAGCCGGCTCGACGAGCTGCGTCGGTCAGTGCGGCTCGTGCAGTCGCCCGGCCCCTACAGCCTGGCGGCCTCGAATTCCCCGCTGCTGATCACCGTAAGCAACGAGTTGCCGGTCGGTGTGCAGGTTGCGCTGAGCTTGTCCGAGACCGCAGGGCTGCAGACCGGGGCGGTCGGAGTGCAGCTGGTGCCGGCTCGGAGCACCCGCCAGTTCGTCATCCCGGCGAAGGTGAGCCGGGCTGGTCAGTTCAGCGTCGATGCCCGGCTGGGCACCCCGGGCGGCACCCCCCTGGGCGAGCCGAGCACCCTGCAGCTGCGCTCCACCGCTTTCGGCACCGTTACTGTCGCGCTCACTGCGGGCGCCGCTGCGGCGCTGGTGCTGCTGGTGGCCCGCCGATTCGTGCGCCGAGCGCGCAGAGCACGGAAAGCCGGGTGAAGTTGGATACCGCGAACCACGCGCACCCGCGGTCCCAGTACTCGCTGGCCGCGGCCACTCGCACGATGGCGATCGCCACCCTGGTCAGCCGGATCACCGGGTTCGTCCGCCAGCTTGGGCTCGCCGCCGTACTCGGGCTGGGTGTGGTCAACGATTCCTACACGGTCTCCAACACGCTGCCGGCGATGCTCTACGAGCTCCTCCTCGGCGGGGTGCTGACCAGCGTCGTGGTGCCGCTGCTGGTGCGCGCGGCGAAAGAGGACGTCGACCAGGGCGAGGCTTACGTGCAGCGGCTGGTCACCGTCGCCTGCGCGACGCTCGGCGCAGCCACGGTGCTCGCCGTCGTGGGGGCGCCGTTTCTGGCCGCGCTGCTGCTCGGCGACGGCGCAAAAGCCAATCCGCAGCTGGCTACGGTGTTCGGTTACCTGCTGCTGCCGCAGATCCTGTTCTACGGCCTGTCCGGGCTGTTCGGGGCCATCCTCATTGCCCGCAGCATCTTCGGCCCGCCGGCCTGGGCACCAGTGCTCAATAACGTTATCGTGCTCGCGTCCCTGGGGATCTACGCCCTGGTACCAGGTGAGATAACGGTCGACCCAGCGCGGATGAGCGACCCGAAGCTGCTGGTCTTGGGTCTGGGCACGACCGCGGGCATCATCGCGCAAGCACTGGTGCAGTTGCCCGGCCTGCGCCGGGCCGGCTTTCACTTCGGCTGGCGCTGGGGCTGGGATCCCAGGCTGACTCAGGCCGGCGGGATGGCCGCCTGGTTCGTGCTCTACGTACTGGTCGGCCAACTCGGCTTCGTGGTCACCACCCGGGCGGCGGCGCAAGGTGATCCGGGTGGTGTGGTGATCTATCACTTGGTGTGGCTACTGCTGCAACTGCCCTATGGCGTGCTCGGCTACTCCTTGCTCACCGCGATCATGCCGCGAATGAGCCGGGCGGCGGCCGACTCCGACTGGCGCGGAGTGGTGACCGACCTGTCGGTGGGCACCCGCTATCTCACTGTGCTGCTGGCACCGATCGCCGTGATCTTCACCCTGGCCGGGGAGCAGATCGGGGTCGCACTGTTCTCGCTGGGCAAGGCGGGCAGCAATGCCGACCACCTCGGTGTCGCGCTCGCGGTCTCCGCCTTCGGCCTGTTGCCCTACGCGATCACGATGCTGCAGCTGCGAGTTTTCTACTCGATGGCCGACGCCCGCACCCCAACAATGATCAACGCGGTGATGGTGGCAGTGAAGGTGCCGCTGCTGCTGGCCTGCCCGGTAGTGCTCGACGGCGCCGATGTCGTGCTGGGACTGACCGCGGTCAACTCGCTGTCGTGCGTGGCGGGTGCGATGGTCGGGCAGATGTGGCTGCGCAGGCGGCTGGGACGGGTGGAGACCAAGCGCAGCCTGATAACCCTGGGTCGTTGCCTGGTGGCGGCAGTGCCCGCGGTGGGCGCGGTACTCGGGTTGCACGCCCTGTTCGATCTGAACGGTGTGAGCGGTGCCTGGTTGGACTTGGTGTTCACTACCGTGGTCGTCGTTATGGTGATGGGTGTCGCCCTGCTCACCCTGCGCACCCCAGAGCTCACCGACGCGATCCGAGGGTCAGTACTGGACCGGTGCGCCCATCGTCATACGCGCGCAGAACCCCGGGATGGCACCCGAGAGCCGTAGACCTGACAATTGTCTCTGTACTGTTTTCTGGGGTGTTACTGCGCGGCGCTACTGCGGGGCGTGCCTTGGGGGCGTGCCTTGGGGGCCGGGGCGTGAGGGGCGGGGCGTGATGGGGGCGGCGGCGTGGCTGGAGCATGCGGCGGAGAGGATGACGGACCGGTGATCGGGGACTCGACGGGGACACACCCGCCCAGGCCGCCGTGGCCGACCCCGGGCGCGATTGTCGGGCAGGGTCGTTACCGATTGCTGTCGGAGGTGGGCCGCGACGACCGCTGCGCCGTCCGGCTGTGGCACGGCCGCGACCTGCTGCTGGACCGCGACGTTGCCCTGACCTTG
>DASYIL010000342.1:0-6376 GCA_035997545.1 Pseudonocardiaceae bacterium
GACTCGGGACATGATGACTTGGATTTCATCGACGCCGAGTTCGGCGGCGACGGTGTCGCGTTTGGCGATCACGTCGGCGGCGGTTTTCCCGCCTCCGCGGGGCAGATCCAGGGTGACTGCCCAGCCGTTGCCGTCCCGCAACGGCGGGGTAACCAGCTGCGGGGTGGCGTCGGCTTTGACTAGCCCAGCAGCGCGCAGGGCGTCGGTGAGCATGTCCGCCGAGAGCTCCAAGGCCACCGGCAGTACCGGGCCCGGCGGTAACACCGGTGCGGTGCGGGGGCGTCCGATCCATAGTGCGCCCAGCCCGGCCCCGGCCACCGCTGACCACCCGAACACCGGACCGGCCATCACGAACCCGGCCGCCCCGGCTGATCCCCCGGACAGTGTGAGCCAGGCTGTGGTCTTCATCCGGACCCGGGCCACCGCGCGGCGCTCGATGATCAGGTCCCGGATCAGGTCCCACCGCTTGGCCTCCCGAGCGGCGATGATCAACGGCCTGTACTCGCTGCGCACGCTCACCCAGCCCACCCCGGCGGCGACCGCCCGTCCTGCGCCGCGAAGGGTCCACCAGGCCAGCGCCAGCCCGTAAGCTGGGGTTCGCCAGGCGTGGAAGGCCACATGCCGTCCCGCGTACTCCACGGCCCAGCGCAGCGTGCCCACCGCGGTGTCCCGGGAGCGCAGCCACGGGGGCAACACCGCCGGCATCGCCCGCAGCGTGAACTCTGGCCCGTCGACCAGTTCCCCCTCCAGTACTTCCGGGGCCGGTGCCACCTCGCCGCCGGGTGCGGGTACGTGGGGGCCCGTCACGCCCGGGAACGTGATGAGGTTGTCCTCCCGCGGCGCTTGCGGTTCTGGTTGTTTGTGGTTCATCACGCGGCCCTCCCCTCGGGTCCTATCCGACTCGTGGTGGCGTGGTGGGCGGTGGTCAGGGCGGTCATCGCCGGGCCCCCCTGCTGCTGCCGTGCACGATCTCGGTCACCGAGAACATGCGGGCGATCACGCTGCCGGCGAACAACGCCGGCACCCCCAGGGCCACGCCCCACGCGCGCCAGTCGGAGGTGAAAGTCACCACCGCCCACTGGATCCCGACGATCACCACGGTGGTGCCCAGCGCCCGGCCCAGGTTGCCGCCCATCCGGGTGACCTCCTGTGTCTGCCGCGCGACCTTGTACGCGCCGCGGGCACCGCTGCGAAACGCGGCGATGACACCCAGTCCGGCCAGCACCGCCAGCCCGATCAGCAGCAGACCAACATGCGCGTTCTCAGCCACGGGACTCACCCCCACCCCAGCGGGCCTGCCCGGCGGCCTGGCGGACTCGCCACAACAGCGACACCACCGCGGCCACGATCGGCACGTCCCACCCGGCTAGCCAATGCACGACGCGCCGGTCATAAGCGCCCAACTGCACCCCATGCAGAGCTGCCAGCAACGCTGCCTGGCGTTCCTGGGCGGACTCGTGGCGGTACTGACCGCCCGGGTAGGAGATGAACGGGGCATGCACGCTGACCGGCTCCCGGTTCAACGGCGTCAACGGCCCGCGCATCACGCCACCTCCCCTGCCACCTCGGCGCCAGCCAGAAGCCGCGCGGTCGTGAAGGGCTCGCCTGCTCTGGCGCTGTTACCGATCGCCGGGATGGTCAGGCGGGATTCGTGCAGGCAGCACCGCTGGCAGTGCCGGTAGTCCTTGTTGCCTGCCGGTTGCCCGTCCGGGGTGGTTGGGTGGCGCCATGCGCTGAACTGGTGACCCTCGGCTTCACAGGTCAGCACTGGCCCGCACGCCAAGCACCACAACCGCCCACCTGGGCCGACCTGCCAGCCGTCAGCGGCTGCGGCGTCGAGCGCGGCGTCCTCGGTGGGCCAGTGCGCTTCGAACCCGGGGCTGCCCAGGGGATCCCCGCACTGGTCACAGTGGACACTCACACAGGTATGGACCTGTACCATTCCGATCTCCTCGATTGCTCTTGCTGGGTGTTGGGGAGACCCGGCTCGGCGGCTGCTGGCAGGCACTTGACCGCCGGGCCGGGGAATCCTGAGATGGGGTTGCCGTGAGGGACCGTGGCGCGCCATTAGGCTGCTTCCGACCCACTGGGACCCGGTGTGCGACGCACCGGCAGGGCCCGCACCGCAGCCACTGCAACCCGGCGGGCCTCTCGCCGGATGTGGCGCTGTTCGGCGGCGCTGGCTACCAGCCATGACGTCGGCCGAGGTGCGTCTGCGACCTCCGCGCGGCACTCGGCGATGACGTGTTCCCAGAAGTCGCGTACCGCTAGCCGCTGTTCATCTGGTAGTTCGGCCTCGATCGCAGCCCACTCGGCGGCGCTGGGCTCGGCGGGTTCGGGCTCGTGACCGTCCATGAAGCTCTCCTGACGTGATGAGTGGTGGTGGACAGAACGTTAGCTAACTGAGATTAGCTCAGTCAACTAGGCGTGGTGAGACTGACTCAGCTAAGCTGTCGTACCCTGGGCGGCGTGGACGAACTCGACCCAGACGACCCTCGCCCGCCGTATCAGCAGCTGAGCAACTGTTTGCGCGCCGCGATCGAAGCGGGCGACTACCGGCCAGGACAGCAGCTTCCGAGTCATCAGCGACTCGCGGACACCTACGGCGTAGCCGTCGGAACCGTGAAGCGCGCGCTGGGCGTGCTGCGGGAGCAGGGGTTGATCACGACTCGTCACGGCATGGGGTCCTACGTCCGTGCGCACGCCTCCGGTGAGAGCACCGACGCGCGCCAGGACGAGCTGACGGAGATCCATCGGACGTTGGCGACGCTGGGGGAGCGGCTGGACGCCGTGGAGCGGCGACTGTCTGGCCGGTAGGGCTGTGTTCGTCGCCTGCTCGGCGGGTGTTGTGGTTGCTGCTGGCATGGGTCATATGAAAGTCGCTTTGCGATCGAAACTCCCTCCCTGCGTGGAGGTGCTTTACTCCCGTGATCGCAAGGCAACTACCAGCGCAAACAGCGCGGGAGAGGTCTGTTCTCCCCAGATGGTCGCCGGGGTTTCCCATCCCGGAGCTACGGTGCTTGCAGCGAGTAGCCTCTTCGGTGCGGAACGTCATAGTGGCTGCTAGGAGGCGTGCATGACACCGGCAAAGTCGGGCAGCCGAGCCGACCGGGAGTCACTCCGCGCGGCCATGCTCGCTCAGGGCTGCGGGATCGACGAGATCGCAGCCGAGATGCGCGCACGCTGGGGATATGCCCTGCGAGCGGCCTACCGGCACGCCAACGGGCTGACGCTGGACCAAGCCGCCGACCGGTGCAACACGGTGGCCAACGATGCCGACGCCCGCACCAGCGGTAGCCGGGTATCCGACTGGGAAGCCTGGCCGCGCTCAGGCCGCCGGCCCTCAGCATTCAACCTGGTCATCCTTGCCAAGTCCTACAACACGCTGCCCCGCAGGCTCATCTCACCCGACGAGTGGGAGACACTAGACGAGCGCGAACGGCTCATCCTGGACGAACTCGGGCGCGCCAACGGCGAACCGCAGGCCAGCAGTGGGGGACTGGCCCAGCTGCCCGAGCGCAACAGCGTTGCCCCGGCCGACGAACACCCCACCAGCCAGCCCAGCACGGCAGCACTCACCGCGGCAGCAGCCCGGGATTCCCTCGCGTTCGCCAGCTGGGCCGAAACCTCCAACGTCAGCGCCGCCACCCTGGACCACCTGTCCTACGAGATCGCCAGGATTGCGATCAACTACGTTCACGCCCCACTACTCCCGTTGTTCCGTGACCTCACGGGGCTTCGGCAGCATGCGTTTGAATTGCTGCAAACCGGCAGGCAGCACCCCACCCAGGCGCGAGAGTTGTTCTTCCTCGCAGGCACGACCTGCCTCCTGCTGGCCCACGCATCACAGAATCTGGGCGACTCGGCGTCAGCGATGGCCCAGGTACGCGCCGCGCCCACCTGTGCTGAACAAGCCGACCACAACGGGCTGCGCGCATGGACCCACGGCACCGCCGCACTCATCGCCGAGTGGACCCACCAACACCGGCGGGCCATCGAGTTCGCCCAGCGCGGCCAGCAGTTCGCACCGACCGCGGATTCCCGCGTACGGCTGGCATCGCTGGAAGCCCGCGCAGCCGCCCGAACTGGCAATCAAAGCCTGGCTCTGGACGCCCTCGACCGGGCGGCCCGGGCCCGCGAAGGTGCTGCTGCGCATGACCAGCTCGACGAGTTCGGCGGCTTGCTGACCTTCCCGGTCCCCAAACAGCACTACTACGCCGGCAGCACCTACGTACTGCTCGGCCAAACTGAACCCGCCCACCACAACGCTCTCCTCGCCATCGGCATGTACGAGACCGGCCCAGTCGAGCAGCGGTCCTACGGAGACGAGGCGCTGGCCCGCCTCGACGTCACGACAGCCCGACTCACACTCGGTGACCTATACGGAGTGCGCGAGGCACTCAAGCCAGTTCTTGACCTGCCCCCCGAACGCCGTATCGAACAGCTTGCGGCCGGGATGGGCAGGGTGCGTTCCGCGCTGGCCGTACCCCGCTACGCCCGCGTACAGATCGCCCGCGAGATCACCCAGGAGGTTGACCAGTACACGGCGGAATCAACGGCGCAGTCGCTACTCTCGGCGCGATGACCACGACCAAGACCCTCGCTGTTCTCCACGAAGCGTGCTCGCATGCTGGTCTCACTGCGTCCGACGCCGTGCCGCTCCACCAACACGCCGCGACACTCTACTTAGTCGAAGCCGAACGAGTTGTCGTTCGACTGAACCGCGATGTTGACGACCGCAAACGCGCACGGACCGCAGTGGAACTCACCCGCTGGCTAACCCGACAGGATTTCCCGTCGGTCGCACCGACAGACGTTGACCAGCCGCTGGACTTCGACGACTACACCGTGACATTTTGGCGTTACTACCCACAGCACGACCGACCGAAACCAACCGCCGACCACCTCGGGGCGATACTGCGGCAATTACACGCCCTGCCAACGCCACCCGTAGAACTCCACCCATATCAGCCGCTCAAGCATTTCGGTGACACCGTGGCGCCGAGTACCTCCCTATCTGCCCACGACCGCGCCTGGTTGCTCGCTCGACGAAACGAGCTACTCGGCGAGTACAGACGACTCGATTTCCCCTTGGGTCATGGCTGGATTCACGGTGATGCCTACCCGGGAAACACACTATGGGACGACGGACGGGCACTACTGGGTGACTGGGACGAGATCGGCACAGGACCGCGAGAGCTTGACCTCGTGAACACACATCAGGGAGTCCGGTTCGGTAGGCCCCAGGCTGAACGGGACGCCTTCACCGCAGCATACGGCTACGACATTACTGCATGGCCAGGATTCCCAGTGCTGCGAGAGATGCGAGACCTCCACACCCTCGGGTCATACATCCGGCTCGCCGACGCCGGAAACGAACGGGCTGCAATCGAGTTAGGCTTCCGGCTCGACACACTCAAGCGCGGCGACTCAGACGCTCATTGGAACGCTCGATGAGTTTCGAAATACTGGTGTCAGGGTGGTGCATGACGGCAGGAGTGCGTTAGGGATGGGGTGGATACCTCACCCGGCGGCGGTCATGGGTGGGCGGCACCGCCGGGCGAGGTGAACAGGGGCCAGGTTACGGCGGGGGCTTGCCGTCGTCCCAGCGGTCCGCGCTGCCGCTGCTGGCGTCGTTGGTGGTCTTGGCGATCTTCACCGTGACTTGCTTGAGGGAGACGCCGACCTCGGTGGCGTCGACTTGGTAGGCGTTGCGCGTGTCGCCATCGGTGGCTTCCCATTCGCGTTGCCGCAGCACGCCGGTGACCAGCACCCTGGTGCCTGTGGTGAGGGATTCGGCGACGTTGTCCGCGGCGTGGTGCCAGATCGAGCAGGGCAGAAACGTCGTACCATTGTCGATCCATTGGCCGGTGTCTGGGTCGTAGCAGCGACCGTTGACGGCGACGGTGAAGGTGGCAACCGCAGCGCCGGTGAGGCTGATACCCAGTTCGGGGTCGGCGACCAGGACGCCCACGAGGGTGATCTCGGGTAGACCAACCATGATTGATTCAGGTCCTTGTAGTCGGCTGGCGGTGGCGGCTGCCGTAGGCGAACTGGCCCAGTAGCTCGCCGCGGATCTGGTGCCACACGATGCAGGGAAAGCGTCGGTGGCACCCTGTCCAGCGGCGACAGGCGCGGCATCGACCCGCCGCAGTGGGTTGGTGATGTGTCAGGATCCGCCGCAGCGCGTCGATAGCCTCGGGGTGCTGACCGGATCGCTCCAGCTCGGTGAGCTTGTCCCCTACCGAGCGGACGAACTTGCGGGCGTGGGGGTGGCTGGCCAGCCAGTTAAGGGTCCGGGTGGACAGTTGTAGCGTCGCGTCCACCGTGGGCATCGGCGTGATGGATGCCGCCCGGTCGCTCTTGTGCTGGGACA
>DASYIL010000343.1:0-13963 GCA_035997545.1 Pseudonocardiaceae bacterium
CGAAGCTTGTGGTTCGGGAGACCTTGTGGTTCGGGGGAGACCTTGTGGTTCGGGAGACCTTGTGGTTCGGGAGACGAAGTGCTGCTCGTTCCTCGCCTTCGCGCTGACGGTAACGGGTGGGCAGTTGGTGTTGGAAGTCGTCGTGCCACCCGCCCACATCGCGGTGCTCGACGCGCTCGCAGCTAGCGCGGCCAAAGGGATGAGCGGCAGCGGACCCCGTCGGCGATCATGACGATCGTCCGATCCCTGCTCCTGTTCGCCCTCGCCGCGCTCGCCGAGATCGGCGGTGCGTGGCTGATCTGGCAGGGCTGGCGAGAACACCGCGGTCTGGGATGGATCGCCGCCGGAGTCCTCGCCCTGGGCGGCTACGGATTTGTCGCTGCTTTCCAGCCCGACCCGCACTTCGGCCGGATTCTCGCCGCCTACGGCGGGATCTTCGTGGCGGGCTCGCTGACCTGGGGCGTGATCGTAGACAAGTTCTACCCCGATCGGTGGGACTACCTCGGGGCTGGGATCTGCCTGCTCGGCGTCGCCATGATTATGTACACCCCACGAGCGTGACGCGTAGATCAACT
The DNA here is from genome assembly GCA_035997545.1 of Pseudonocardiaceae bacterium. Taxonomy (GTDB): domain Bacteria; phylum Actinomycetota; class Actinomycetes; order Mycobacteriales; family Pseudonocardiaceae. The sequence continues at coordinate 576 of DASYIL010000343.1, forward strand.
CAGCGAGTCGGGGACCGCCTCGACGAGATTGACCAGATCGGTGCTCGGCGCCATGCGGGTAAGGCGAAGGCGAGCCAGCAGATCACCACACCCGCCGCCAACATCCACTATCGTGCTGAACCGGGTGAAATCGTACGCTTGCACGATGCTGGCAACCGCACTCGTGGAAATCGAGGTCATGGCCGCATCAAAAGACCGCCGCGTCCTCGGGATGCTCCGCCAAGTAGTCGAAGATTTTTGTGCCATCAACCAACCGACCGAGGAGGTTGCTATGCCCACCCGCACCGCTCCCTGGCCCACCGGCACACCATGCTGGGTCGACCTCGCCGTCCCGACGTCGACGCCGCCAGAGAGTTCTACGCCGCCATCCTGGGCTGGAATTACTCTGCAGCCGCCACGGAGCACGGCGCCACGGTGCTAAGCGGACCCCTCGACACCCACTACGGTCGGATGGCAGTGATCACCGACTCGCAAGGGGCGACCTTCGCGATCATGGGTGCAGTATCGCCGAACTGACGCCGCCGTCAGAGATCAGGAAGGCATTCGTGCCGGGAGTTCGGTTGGAGTGGGACGGCAAGGTGGCCGAGTTACCGCGGCGACAGTTGCCGCTGCAGGTCATCGAGACGGTCAACGCCGCACGCTCCGACCGCAACCCCGGCGACGGGTGGCGCAACAAGCTGATCTGGGGTGACAACCTGCACGTGCTGGCCTCGCTGGCCGAAGAGCTGGCCGGCCGGGTCGACCTCATCTACATCGACCCACCGTTCGATTCACGGCAGGACTACAAGGTTCGTATCGCCGTTGGCGACAGCGATACGACCAAGCTCTCGCCCGCGCTGGCCGAGACTGCGTACCGGGACACGTGGGGCAAGGGCGTTGAGAGCTACCTGCAGATGATCTATCAGCGGATGGTCCTGCTCCGGGAGCTACTCTCCGACCGCGGCTCCCTGTTTCTGCACCTCGCGCCGAACGTCAGCCACCTCGCCCGCGGGTTGCTCGACGAGATCTTCGGCCCGGACAACTTTCGGGCCGAAATCATCTGGAAGCGCACGACAGCGCACGCCGATGCTAATCGCCTCGGCGCTGTTCATGAAGACATATTATGGTTCAGCAAGACTGAAAAAGTGATCTGGAACCAACAGTACACTCCGTACGAAGACTGGTACGTCGAGCAATACTACAGGTACCGAGACCCCGACGGTCGAAGATTCATGTCGGGCGATTTGTCGGCCGCCGGACTCGCCGGTGGCGGCTACGACTATGAATGGAAGGGTGTTAATCGAACGTGGCGGGTGCCTCGTGACACGATGGTGAAACTGGACCGGCAAGGTCGCGTCTTCTACACCAAGAACGGGATCCCTCGCATCAAGCGGTACCTTGACGAGGCCAAAGGGCAACCGTTGTCAGATGTCTGGAGTGACATCAATCCTGTCGTCTCGTGGGCACCAGAAAAGCTGGGCTACGACACGCAGAAGCCAGAGGCGCTGCTGGAGCGAATCATCACCTCGTCGTCCGACGAGGGCTCGATCGTGCTCGACTGCTTCGTGGGCAGCGGCACCACCGCCGCCGTCGCCGAGAAACTGAAGCGGCGTTGGGTGGCGGTCGACATAGGGCGCTTTGCGATCCACACGACGCGCAAGCGGCTGCTCGATATCTCGCAGTGCGCGCCGTTCATGGTCGCCAACCTGGGATGCTACGAACGCCAAGCCTGGCAGGACGCCGCCACCGGACCACAGGTGCGGGCCTATCTCGATTTCGTAGTCGCGCTCTACGGTGCATCGCCGACGGCGGAGTTCCAGCACCTGCACGCCACTGTGGGACGCCGAGCAGTGCACGTCGGGGCGATCGACGCCGCGGTGAGCTTCGTGGAGATCAAGGAGTCGCTGGACGAAGCGGCCGCGGCGGGCCATTCCGGGCTGGACGTGCTGGGCTGGGAGTTCGATATGGGCCTGCACGAGCTGGTACAGGATGAGGCACGGGCCCGCGGAATCGACCTCCGACTGCGCCGGATTCCCTGCGAGGTGATGGACCCACGGGCCGTGGATGCCTGCGAGGTGGTGTTCCACGAACTCGCCTACCTCGACATGACCACCACCGTGCGGCAGAGAAATCTCACCGTCGCGCTCACCGACTTCGTGCTGCCGAACCCGGACCTCGTACCGGCCTCGGTGCGCGGCAAGATCAGCGGTTGGGCGGACTATGTGGACTACTGGGCCATCGACTTCACCTACGGTGCCGCAGGTCATGGAGAGACCTTTCACAACAACCAGTGGCACTCCTACCGCACCCGCACAAACCGGAAGCTGCAGCTCAATGCCACACATGACTACGACAAGCCCGGGAACTACACCGTCCTGGTCAAGGTCATCGACATCTTCGGAAACGACACCACCACGGCAGCGCAGGTGTCGGTGACATGAATGATCAGGTCGACGGTGCCCTCCACAGCGCCGCCGCCACCATGATCACGCCGACCGCGACGAGCACACCGTGCAGAATCCTCAGCGCGGGCGGTACGTCGTCTCGTCCGAGTACGGCCGCACCGCCGAATAGCCGACGAACAGCAGGCCGGTCACGGTGAAGCACGCTGCGCCGCTCCGAGAATGAGCCACACCTGGCGGGCTCGATAGGGTGTGCCTCCCGGCGGAGCGCCCGGAGCCGGTGGCGCTACAGAATGGGCAGCCGGACACGAGCTAGGTCCCTCGGGCGACATCGGCGGCGGCGCAAGGTTGTACACAAATCCCTAGGCGAGCCGCGCAGCCAGCGTCCCCTCAGGAGATCCCTTCTTTCCCCAGTAAAGTGGCCTCTGGGATGGTCCTGATGACCTTCACTCTGGCCGATTTGAGTGAGGCGCCGATTTCGGTGACGTCGAGTTCGTAAGCGTAGCCTGTGCCAGTCTCGGTGGTTTCCCATTCGCGTTGCCGTAGCATGCCGGTGACCAGCACCCGCAGGCCTGTGGTTAGGGATCCGGCTACGTTCTCAGCGGCGTCGTGCCTGAGAGCGCAGCAACGTCGTACCCTGGTCCCGCAAGTACTCCCGCGCACCCCTGCCCCGTGTAACCTGCACAACACCGTCAGCGGGCTTCATGCCGCTGAGAGTATCTTTAGCAAGGCATCGAGTCGGCCGAACAGCTCTGTTGTTGAGTTCGGGGGCTGAGTGCACTCAGGATCCAGCTAGCCCACCCCGTCCAATGATCTACGGGACACGGCCTAGTTTGCTAGGGCTATGAAGGCGCGCGATGAATCACCAATAACCATGCGGCACGCACGGCATGTCGGGTGATCAGGTGTCCTTCCGCTTGGATCGGCCCGCGGAGTTCAGACCGCCCGGTAGTCGCGGGGACTGAACCGGGGGCCAAAGCGGGGACGGCGGAACCCGGAGGCCTCGACGTAACGCACTGCCCGGTGCCGCTGCGGCGCGTAGGGTGCGAGAACCTCAAGCATGCCGTTGTCATCCAGTGGTCTGCCCACCAGCGCGTAACCGACGACCGACGGGATGTGGAAGTCGCCGACACTCACCGCATCGGCGTCCGCCCAGGCCCGCTGGGCCACCTCCGCCGCTGTCCAGATCCCGATCCCGGGGACCTTGCACAGCAGGTCACGACCAACCTTGCCGCCCAACGTCACCGCACCCTCTAGCCGGTGCGCCACCGCAGCCGCCGCCAGCAGTGCCCGGCACCGCGAGCGGTCCACCCCGGCGCGGTGCCACTCCCAGTCCGGGATCGCGCGCACCGCCGCCGGACCGGGCGGCACCCGCAGCTCAACGGGACCCGGCGCTCGCGCGCCGAAACGCCAGCACAACTCACGCCAGGAACGCCGAGCCTCGATACCGGTGACCCTCTGCTCCAGCACGGCAGGCACCAGCACGTCCCACACGCGGCGGGTGGCGCCCAGGCGCAGTCCCGGCATCCGGCGCCGGGCCTGCGCGATCAGCGGGTGGTGCGAGACAAAGGCGCTGTCGTCGTCGGCGGCACCGAGCAGCGCAGGCAGCCCGTCCAGCGCCCAGGCCGCGCCCGGTCCCCAACCAGTGGCGTGCACGACGCCGCTGTGGTCGCGGCCGAGCGCCAGTGTGGCGGCGCCCGCCGGAGTAGTGCCTGCACGCCACATGGTGCCGTCGGCATCCACCCGCATCGTGGGGTCACCCCGGCCGCGGCGCAGCGGAGCAAGCACCGCACGGAGGTCCAGCGGATACTCCGGCGTCCAGGAGCGGCTGCGGGCCCGCTCCGCGGCGCAGGGATCAGCGCCGACGCTTCGACCTTCCGAGCAGGTCTCAGACATCGGCGGAGAAGCGCACGCCACCGTCGGGCAACACGACCCCCGGCCAGACCCGCAGGCCATCCCGCAGCTCGCAGCCCGCCCCCACCACGGCCCCGTCGCCGACCACCGCGTCGTGCAGCACGGCGCCCGCACCCACCCGCGCACCAGTGCCCAGCACGCTGCGCTGCAAGTGCGCGCCGGTAGCGACCCGCGCACGGTCCATCAGCACCGAGCCCAACACCTGCGCTCCGCCCTCCACCACGGCGCCCGCACCCACCACCGAACCACCCCCGACCCGCGCTTGCGGGTGCACGGTAGCGCCGGGCAGCACCAACGCCTCCCCGACCGGCCCAGGCAGCTCAGGCGAGGGCGCCAGGCCTCGCACCAAGTCCGCGGAGCCCCGCACGAAGGCGGCCGGGGTGCCCAGATCCAGCCAGTAGGAGACGTCCACGTGGGCGTGCAGGCGGGCCCCGGCCGCCAGCAACCCGGGAAAGGTCTCGCGCTCCACAGACACCGGACGCCCCGCCGGGATCAAATCGATCACCTCCCGGCGAAACGCGTAGCAACCAGCGTTGATCAGGTCAGTCGGGGGGTCGTCGGTCTTCTCCAGAAACCCGAGCACCTGGCCGTCCGCGCTGGTCGGTACGCAACCGAAGGCCCGAGGATCGGGTACCCGCACGAGGTGCAGCGTCACGTCCGCCCCCGCGCTGCGGTGGGTTCGCACCACCTCGGCGGGGTCCAGACCGGACAGCACATCACCGTTGAACACCAGCACATCGGGCTCGCTCAGCGCGGGCGCCACGTTGCGGATCCCACCCCCGGTGCCCAGCGGCTCCTCCTCGACGATGTAGTCCAGCGCCAGACCCAGCGCGGAGCCGTCGCCGAAGTGGCTCGCGAACACCTCGGCGCGATACGACGTGCCCAGCACCACGTGCCGCACCCCCGCGGCGCGGATCCGGCCCAGCAAGTGGGTGAGCAACGGCACGCCCGCCAGCGGCAGCATCGGCTTGGGTGCGGACAGGGTCAGCGGCTGCATCCGGGTACCCAGGCCCCCGACCAGTACTACAGCCTCGACACCCAGCAGCGGCGTCCCGTTAACCCGCATTCCGATACCGCTATCCACGCTGGGCCGCGCGACGTATCAACTTCGACCGGCCGGCCAGCCCGGCTCGCAGCGCCAGCCGCAGCGGGGCGTACAGCGGGCCAGGGTGCCGGTCGGCGAGGTAACGGTAGGTGCTGCGGTGATGCTCAGCGAGCATCAGCTCGGACACTCGACTGGTGGCGTGCCCCCCGAGGTGGGTGACCTCCGCAGCCGGCACGTACACGTTGAGCCACCCGGCGCGACCCAACCGGTCACCGAGGTCGACATCCTCGAAGTACATGAAGTAGCGGGAGTCGAACCCGCCGACGGACTCGAACGCGGCCCGGCGCAACAGCAGGCACGACCCAGAGAGCCACTCCGCGGTCCGCTCACCCAGGGCGGTGTCGGACTGCCGGTAGGCGGTGGTCCAGGGGTTGCCCGGCCAGAGCGGGCCGAACACCGCGTGCCCGATCCCGCGCCCCAGCGCGGGCAGCAGCCGCGCCGACGGGTACACCGTCCCGTCCGGGTCGCGGATCAGCGGCCCCAGCGCACCCGCTCTGGGCCACCGCTCCCCGGCCGCGAGCAACTCGTCGAGGCTGCCCGGGTGCCACTCGACGTCCGGGTTGGCAACCACCACCCAACCCACTTCCGGCCCGAACTCGGCGATCCCGCGGTTGGCGGCAGTGCCGTATCCGACGTTCTCTCCGATGCGGAGCAGTTGCACACCGTCGCGGCCCATCGCGTGTTCCGGGGCTCCGTCGGTGGATCCGTTGTCGGCCAGCAGCACCCGCAGGGACCTGCTGGTCGCCTTGGCGACCGAATCCAGGAACGTCTCAAGCGTGTCGCCGGGCGAGTAGGTCACCGTGACGACGGCAAGCTCCTGGCCGTAGGAGTAGCGGGGGGTCACAACGCCCAATTCTGCACCTCGGCCCGCCCGGCGGGGCTAGCGGGACCGCCGGTGCGCCACCATCGCGTTGCCGTAAACCTCGCGGTGGCGCGCCGCGCTGCCCGCCCAGGAGAATTCCTTGGCGCGCCGCTGCGCGGCGGCCGAGAGCTCGGCCCGGCGAGCCGGGTCCTCGAGCAGTTCGACGATCCCGGCGGCGATGTCGGCGGCCTCGATGCCGCAGTAGGCCACCGCGTCCCCGCCCACCTCCGGGATTGCCAGGCGACGTGTGGTCAGCACTGCCGCCCCGGCCGCCATCGCTTCCAGCACCGGTAGCCCGAACCCCTCACCCAAGGACGGATAGGCCACCACTGCAGCCCCGCCGAGAAACCCGGACAGCTCGCCCAGCGGGAGGTAGCCGGCCCGGATCACCCGCACCCGGTGCGGCACCGCCGCCAAGGCCTGCTCCACCTGGCTGTCCCAACCCGGCTGCCCGGCCAGCACCAGGGCAGGCGGGTCATGCCGGTTCGCGAGAAGCTGGCTTGCCCGGGTGAACCCACGGATCAAGGCAGGCACGTTCTTGCGCGGCTCGAGCGCTCCGAGGAACGCCACGTACGGGTTCTTACCCAGCTCGACGCGGCGCCGGACCGCGGCCACCTCCTCCGGCGACGGCGGATGGAACCGGTCGGTATCCACGCCGTGGTACACCACCTGCAGCGCCCGGTAATCGGCGCCGGCGACGCGCACCAACTCCCGAGCCGCCGACTCGCTGGGCACCACGCAGGCAGTAGCCCGGCGCAGCGAGGTTCGCGTCCAGGCCCGGAAGAACCGTGCCTTGACTGACGAGTGCAGCTGCGGGTCGGTGAAGAAGGTGGCGTCATGCAACGTGACCACCGTAGACACTCCAGCCACCCGGCCTACCAATGGCATCGTGTAATGCGGGCAGTGCAGCACGTCGGCGCGGACCCGCCGGGCCAGCCAGGGCAGGGTGGTCTGCTCCCAGGTCAGCCGCGCAGTCCGGGTGACGACCTGCTCCGACGCGGGCAGCACATCGGCGTGCGGGGCCAGCCCGGCGTAGAGCTCGGCATCCCTGCGCTGGCACACCACCACCGGGACCGCGCCATCGGCCTCCAGCGCGGCGACCAGGCAGTCCACGTAACGACCGACACCACCACGCTCGGCGGGCACCGCCGTCGCGTCGATCAGCACCCGAGGCTCGGACACGAAGGGATACTACGATGTTACTCGCAGTGACTGCTTTTGACGGAGCTCAACGTGTACTGACCAGACCCGGCGGGCCGTGCACTCCCAGGTGAACCGCTGCGCCCGACGCCGACCTGCGTCGATCATGGCCACCGCCTGGCCGGAATCGGACAGCACCGCGCGCAGGGCCGCCGCCAGCGCGGCCGGGTCGGCGCGCTTGACCGTCACGCCGGCGCCACCGGCCACCTCGACCAGCGCGGGGGCGTCGGAATGCACCACCGGCACCCCGACCGCCATCGCCTCCAGCACCGGCAGGCCGAAGCCCTCGGCGAGGCTTGGTGCCGCGAGCACCGCCGCGTTATGCAGCACGACGGCCAGCTCGGGATCGCTGATCCGGCCCAGCACGTGCACCCGCCCCGGATCCAGCCCGGACTGCCTGGCGAGCGCGGCCGGGTCGACCCGTCCCCAACCCGGCTGACCGGCCAGCACCACCGGCAGATCCGGGGCATGCGGCGCGGCCAACGCGGCGAGCAGCGTCTCGATCCCCTTGCGCGGTTCCAGCGTGCCCACGGCCAGGACGTAACGCGGCGGCAGGCCCAGCAGGGTGGCGATCTTGGCAGCGTCGTCCGGAAGGCGCGTCACCGCCGCGGTGACCCCCTCTCCGACCACGTGCACCCGCGCCAGGCACGGCACGTGCCGCGGGAGATCGTCGGCAACCACGGCGGTCGGCACCACCAGAGCGCCCGCCCGCCGGGCCGCTCGCCCGATCATCCGGTGGTGCCAGCGGACCCCGCGCCGGGTCAGCCCGTCAGGATGGGTCCAGGGCACCGTGTCGTGCACCGTGACCACCAGGTCGCCGCCGCGGCGGGGCCCGGGCGGGGCCAGCGGTGTCGGGGCATGAACAGTGTCGCCGCCCGGCCACAGCGGGACGCCGGAGTCCCAGGCGGCGACCAGCGCCCGGCGGGGCAGCGGCAACACGTGCGGCCCCTCCACTCCGGGGATCACAGCCGAGGTGGGGTCAGCGTGCCGAGCCACCGCGCTGCCCACCGTCCAGCCCCCCGGCGCGGTCGCCGCCAGCGCCGCGGTGAGCTCGCGGGAGTACCGTCCGGTACCTCCCGGCACCGGCGCGAGCAGCTGCTCCAGCAGCACCACCAGCTTGGGCACGCGGCGAAGTGTGGCACGGGTGCGCAGCGTGGCACGGGTACCGTCACGCCCCGTGGCAGTAGGAGCCCGAACCACGGTGGTGGTGGTTACCTGGCGGGGCCGCGGTCTGATCGGGCGCTGCCTGGACGCGCTGGCCGCCCAGACCCTGTGCCACCGGGTGCTGGTGGTCGACAACGCCTCCACTGACGGGACCGCTGCTGAGATCGCCGCCCACCCAGTGCGACCCTGGGTGCTGCGCATGACCCGCAACATCGGCTACGCCGGCGCATTATCCGCCGCGTTACCGCAGATCAGCACGCCATTCATGGCGTGGCTCAACGACGACACGCAGCCGGACCCGGGGTGGCTCGCAGCGCTGGAGCAGGCCCTGGATAACGATGGCGCGGCCGCCGCCGCAGCCTCCGTGCTGCGCGCCGCGGACGGCACCGTGACCTCGACCGGTGTGGCGCTCACCGGTATCGGGTACGGCCGGGACACCACCGGGGTGACGCCGTTCGGCTTCTGCGGCGGGGCTGCGTTGTTGCGCACCGATGTGCTGCGCGCCGCCGGCGGTGTGCCGAGCTCTCTGTTCTGCTACTACGAGGACACCGACACATCGTGGCGGTTGCGGCTGGCGGGTTACCGGGTGCTCGCCGTGCCGGGTGCCCGGGTCCGGCACGTCGGGGGCGCCTCGGCGCGGCACGGCACGCCGTGCTTCCACCGCTGGAACGAGCGCAACCGCCTGCTGGTGCTGCTGCGCTGCGCACCTGCCGGGGTAGCCGCGCGGGAGTTGGCCCGCTTCGCCGGGCTGACCCTGGTGCTGCCGTTTCGCCGGAACGTTGCCGCGGCACCCAACTTCACGCTACGACTACGGCTACGGGTGCTCTCGGAGGTGGCGCCCCAGCTGCCCGCAACACTGATCGCGCGCCACCAGATCGCCCGCCGCGCCACGGTCTCCCGCGCGGCAGTGTGGTCCACCTGGGCCGGTCAACCTGAGCGCGTCGCCAACCAAGCTTTCCCGCCCCGGGCGCGCTAAAGCTGACCGAGGCGATTCGCTGCTGTGGGGGCTCGGCAACTGTCCCGCCCAATCCGGGCAACCCGTGGACACTTCTCTGGGAAGATCAAGGTTGGCTAGGCCCCTGGGCGCGGTGCCCCTGGGGGAAGAACCGGACGCGGGATGGGGCACGCTAGGCCGTCCGCCGCCGAAGGAGGGACGCGCGTGGACGAGCATGCGCTGCCGAAGGTGTCGGTCGTCGTGGTCAACTACCGCGGCGCCGAGCACGCCGTGACCTGCCTGCGGGCACTGCGCGACGAGCTGGGCTGGCCGACCGACCGGCTCGAGCTGATCTGCGTGGACAACGCCTCGGGCGACGGCAGCGCGGAACGGATCGCCGCAGCGGTACCGCAGGCCCGGCTGATCCGCTCGGCCACCAACATCGGATTCGCCGGCGGCTGCAACCTCGGCGTCACCACAGCCACCGGCTCGATCATCGGCTTCCTCAATAGCGACGCCCGACCGCACCGCGATTGGGTGCGCACCGCGGTCGAGGCCCTCAGCGAAGGCCCGGACGTCGCCGCGGTGGCCAGCAAGGTGCTGGACTGGGACGGCGCGCGGATCGACTACGTCGACGGCGGTCTGACCTGGTACGGGATGGGCTACAAGCCGCACGTCGGCACACCCGACGACGGTGCTCATGACGTCGCCCGTGACGTGCTGTTCGGCACCGGCGCCGCGCTGCTGGTCCGGCGCGAGGTCTTCACCCAACTCGGCGGGTTCGACGAGCGGTTCTTCATGTTCTGCGAGGACGTCGACCTGGGCTGGCGGCTGAACCTGCGCGGCTACCGGGTGCGCTACGAGCCACGGTCGATCGCCTACCACCGCCATCACGCCTCCCTGCACGGCGCCGACCCGGCTCGCGAGACCTACCTGCTGGAGCGCAACGCGCTCGCCGCGCTGTACAAGAACGTCTCCGACGAGACCCTCGCCACGGTGTTGCCGGCGGCGCTCGCGCTGGCCGTACGCCGGGCCACCGCCCGTGGCGAGTGCGACCCCACTGAGCTGGAGATGACCCGCCGCAGCCCGGGCGCGGAGGCCACCGGCCCGATGGCGGTTCCCCGGGTGACCATGGCCGGGATGTACGCCATCGACCGGTTCGTCGAGATGCTGCCCGCGCTGACCGCCTCGCGGCGTGCCGAGCAGGCCGCCCGGGTCCGCACTGACGCCGACCTGCTCCCGCTGATGCGCAACGCCCTGGAGCGCGCCTCCCCCGAGATCCCCTACCTGCTCGCGCACGACGCGATCGTCGAGGCACTCGGTGTCCAGCGGCTGTACGGGGCACGCCGACGGATCCTGATCATCACCGCAGACGCGGTAGCAGAGCGGATGGCCGGGCCGGCGATCCGAGCCTGGAACATGGCCGAGGTGCTCGCCGGGGAGCACGAGGTACGCCTGGTCAGCCTCAACCAGCATTGCGCACCGCCTCCTGCTGACTTTGATGTCCGGCACGTTCCCCCGCGCCAGATTGGTCCCGAGCTGGACTGGGCGCAGTTGGTAGTCCTTCAAGGCCACGTGCTCGAGCAGATACCGTCTTTAAAGACGTCCAACCACATCGTCGTCGCCGACGTCTACGATCCGATGCACCTCGAACAGTTGGAGCAGGCCCGTGATCTGGGCGACGACCAGCGCGCTCAGGTCGTCGACGCGGTCACCTCGGTACTGTCGACCCAGCTCCGCCGCGGCGACTTTTTCCTCTGCGCGTCGGAACGGCAGCGGCATTTCTGGCTCGGGCACATGGCGGCGATCGGACGGCTGTCCCCCACCGTCTACGACGCCGACCCCACGACCCGCTCGCTGCTTGCGGTGGCCCCGTTCGGGCTGTCCGGCAAGCCGCCGCAACGCACCGGACCCGGCTTGCGCGACGCGCTGGGCTTCGGGCCGCGGGAGAAGGTCGTGCTGTGGGCGGGCGGGGTGTACTCCTGGTTCGACCCGCTGACCCTGCTGCACGCCGTGCACGCGTTACGCGCCGAGCACGCCGACCTGCGCCTGGTGTTCCTCGGGATGCGCCACCCCAACCCCGACGTACCAGAGATGGGCATGGCCGGGCAGACCCGCCGGCTCGCCGAGACTCTCGGGCTCACCGGGAAGCAGGTGTTCTTCAACGAGACCTGGGTGCCCTACGCCGACCGGCAGAACTGGCTGCTCGACGCCGATGCCGGCGTAACCAGCCACTTCGAGCACGTCGAGACCACCTTCGCCTTCCGCACCCGGGTGCTGGACTACCTGTGGGCGGGGCTGCCCATCGTCACCACCGACGGTGACACCTTCGCCGAGCTGGTGGCAGCCGAACAGCTCGGTGTGGTGGTGCCCGCCGGCGATCCGGCGGCGCTAGCCGCAGCACTGCAACGGGTGCTCTACGACGACGCCTTCGCCGCCGACTGCCGAGAGCGGATCGCGGTGGTGGCCCAGCGCTTTACCTGGGACGCGACGCTGGCGCCGCTGGTCGAGTTCTGCCGGCACCCGCGACCCGCCCCCGATCGGCTCGGCGGCACCGCGCTCACCACGGCCGGGCACACAGCGGCAGGCCGGCTCGGCGGCACTGGGCTCACTGCGGCCAGGCTCACCACAGCGGGGACCGGGGCGGCCGACGCGCTGCGCCGCGACGCCGCACTGGTCCGCTCCTACCTCGCCGCCGGCGGCCCTGGTGAGGTGGTTAGACGAGCCGCGGGGCGGCTGCGCAGGTGGGCGAAGCCCTTGTGAGTGGCGAACAGCGTTATAACGCTGTTCGCCACTCACAGCACGTGGAGCGCCAGCTCCGCGTGCTCATCGACGGCACGCCACTGCTCGGGCAGCGCAGCGGGATCGGCCGCTACACCGCCGCGCTGCTGCGTGAGCTGGCGACCAGGCCGGATGTGGACGTCACCGTCACCGCGTTCACCGCCCGCGGCCAGGTTGCGCTGCGCGCCGCGGTGCCCCCTGGGGTGGCGGTGCGCGGTGGACCGGTCCCGGCCCGGGCATTGCGAGCGGCGTGGCGGCACGCTGGCTGGCCCCCCACCGAACTGCTCGCGGGCGGCGCCGACGTGTTGCACGCCACCAACTTCGTGCTACCACCGTCGCGGCGCGCCCGCGGTGTCGTCACCGTGCACGACCTGGCGTTCCTGGACCGCCCGGATTATCTGACCCCGCAGCAGCGCGATCTGGCTGAGCTGGTGGCACGCTCGGTGGCCCGCGCGGCGGTGGTCTGCACCCCCAGCGGCGCGGTGGCCGAACAGGTGGCCCGCCGGCTCGACGTCCCCGCGGAGCGGATCGTGGTCACCCCGCTGGGTGTGGACCGACCGTGGTTGCACACCGGCCCGCCGACCCCGACGCTGCGCACGACGTTGGGATTGCCACCGCGGTACCTGCTGTTCGTCGGAGCCGCCCAGCCGCGAAAGGGCCTCGACGTGCTGCTCGACGCGCACGCCTCGCAACCCGGCCTCGCGCCGCTGGTACTCGCCGGCCCGGCCGGCTGGGGTCCAGCGCCGGTGACCTCATCCCGGGTACGCACCCTGGGCTACCTCGACGAGGCTGACCTGCGCTGCGTGGTAACCGGCGCGACAGCGCTGGTGCTGCCGTCGCACGACGAGGGTTTCGGCCTGCCGGTACTGGAGGCGATGGCGGCTGGGGTGCCGGTGGTGTGCTCCGACCTGCCGGCGCTGCGGGAGGTCGCCGGTGGGCTCGCCATGCTCGTCCCACCCGGCGACCCCGCTGCCCTGGCTACCGCACTGGGCATCACGGATGACGCGGGCGACGATCCGGTAGCCGCGGCAGCCCGACGAGCGCACG
>DASYIL010000344.1:0-12805 GCA_035997545.1 Pseudonocardiaceae bacterium
CCTCCATGACGCCGACCGTGCGCATGTCGGCGATGTATGTCGATCCGCTCGGCCAGTCGACGGGGGTCACCGGTGGCCCCTCGGACACGATGCCAGCCTTGATCGCAGAGGCCAGATACTTCATGATCGTCTCGCGGTCCCTGCGCGCCGTCGTGCCGGCCCCGCTCGATCCGGCGCAGCTCGACGGTCTGGGCATCGACGACCTCCGCGCGCGACGAGAAGCGCGAACGCGAGGACGGCCCGTGCCACCGTCCACCAGAACAGCCGGAACCGCCCGACCACTACTGCCATCGGTCTTCCTCCCACGCGAGCCGGCTCCCCGTCCGGACGAACTGCCCGTTATCAAGGCGCCGGTCCTGCTCGACTTGGGACCCGCTCGGGTCGCTGGTCTCGGTGGATCTCAGCACGATCCGCGTCGTGCGGGGATGCGTTCGCGTTCGTAGGTGCGCAGTAACTCGACCGGATCTTGGGCCCTTGACCGGATCGTTCGAGGCAGCGGGCGAGGACGACGGCGTCCTCCAGGGCTGCACCTTCCGCGCGATGCCGCGCAGCGACGCGTGCGCTTTCAACAGGATTGGGCAGGAGAGCCCGAAACAACGGGCAGGTGTCAACTGCCCATTAACGCTGGCGGTACGCGCACGGCCATGTGTTCATCCGGCGCGCCGAAGTGCTGCGGGCGGATGATGTGCGTGAGGATCTCCGCGCCTTCGACGACGCGAGGGCCCGGTCGGCTGAAATACGAGGTTGCGTCAACCGCCCAGACGTTGCCCTCCCGCACCGCTGGCAGCTCATGCCAGCCTAGCGGCAGCTGCGCTCGCGGCAACTCGCGCAGGGTGTCTTCCACGTAGTAGCCGCAGGGAGCGAGCACGATCACATCCGGCGCGTAGGCGCGAATCTCTTCGGCGGTCGTCGTGCGCGACGGCCCACCTGCGTTGCCGAACGTGTGATTACCGCCGGCCAAGGCGATCTGCTGGGGGACCCAATGGCCCGGCGCGAACGGTGGCTCCAGCCATTCCAGGACCAGTGTTCGCGGGCGGTGCGTGACATCGACGAGTGCACGTGTCAGCGCGTCGAGCCGCGTTGCCAACTCGGCGACCAGTGCTTCGGCCTGCGCGTCGGTACCGGTCAGCTGGCCGACGGTGCGGATGTTGGCGAGAATGTCGGCGATCGTGTTCGGCTCCAGCGAGACAACGTCGACCTCTGTGTTGTCCTCGGAGAACATCCGCGCGGCCTGCTCGACCGTTCGGTAGCTGACGGCACAGACGTCGCACAGCTCCTGCGTCAGGATGAGATCCGGCTTGAGTGTGCGGAGCTGGGCTTCGTCGAGATCGTAGATCGAACCGTGCCCGTCGAGCTGCGAGCGGACGGCGTGGTCAACCTCGGCGCTCGTCATCGTCTGGTGCGAGATGCGGCTCGCGGTCAGCTGCGGCTTTCCGACGACTGCCGGTGGGTAGTCGCATTCGTGTGTGACGCCGACCAGCGACTCTTCCAACCCGAGCGCGCACACGATCTCCGTTGCCGAAGGCAACAGCGAGACGATGCGCGGCGCTGCTCTGCTCATCGAGATGAGGTTAGTCGTCAACGGGTACGGCCGGAGCGGAATACAGCGGCGCCCGGGTGGTTGTATCAGGTGTCCGGGCCGGGGTATGTGTCCCCCGGGTCCTATTACACACTGCCACCGCGGACGATCGTTCGGCTGAAGCCGCGGTGCGCTGCTCGCCGTGAGGCGACAATGCACCGGCCCGGGCCCTCTTTTCCACATCCGCAGTGGCGGCACGAAGGACGGCGAGTCATGAAGGGCGACCGGATCGAGGTCGTGATCGACGCCGGCGGTTCCACTCGCACTTACGAGATCAAGGCCACCCGCGCCGGCAGGCGGGTCGAAACGACCCACGGCCGGGGCGTCGTGGAGGTCACCGAAGTCACTCGTAGCGGGAGGCCGGTGCGCACCGCACGCTTCATGGCCAGTCGGGTCCTGGCTCTGGTCGAGTATCCCGCCGAGGAGCCCACCACGTCGGACCGCGCCGCGGGCGCAGCAGATCCGCGGATAGCCGACGGGGTGGCGTCCACTAGATCCTGACCGGCCGATGGTGCTCCGCGTAGCAGTCTGGATGCGGACTGCTGCATAGAGGCCTCATGTGACGTCGAGCACCAGCGGCCCCGTACCGGTCTCCGCAGCGGCGGCGAGGTCGGCGAAGGTCGTCTGCCGGTAGGAGCGCAGCTCGTCCCTCGCCGCGAGCTCGCCGGGGTTCCCGACAGCAGCGGGCGCGGGGCGGTCGATGCTGATGCGTACCAGCTGGCGTTGGGCATCGGCGACTTGGACGTCGGCGAGTTCACCGACGTCTTCCTGGGCGAGCTGACCCTGGTCGCCGAGTACGCCGTCAGCCGGCACACGGTGCGTGAGGCGCTGCGCCGGCCGGCGGGCCGACGGGATCGTCGTCGCTGAGCGTGGCAGGCCTCCTCGGGCCAGGCGTGGTGTCGCTCCCGATCCGCGCTCCGTCCGGGTTGAGCTGACCTATCGGGGTTCCCGGACGCCGGATCTAATCCGCTGGGCTATCAGTGCTGACTATTGATCCAAGCCCATCTGGATGATCGGGATGCTCGTGGCTGAGGGCATTAAGTATATTGGTTCGTTCGTAGGGCTCGGCTTCCTTGGTCTTTTCCAGCTGGAATTGGGCTATGTATCCACATCCCTCGACCGGACAAGGCATGGGTACCCAGGTTGACATGGGGCGCTCCTTGAGGGCGGGGCCGCAACGATCTCGTGCTGCTGCATGTCTGAGGTTACCCAGTGCGGGCACCCCGCACACCCGCCACACCACCGACGGCCCCGATCCCCCGGGAGTCGGCGCCGACCGCCGCTCGGCGTTATACCTGGACTGCGGAGCGGCGAAACCGTCGGGCTTGCCTGTCTGCTCAGGCAGGGTTGCGTCCCAGCTCCGGCGACGGCCAGTCCCGCGGGGCTGGCAGGCCGAGCCGGCGTAGCCACGCCGACCACGACGGCCAGCACCTGCACGCTGTCCCGCGCTCCGAGCGCGCAGTTCACCTTCGAACAGGCTGGCGAACTGCGTCGCAGCGGACGGCGCGACCGGCGGTGAGTGTTGCGGGCCCCGGCCGTTCACCGCTACCTATCGGTGAGGACGACGGCCGCGTCGGGCTCGGTGACGCGGAAGGTGAAGCTTTCCTCTAGGTAGAGCGTTACCAGCTCGGCGTCGTGCCGCGAATAGCCGATCGAGAGGTCCTGCCCTACGTCGAGGACGAAGTCGCCACCCCGCTTGGTCACTACCAGGGCACCGTCCAGGCCCGGAGCCCACACGATCTCTCCGCCGAGGATCTTGGTCAGGTGCTCCCACAAGGGGTAGCCGTGCTCGGTCGTCTCCACGACGTGGGTGTACCTGTCCGGGCCAATGGCCAGGGCGTACGGGCCCCCGATGCCTGCCTGGCGTAGCAGATCAGTTGCCCGGGCGACGGCGTGCGGGTAACCCTTGGCGTCCTCCCCCAGCGACAGCGAGGGATGCGTGCTGGACTCCACGATGCCGGTGATCCCCGCTTCCGGCCAGCCGTGGAAGACGGCGCGGTTCTCGATCAACGCGGCATCGTAAGCGGCACGGTCGAGATCGGCGTAGTCCACGTCGGTGGCGCCGCGCTCGGCGTCCTGCAATCCGGAGCACTCCACGGTGAAGCTCACCCGGAATTCAGTCAGCGCGAGGATTCGCCGTTGCCGGGTGACCACCGTCTCGGATTTCGTCCCGGGCGGTGCGGCATCCAGCGGCGCGGTCCGGCCGAGGTTCGTGGCGGAATGCGCCCAGCCGTGCGGCCCGGACCAGTCGACCAGCCGGCGCGCGGCCAGCTTCGGAGTCAGGCGGGTTTTGGCTTCGTCGTCGATCTGCTGCCATCCCCTGGCCGGGATCGGTGCGTGCTGGCGTAGCAGGTGATCTGTCATGGTCAACGTCCTTTCAAACTGCCGATACCCAGCGAGCCGTTCTCGACGCCGGGAGAGATCTGCGCCTGCACCGCGTCGACGTACTCCTGCGGGTCTTTGTCACTGGTATCCAGATCGCGGGTATCGGCATGGTCGGCCTTGAACTTGAGGAAGCGGTCCGCCGGGTCCTCGCGCACACTGAGGGTGGCGTTCCGCCGGTCTCGTCTTCGGCGTCGTCGTCGCCACGGCGCAGCAACTGCGGGTAGAAGATGACCTCCTCAGCCGCTGCGTGTACGTCGAGCAGTGCGGCGAGGGGGTCCCAGATCGCGCATAGCTGCTCGGGCTCGTTGGCGTCGTCGAGGGCGGCGAACTCCCGCCGAAACGTCTCATGATCGTCCAGGATCAGCTGGGTGATGTCGGCCATTGCGCCCCACTCCCCACCTCCTCGTAGTGCCGCAGCAACGTCGGGTGGATCACGTTCGGCGAACTGCGGGAAAGAGACACGTTGGTAGTGAATACCCCCAACGTGTCCGCGTTACACGGAAGCTGTCCGTGCAGCTCAAGTGGAAGGCTGGCAGGCATGACCCGCCACCGGATTCGTCTGCGCATCGTGACTGGCCGCATGGTCCGCATCCTTCGTTCTGGTGATCGACACACAGCTCAGCCCCGGACGACACTGATAACTGTTATCAGTAGTCTCCTGGCTTCCGACTCAACCCTCATGGAGGACGCCTTTGAAGATCGTCCTGGTAGGCAAGGGTGGCAGCGGCAAGACCACGCTGGCAGCGTTGCTCTCCGCCACCTGGTGGCCGCCGGCCGTCCGGTGTTGGCGGTGGACGCCGACATAAACCAGCACCTGGCCGTCGCGCTCGGTGCGACCGGAGACCGAGATGGCTCGCGGTGACCGGCCCGTTCGCCGAGGGCGAGCTGGGGGTGGCTTGCTACCACTCCAGGTCGGATTTCATCCACGGCTCCGACGCGCTCACTCATACGGGTCAGCTCCGGGCTACCAAGCCCTGACCGTGCACTCACACCGGAGGAAGCCATGTCCCTCGACGTTCCCACCGCATTGCTCGAGCGTGCCCAGCACGGCGAGGTCGACGAGGCCAACTTCGTCGATTGTGTGCGGCTGTCGCTGCCCTACGCCTGGCAGGTCATCAGCGGAGTAGTGGCCGACCTTGAGCTCGCCGGGGAGGTCACCGAATTCGCTGACCACGAGATCCCTCCGCCCAGTGAGGCAGAGCGAGGACAGCTGCTGCGGGCGCTGGCCTCCGGCGCCATCCGGGGTGGTCTGGAACGTCACTTCGCGGTAAAGCTGCCTTTCCAGAACTGCCACCGCGTCGCCGCGTTCCGACCCTCCGCAACCGGCGGTACCCGCTACCGGGCGTTCATTTCCGCGCGCGGCCAGTTGCTGAACCAGAGTCCCGAGCTGCGGGACTGCTGACCATCCGACGGTCAGGGTCGGCATTGGATTCGGCGGTGCCGACCCTGACACGTCCACGGCCGAAGGCGGAGGCTCATGCGGTTCGGGGCGTTCCTGCTCGCCGCGCAGTTCCCCGGCCAGGACCACACCACCGTGTTGGAATCCACGGTTGCGGCTGCGGTCGCTGCTGAGGAAGCCGGTTTCGACGATGTGTGGGTCGCCGAGCACCACTTCATGTCCTACGGGGTCTGCCCCTCAGCGATCACCCTAGCGGGCTACCTGCTCGGCGCCACCCAGCGGGTCGCGGTCGGTACCGCGGTCAGCGTGCTGTCCACCCAGCACCCGGTCGCGTTGGCCGAGCAAGCCGCACTGCTTGACCAGCTCTCCGGCGGACGGTTCCGCCTCGGTGTCGGCCGGGGTGGCCCATGGATAGACCTCGAGGTATTCGGTACCGGCTTGGACCGTTATCAGCACGGCTTTCCCGAATCCCTGGACCTGCTTCTCGCCGCCCTGACCGGGCCCCGCCTCGCCGCCTCGGGACCGCACTTTCATTTCTCCGACGTCGACGTCGTTCCTCGGCCACGGACCCAACCGCACCCCGACATCATCCTGGCCGCTACCACCGCCGCCACCGTGGAGCTCGCCGCGCAGCGTGGCCTGCCGCTGCTGCTCGGCATGCACGCCAGTGACGCCGAGAAAGTGGCGCTCATTGGTCATTACAACCAGGTAGCTACCCGCCAGGTCGGGCACATTGCCGCCGCACTCGCTTATGTCGCCGACAGCCAGCGCGAGGCGATGGCCACCATGCGGACCTGTCTTCCTCGCTGGCTCGGCCCGGGGCTGGCCGGTTACCGCCGCGCCGATGGTGGGCCGTACCACCCACGTAACCCCGACGAGTACACCGAGCTGCTGTGCCGCCTGCACCCCGTCGGCACCCCCGAACACTGCCTCAACACGCTGACCGCCACGGCACGGCGCACCGGCATCAGCCACTTCATTCTCATGGTCGAAGGCGCCGGTGACCGTACCCGCACTCTGACGAACATCATGCGCTTCGGCACCGAGGTCCTCCCCCATCTACACGACGAACGTGTAGGTCTGGTCGCCCGAGGACTTGACGATGGTGGCCGTGGTGAACAGGCTGACGCCGTCGGGTCCGATCACCCTCATGAACCGGACTGTGATGGTGTCGCCAGCGGACCGCCCGGTTCGAGCTCTTCAGTGGTCGGTGAGCCCTAAGCGCTGCCGCTGTGGCCGGGGAAGCCTTGGCTCTCGGTGTTGACCTGGTTGCCCGTGTCACATGTGGCCCAGCGACGTGTGTCCCACCACGTAGTGAAGCCAGTCTGATTCCACGGCAGTCCGGCAATCCCAGGAACGGAAGGATTGAAAGTCGAGCTGCGGAGTGAACGATTTGGGTGTCGCAGTGACCTCATAGTCGCAGGCGATGGTGGAGGCCTTCAAAAGGCCTGTCAGTGCGGGTGATAGCATTCGCGCAAGTAATAATGTTCCACAGAGGAAGGTGTGGCTCCACATGGCGCAACGCATGGTTCGCTTCTCGGACTTGACTAATAAGATCATCGAAGACGACGACGCTGTGGTACGGATCATCGTTGAGCAGCACCCGGCTCTCGGGAACGGCCCCGTGGAGATCGAGGCAGCTCAGGATGAGGTTGACTCCATCCGAAAGGGTGCGCTGAGCATCGTCAGCCTCAAGCTCTACCAGGGCGATGGGTCAGAGCCGGAAGCTGTCACGATGGAGATCGAAGCATTCAACAATCTCGCCGCCGGTGTGCATATGGCGGACATTATCCGGCGCGCAGAACCGGCGTATCCGGCGCGCAAGCAAGCTAGGCCAGCACCAGCACCGGCTGTCGACAAGCTGGACTACTCGACTCTGGAGCACGCGGGCAAGCCGCATAGAGGCAAGACCACGGAAGCCGAGAAGGACACCGTGCGCAATAACCTGCCTGCTATCAACGAACGCCTGAAGCGCGACGGTATCCGTACCATTGATCTGGACAACGCAGAGCACGTGGCGCGGTATGGTCTTGAAGCGCTGGCGAACGAGATCGGGCCCTTTCGGCAGTGACTATATGCATGCATTTCGTCGGTGCCAGGGCTACGGTGGCTGGCTCGGTGAGAGAACCGTCTCACCGCGGTGGCCTCCGCCGGGGAGGGCCAAGATGGCATCGCCCGGGCGGTGCACGAGCTGACCGGGCTGCCCGTCGCCATCGAGGACCGATACGGCAACCTCACCGCCTGGGCCGGCCCCGGTCGGCCCGACGCTTACCCGAAGCCGACCACCGCTCTCGTGAGCAGGTCTTGCAACGGGCCCTTGAGACGGGGGGCTCCGGTGCGCGACAGAGGCCGCCTGATCGCATCTCACCGCCAAAGCGTTGTCACTGCATCGCAGCGCCCTGCGCTACCGGCTGCAACGCATCCGCGATGTCTCCGGTCACGACCTCAACGACCCCGACACGGTTCAACTTGCATTTCGCCACCCGCGCCTGGACAACGGTGCACGCCATGTACCAGCAGCCTTAGCACGGGGCCTACCCACCGGAGCGGACGGGCCGCGCTGGCAGTCGGCCCGATCGAGATCGCTCGGCCTGGTGGTCCAAACCGCCCTGACGCCGACATGAGAGCGTGTCCCGCAGACCCTTTCTTTGAACTCATCAGCCGGTGTAGAGCTCTTTGTGACCCTTGGCGTCCACCGCCTCGCCGATGCGCGTCAGTGCTTGGGCGTACGCGGCGGTGCGCAGGGGGATATCGCGTTCGGTCGCAAAATCCCACAGGTGTTCGGCCTCGCTGACCATACGCTCGCGCAGCCTGTCGCGAACTTGCTGGGCCGTCCAGTACAGCCCGGCGCGGTTCTGGGCCCACTCGAAGTAGCTGACGGTCACCCCGCCAGCGTTCGCAAGCACGTCCGGTATGACGGTCACGCCGCGCTCGGCGAGCACACGGTCGGGCCGTACACCGCCTGGAGACGCCTGTTCTCCTCTTAAACTTCTTCACGCTGGGGATGTGCAGGCCGTTCCTGGAGAAGATCGCCCCCTGCGAGTCACTCACCGCGACCACTCGGTAGCCGGCCTCGTGCAGCAGCAGCGCGATTGTGATGCTCACCGGTGGCACCGCAAAGATTGTGAACGGGGTGCTAGGCGCGGGGGCGATCGTGTTCAACGCTCTGGTCAGCATTGTCGCGGTCATCGTGCTGACGGTGTACTTTCTCGCTCCCTCCCTCAGGTGCGCAGCACGCTGTACCGTCTGGTACCTAAGTCCCGGAGGCCGAGGTGATCCTCATCGGCGACCGC
The DNA here is from genome assembly GCA_035997545.1 of Pseudonocardiaceae bacterium. Taxonomy (GTDB): domain Bacteria; phylum Actinomycetota; class Actinomycetes; order Mycobacteriales; family Pseudonocardiaceae. Next base: position 8,657 of record DASYIL010000344.1, read on the forward strand.
ATCTTTGCGCAAGTGGGGAGTTACGTGCTGGGCAACGTGATCGTCTCGCTGATCGCGGGAATCCTTACCTTCGTCTGGCTCCTGATCTTCGGGGTGCCCTACCCGCTGCTGGCGATCATGGTCGCGCTGCTGGACCTGGTCCCTGTCGTGCCGTCGCAGGGGTCGTCGTGTCCCTCGTCGCACTGACCGTCTCCGTGCCGGTGATGCTGGCCGCCGCGGTGTTCTTTGTCCTCTACCAGTTCCTGGAGAGCTACTTGCTATTCCCCAAGATCATCGGAAGGGTCGTGGACGTACCCTCGGTGATCACCGTCGTCGCGGTACTGCTCGGCGGGGTAGCCTTCGGAATCGTCGGCGCACTGGTAGCCATCCCGATCGCGGCCGCCATCCTGCTCATCGTGCAGGAAGTGCTCCTCCCTCAGCTGGACGAAGCCTGACGCTTGCGACAGCGACGCGCCGGGCGGTAAGTGGCATGGTTCTCCCGCACTGGACCGGCGGGCGCTCGACATAGGGAGGATCTCGTGGTCACGTCCGCACGCGAACGGGCGCGCCATCCGATCGGTCTGTGGTTGCTGGAGGGGTTGACGGCGCAGTCGAGCCGGCATCACGGCCCGCACGCCCGGCCCTCGGCCGAGCACCGCAGGCATCCGTGGTGGAAGGTCATGTGCTTGACCGGTGTCGACTACTTCTCCACCTTGGGTTACCAACCGGGTATCGCCGCGCTGGCCGCTGGGGTCCTTTCTCCGCTGGCCACGCTGGTGCTCGTGGTGGTGACCTTGGCCGGGGCGTTGCCGGTCTACCGTCACGTGGCTGGGGAGAGCCCGCACGGGGAGGGCTCGATCGCCATGCTGGAGCGGTTGCTCCCGTGGTGGCGGGGCAAGCTGTTCGTGCTGGTGTTGCTGGGCTTCGCCGCCACTGACTTCTTGATTACCATGACGCTGTCGGCGGCCGATGCGACGGCTCACCTGGTGCAAAACCCGTTCGTTCCCGGGGTTCTGCACGGGCACAACGTCGCGATCACCCTGGTGTTGCTGGCGTTGCTGGGCGGGGTGTTTTTAGCCGGCTTCAGCGAGGCGATCGGGATCGCCGTCGCCCTCGTCGCGACCTACCTCGCGCTGAACCTGGTCGTCGTTGTGGCCTCGGTGATGCAGCTGCTCACCCATCCCGGACTGGTCCTCGATTGGTCCCGACTGGTGGTCAGCCAGTATCCCGACCCCCTGCTCATGGTGGCGATCGCGTTGCTGGTGTTCCCTAAGCTCGCCCTGGGCCTGTCCGGGTTCGAGACCGGCGTCGCGGTCATGCCCCTCATCCAGGGCGATGCGGGCGACACCGAGGAGCGGCCGACCGGACGCATCCGCGGCGCGCGCAAGCTCCTGACCACCGCGGCTGCGATCATGAGTGTGTTTCTGCTCACGACGAGTGTCGTGACCACCTTGCTGATCCCGCCCGACGCATTCAAGCCCGGTGGCCCAGCCAACGGGCGCGCCCTGGCCTTACTGGCTCACGACCAGCTGGGCAATGGTTTCGGCACCCTGTACGACCTAAGCACAATCGTGATCCTGTGGTTCGCCGGCGCCTCGGCCATGGCCGGGCTGCTCAACCTCGTCCCGCGGTACTTGCCCCGTTACGGGATGGCCCCGCACTGGGCCCGGGCGGTGCGCCCGCTGGTGCTGGTCTTCACCGCGGTCGCCTTCCTGGTGACCGTCCTGTTCGACGCCGACGTCGACGCTCAGGGCGGCGCCTACGCAACCGGTGTGCTGGTGCTGATCACTTCCGCGGCCGTCGCCGTGACCCTGTCGGTGCATCACGCAGGGCGACGCCGCAGTACCGCGGTGTTCGCGGTGATCGCGGCGGTGTTCGTCTACACCACCATCGCGAACATCATCGAGCGACCCGAAGGGGTCAAGATCGCGGCCTGCTTCATCGGCGGCATCATCGTCGTGTCGTTTTCCTCCCGAGTCGTGCGGGCATTCGAACTGCGCGTTACCGCGGTGCACCTCGACAAGGCCGCCGAACAGCTGATCAGTGAGGTCGGACCAGGCCCGCTCCGCATCGTCGCCAACGAGCCCGATGCCAGCGATGCGGCCGAGTACCGCGACAAGACGGCCGAGGAACTGGCCCACCACCATATCCCGGACCCCGACCGGATCGTGTTCCTCGAGGTCACGATTACCGACCCGTCCGAGTTCGAAACCGAACTGCACGTCGCCGGCGCCCACTGTGGCGGCTACCGCATCCTACGCGTCGCCAGCCCCGCCGTCCCCAACGCGATCGCCGCCCTGCTCCTGCACATCCGCGACATCACCGGCACTCCACCGCACATCTACTTCGACTGGACCGAGGGCAACCCCATCGTGCACCTGCTCCGCTACCTGTTCTTCGGCGTCGGCGAAGTCGCCCCCGTCACCCGGGAGATCCTTCGCCGGGCTGAACCCGACCCCTACCGCCGACCCGTCGTCCACGTCGCCTGACAGCGTCGACGATCCACGGCAGGAACGCCTTGCAGTTCCCGCACCGTGGCTGGCCCTGCGCGGCCGCGGGTACGGAAAGGACCGAAACGCATGAGTGCCATAGCACCCCCTGCGTCGCGTCGGTCAGGCGTCGACGGCGGGGGTGGGCACGAGGTGTGCGTTCTGCGATGAGTTCGATTTGCTCGCCGGCATGCTTGTCCAGCAGAAGGTGTAGTTGGTAGAAGGTGTGGCCGCGCATCAGCCAGTGGTGCTTCTTGTACAGGCTACAGAGGATCGCTGTGTCGGCGAGGATGTGGTTGAGCAGTTGCACGCTCACCAGCCGTGCGTCATGGGCCAGGGCGATGGGCCATGAGCCGCAGGTCGCCGAACGTCTGGATCTCGACCCCATGCTGGTGCAGCCGGGGCTGGCTGCTCCGGTCGCCATCGGTGACTTTGTGTTCCGCGCTCATTGCTATGCTCCTTCGCTACTCCGCGGGGCGGGCCGATGGCGTCCAGGTGACGGCACTGGATAATCGCGGGTGCTCCTTGGTTGAGGTGCACGCTCTCGTGCGCGGAGCAACGATCAACATCCTGGGCATGGCGGTGTGATAAATGACCGTCCCTGTCCTCCTGCCAGGCCAGGGACGTGGAGGAATTCCCCTCTGTTAAGACTGCCGCCAACCAGCCAACTCCGAATGATGCATGGGACTGCACTCGCAGGTGAAACGGGAGGGGACGATTTGGGCTTGCCGTGCCCAGGTTCGCTACCCGTCCGGTTGCCAAGGTGGCGATAAAGGTCGATAAAGGTCATGGCAGTCCGCCTCCTGTGGAACACGTGTGGTCTCGACCGCACGAGAGAGGTCCTGGCACATGTCCGCTTACCAAGAGCCGTATTCCGAGCCCTTCGGCAGCGGCCAGCCCAGCGGTGTCGTCGACGGACGCAAGTTGTGGACGGGCGGGGCGATCACGGCGGTGATCGTGTTCGGTCTGGCGATCGCCGGGTTTCTCTTCGTCCACGGCATACTGAACTACCCCATCCTCGGTATCCGGCCGGGTGGCGCGGTGGTGCGCGCGAGCATGTTCGGCTACGCCAGCGGTGCGGCGCTGGTGGCGCTGCTGGCCACCGCCGGGATGCACATCCTGTTGCTGAATGCTCCACGGCCGATGTGGTACTTCGGCTGGATCGCCGGGGTCGGCACGGCCATCGCGGTACTGCTCCCGCTGGTGCTGTCCCAGGACCTGACGGCCCGGCTGGCCACCGCGACAATCAATCTGGTCCTGGGGGTGGCGATCACCCGACTGGTCAGCGGAACCGCCGCCGCCAGCTTCAGCCCGGACGGCTCATCGGATACGTGAGCCATTGCACGGTAGCCACCCCGGGTGATTCTGGATGCATGCTGCTGCCGTCAGCTTCGGTCGAAGTCGGCGTCGATGACGTCGTCGTCGGCAGCGGATCCGGTGCCTGGGGATGGCCCGCGCTGCGTGCCCCCGCCTCCGACGCCGGCGCCGACTCTGGCTGCCATTAGTCCCTGCAGGACTTGCTGGAGCTCGCTGGTCAGCTCGCGTACCCGTGGTAGTGGTGCCTGTTCTTGGATTGCTTGCCGAGCCTCGCCGACGAGCAGTTCGGCGCGTGCCTTTTCGTGTGCTGGTGCGTCCGCCCCTAGTTCGTCGAGGCGCCGTTGGACCTGGTAGGCGAGGGTGT